>JAFAHO010000239.1 GCA_019237205.1 Hyphomicrobiales bacterium
TGGCGATCTCGGGAAGAGGTGTCCGTGCTTTCGAGTGTGCCTTGAGCTCGCTCACGTCCTCCTTGGTCCAAGGAGTGCGATGAGCTGAGGTCTTCATCTTCGGCATTGACTGTTGCTCCGGAAAAGGTTCGAGGTTGCGGGCAAGAACGCGGGCAGCCCGAACTTGCTGGCTTGTCAGCGCGGCCTAAGCCTTCCTCATGTTGTTCATGATCACGCCGACAATCGCGGTCACGATTGCGCCCGATACGCCGCCACCGACAAGCTGGCCAACATATGCGCCGATGCCGACGCCGTTTGCGCCGCCCGCGAGCATCGGAATGAGCGCGGTGAGCAGCGACCCGCCGGCGATGCCGCCGACTGCGATCAGCTGGATGATGAGGTTAATGATCGTTCCCGACAAGATCCCGGGGCCAATCTTGCAACCGCCCCCGCGGGTACGATAGCACTGACGATGCGGGTGTACCAGAGAATGAGCCGGATCCGGCTCGGCAGGTCGGGAAATGGCGGCATCGGGGTAAGGTCGAATTGCGGTTGGCGACAACACCATAGCAGATGTTCTCCAGATCCTTGGCCGAAGTGAAGAGTCTGCATTCCGCCGAGGTCCAGAAGCACTAAAGGGTCGCGTCCACAAGACGGTGCTGATCGACCGGCGCCAGGCAAGCCGCGGGCGGTTCAGCTGCTACTGACCACACCAAACTTGAGCGTGCAGCCCGACACCTGGGTATCGAGGTGGATGTTGCGCGGCCATAGCCGAGCAAGTCGAATCTCACTGCGGCCGGAACAACAGCCGCAGAGGGCGGCAAAAGACGATTCCGCCGCCCTCGACCCTCGGTGGATGTGAGCCCACTGCCTCAAAAAAACGCGAGTGGCCTCCAAGCCGCCAAATTGACGCGGCGACGGACTCACGGCATTGGACAAGCCGTCGACGTTGATGGGATTGGCCGATCGACCCATTCACTCGCGCCTCGTCTTTAGAGCCGGGCGTGGTTTTCTTTAGAGTGGATGTCGATCTGCCGGGGGCTTGTTCGTCGACTTCTTCTGGCGAGACAGTTCAGCAGCGATGGCGCCGGCGGCTCGCCGCAGGAGGAGTTCTCAGATGCGCTTCATGTTCATAGTCAAATCCGCCCACCCCGGGCCTCCGACGCCGGAACTTCTGGAGGCGATGAACAAGCTCGCCGACCGGGAGATCAAAGCCGGCCGCCTGCTTGACATGGGCGGGCTGACGCCTCTCGCCATGGGCGCACAAGTGCGCATCGCGTGCGGGCAGCTCGGCGTCGTCGACGGCCCTTTCGTGGAGGCCAAGGAGGTCATCGGTGGCTACACGATCTTCGAGCTGCCGGGCAAAGATGAGGCTGTAGCCTCGGCGACGGAGTACATGCAGCTCCACAAGGATCTCTTTCCGGGTTGGGAAGGGGTGTGCGAACTTCGCGCGTTTGCCTCGAGTGGCTCTTGAGGCCAAGAGCCGTCAGGCCAGGTCGGCGGCCATGACGGCCGCTGACGCCCGTCGCGCGCTCCTGGCCGTCTGGCGGATCGAGCAGCCCCGGCTGATTACCAGCTTGGCGAGGATGCTGCGCGACGTGCCGCTGGCCGAAGATCTGACGCAGGAAGCCCTGTTGGCCGCCCTCGAACGGTGGCCCGTGACAGGCGTTCCAGAAAAACCCGGCGCCTGGCTGATGGCGAGCGCCAAGCGCCGGGCCTTGGATCACTTGCGGCGCGGCCGGATGCTTGAGCGCAAGCACGAGATGATCGCCCGGGACATGGAGGAGGAGCAGCAGGCGATGCCAGACCTGGACTCCGCTCTGGACGACGACATCGGCGATGAACTGCTTCGGCTCATCTTCACAGCCTGTCACCCGTGTCTGTCGCGTGAGGCTCGCGCAGCTCTGGCGCTGCGGATGATCTGCGGACTGACGACCGAAGAGATCGCGAGGGCCTTCCTGCTCCCAAACGCGACGATCGCGCAGCGGATCGTGCGCGCAAAGCGGACGCTTTCGGAATCGGGGCTGGCCTACGAGACCCCACGCGGCGAGGAGCTCTCGGAGCGGCTCTCCTCGGTGCTTGAGGTCGTCTACCTCATTTTCAATGAAGGCTACACCGCGGCGTCCGGCCAGGACTGGCTGCGTCCCCAGCTCTGCAATGAGGCGCTTCGCCTAGCTCGCGTGCTCGCCTCCATCGCGCCGCACGAGCCCGAAGCCCATGGGCTGCTCGCCTTGATGGAGCTGAACGCCTCGCGCACTGCGGCGCGTATTGACGCAGCGGGCGAGCCAATCCTTATGTTGGACCAGAACCGCGCACTCTGGGACCAGTTCCAGATCCTGCGGGGGATGCAGGCGCTTGGGCGAGCGCGTGAACTCGGCGGAGAGGGCGGCGTTTACGCCCTGCAGGCGGCGATTATTGCCTGCCACGCCCAGGCGAGGACGGCGGGCGATACCGACTGGTCGCGCATTTCAGGACTTTATGCGGAGCTGGCGGCGATCGTGCGCTCGCCAATCGTCGATCTCAACCGCGCGGTTGCCGTCGGCATGGCCGAGGGACCAGAAGCGGCGCTGGCGATCGTCAACCGGCTTGTGCGCGTGCTCAAGGGCTATCACCTGCTGCCAAGCGTGCGAGGCGACCTGCTCCACAAGCTCGGCCGCTACGAGGAAGCGCGCGCCGAATTCGCAGCGGCCGCGGCGCTGGCGGGCAACACGCGCGAACGCAACCTGCTGATGCGGCGCGCCGCCGACGCGGTCGATGCAGCGATGTCTCCGTAGTCCGGCGGGGGCCCACATAAGGACATGGTCGACCGCCTGAATCGACCGCTTCCGGGCTTTGAGGTTTCCATCCGTGAAGCCTGGACGTCGATTGTCGATGGACGTCCGCTGTCCACCCTTCGCGACGCTCTGCTGGCGCCTCGATCAAGGCCTGCTTCGGGCGGGAAGCGACAGTTGGCCGAATGGCAAGAAACGGGCGGATAGGAGGCGTTCCCATCCGACCGGTGGGACTAGGCGCAACCTGCGGAATGGCCTTGAGTTCTGAACGATGTCGCCACGCATTGGGGATCGGGTTCAACCGACGGAGAAGCGCTTATCCAATATCCCGCCTTGCGACAGCCGCCGACAAGTTTGCGCCAGGACCCAGCCTAAACCGGCAAGGTGAATTGAAAAACGGCGCCCCGCGGCGCGTTGGCGGAAGCCCACAAGCGCCCGCCGTGGCTCTCGACGATGGAACGGCAGATCGACAGACCGAGGCCCAAGCCGTTCGGCTTTGTCGTATGGAAGGCCTTGAAGAGGTTTTCCTGAACTGCCGGCGCGAGCCCCGGGCCGGAATCGCTCACCGCGACGAGGATGTCGCCCGCGTCGGTCTTGCTGGTTGCGATCCGCAATTCGCGCGGGCCCTCGCTCATGCCGCTCATGGCCTCGACGGCGTTGAGGATCAGGTTCAAGACGACTTGCTGCAGCTCGACCCGGTCGCCGCGAACGGGCGGCAGGCCTTCTGCAAGCTCGGTCCGCACCGACACGCCGTTCCTCATCGCTTCCGTATGGGTCAGTTCGATCACCTCCTGGACCGCGGCGTTGATCTCGAGGCGATCGTGCGGCGTCCGCGCTCTTCGGGTGAGATTGCGAATGCGGTGCACGACGTCCCCCGCACGGGCGGCATCCCTAACGATGTTGTCGAGCGCCTCGCGGGCGCCGTCCATATTGGGCGGGTCAAAACTGAGCCAGCGAAGCGCCGTTTGTGCGTTGGTCATTGTCGCGGCGATCGGCTGGTTCACCTCATGGGCGATCGAGGCCGTGAGTTGCCCCATCGTCTCGAGGCGGTTCGCGTGCGCGAGCTGCATCTGTGCCTCGCGCAGCGCGTCTTCGGCGCGCTTCTGCTCCGTCAGGTCGACCACGAACGACACGCCCCGTTCTTCATCGAGGAGGGTCGCGCCGATGAGCACGGGCACGCGGCTGCCGTCCTTGCGGAAGTATTCCTTTTGGTGTGTTTGCCAGATTCCAGTCCTCTTCACCTCTTCAAACCGGGCAAAAGAGATGTCGAGCGATTCCGGCGGTGTCAGATCCGGCCAGCGCAACAATCCTGAGACCAGATCCTCGCGGCTGTAACCGAGGATCCGGAGATACGCGTCGTTGGCCTCAAGGATACGACCGTCAACATGCCAGGTTTCGATTCCGATAATATTCGCCTCGACCAGGCGCCGAACCTGCGCCTGCATCTCGCGCAACGCCTCTTGCGCCCGCTTTTGCGCGGTTGTGGACCGCCCGACACCGCGGTAGCCGACGAAGCGCCCTGCCTGGTCGAAAACCGGCAGACCCGAGACAGACACGTACCGCCTACCGCCGTCGGGCGTGGGTCGAACGAGCTCGAAATCGCGAAACGGCAGGTGGGCGTCAAGCGTCTCACGGTGCCGACGCCAGGCTTCTTCGTCGGGCTCAAGGTAGGGCACTTCCCAACGGGTCTTGCCGATCTCGGCGCCGGGGGCAGGCGTGTCGGCCAAGTCTCTAACGTACTCCTGGCGAATGAAGCGATGCTCGGCGTCGGTCTCCCAATAGACGTCGAAGGAGAATTGAACGAGGGCGCGAAAGCGTTCTTCACTCGCGCGCAGCTCGTCCTCTGCCCGCCTCAGCTCGGTGATGTCCTGCAGGACGCCGAAGTGGCGCAGAGGCCGGCCTGACCCGTCACGAGTCACATTGCCCCGAATATGGACGATTCGTACGGCTCCGTCGGGGCGGACCACTCGATACTCGACGTCCAGACGAGGACCGCCGCGCACCGAGGCTGCGGCTGCTTCAGCCGCTCTTGCCCGGTCCTCCGGATGAACCAGCTCCAGCCAGCGCCCGCGCCATGCGGGCAGGTCGTCTGGCTGCACCCCGAAACTCCGGCAGACTTCTTCCGAAAGAGACATGCGCTCGGTGCGAAAGTCCGCTTCCCACCAGCCGACATGCGCGAGGCGCTGCATCTCTTCCGACTTCGCTTCGCTCTCGCGCAACTTATCCATCGCGCGTTGGATGTCGCTGTTGTCGACCAGCGTCCCCATCACGCCGATCTTGCCAGCGAGCTGGATTGAACGGCTCTGCACCAAGACGGAGAATGAGGAGCCGTCCTTGCGCAGTCCGCGGAACTGGTAGTGCGCCTCTACGAACTCGCCGTCGATCCGGCGACGGAGATTCTCCTGCACCAGAGGGCGATCAGCGGGATGGACAACATCGAGCGGGCTGAGATTGTTCATCATCTCCGCGGCTGTGTAGCCGAACATCTTTGCCGCGGCCGGATTCACGTACCGAAACCGGTCGTCCTGGATAAGATAGATGCCGGTGAGCGCGGATTCGACTAAAACGCCGAATAGCTCTTTTGTTTCCTGAAGGTCTTCCTCCGCACGCCCCGACTCGGCGACATCCTCCCTTTTGAAGGTGTCGGCTCCCGGCTTAGCGCGATCGACGCGGACCATTGCTCCCAAGCTCCTCAGACCCACAGCGCCCCTCCTCGCGCCGAAAATGCGGACGCCCTCTCGCAGTAAGTGACATCGATCGGTTTTTCTTGGAATGTCGCTCGCCGCGGCGGCTCGCGCCCGGCGCTCGCTCGGCTATGAGCTTCGTCGAGCGCCCACCCCGGCTCCGCATGCTCCTTCCGATTTGCGCTTGCCCATACCTAGGGTCAGACCCTTTCACGAAAAGGCTACCTGCGAGATACGACGGCGTAATTTTCTCGGCAGCTGCCCCTTATTATAAATCGGAACGTAACAAGCATCGCAACTTTTAAGAATGGAGGCCGCTATGATTTTGCCGTTGATACGTTTCTTCCGCGCTCGCCAGACGTACTGGAACGTCGTCCGGGAGCTCTCGGACTACACGGATTGTGAACTGCACGACATCGGCATCGATCGCGCTGATATCCACTCGATCGTCCGACTCGCTTCGCAAGAGCAGCGGTAAGTCGTCCTTGCTTGAGTCGGACAAGGACTGATGACGCCACCGCGAATGGGAGACGGAAATGGCCACTTCAAAGACGATTGCCGAGAAGCTTGCCGCCTGGCGTCGGTATCGCGACGCGGTCCGAGAGCTCAGCCAACTCAGCGACCGCGAGCTCAGCGACATCGGGATCCGGCGGGGCGACATCGAGATCATTGTCCGTCAGTCGATGACGCCGGGGCGGGAGGACGCTAATCAATTAAATTAGGGCCCGACAGCCAACGCAGCGTCCGTCTCGGGGCGGCCCGCGCCTGGCCCACCGCGCTCATAGCGCCTACGGCAGCTTAACAGGGCTCACCGCTCGTAGCAGGCCGCTCTCGAAAGCCCGCAATGGGTCGACTTGACCCGTTCCCCAAACCGTCGGCGAATGACCGCATTTTTGCACATTGCGATTGTCCGCTACGTCGCCTTCAACGAGTGGTCACGAACAAGCGAGCAATTGGGTATGACTGGCTGTTTCGCACTCGACGCGGCTTGAGACCGTCAGGAGCGCACCAGCGCGGCTCAGGCGCCGGCTTGCCTGAGCCGCCCGGCGAAGACGGTGTCCCGATCCGCACCGTACTGCGATCTCTAACCCGAGGGTCGCCCACCCCGCAGCATCTCAGACTAGAGGCAATTTCGGGGAGGTGTCCAGTAAAACGTTAACCCCCTCAAATCGTAACCGGGCCGTGAGAGCAGCAGGCCGTCGGGGGGCGGTGAGGGCCTGCCGCCAATACGGAAGTGCAGGCCGGGGACAAGCCTAAAAAGCGCACTCCCCGGCGCTGCCAGCATCGTCGGCCAGACCGGACGTCGGGGCGACTCGGCGGCCGTTCGTTTTGCGAGCCCGTTGTGCTGTTTTCGATGGGCCAAATTGGCGTAACTCCCGTCATGCAACCGAAACGATTTTCGTCCGTTACTATTCTTGGCGTACAAGCCCGATGGGGACTGACCGCCATTGGCGGCCCGGATTTCAGCATTTCCGTCCAGGCCGCCCTTCCAGGACGCGCCCGACCTACTTCTTTCTTCTCTCTGACGCTGCCCGCCCGAGCGTCCCCGTCTTGTCCCCGCGCATGTCTCGCCGACGTCCCCCGGCGGCGTTCTTGCTCCGTTCCCATCTTCCGGCTAACCGTCCGCCGATGCCCGACGAAGCCGACCTAAAGCCCGCCGATCCCAAAGAACTCGCCGAATCCCTCGCCTTCGCCCTGCGGTTTGAAGGGCGCAAGCGCGTCCACCAGGCGGATGAATACATGGCGGCGATCACGGCCGAGCGGCTTGTCCGCTACCTCGAGGGCGCGGGCTACGTCGTCATGAAGAAGCCGCCGATCGGCGGGACTGCGCCGCCATATCGGGGACCGCTTTGACGCCGCGATGGCTCCGACGTCGCCAGGAAGGCCGCCGGCTGGCGCAGGCCGACGCCGAGGTAGTAGTCAGCGGAACAAGGGCCGCTTTTTTATGTTATTGATTGTCGGTGTCGGCAGGAGGATCGCGGGATGAACAAAATCGCTTTTGTAGCGCTGGGATGTCTTGTGCTCGGGGCCTGCGCCACTCCTACGCAAACCGTAGGCACGGCGGGCGGCGCGGTTACCGGCGCCGTGGTTGGCGGCCCGGTTGGAGCGGTCGTCGGCGGCGTAGTCGGCGCGGCGGCGACTGCCCCCGGCGCACCCCTCGGCGGACATGGGTACCGTTGCCATTACCGCGACCGCTACGGCCACGTTCATTACCATTGGTGTCACGCGTAGACAGCGCCCTGGCGAGAGAGAACTGAGCGCCCCAGACGTGCGTGTCTGAGCCGCTCGGCTTCGAGGGAAAGGCGTCCGTCGGGGAGTCCTTCGTGTCCTCCAGGCAACAATCCTCAAGCTGCGATGCGCATGACCTTCACGGCGTTGCCGATCAGGTCGGCGGGGCGCCGCTCGCCTTTGGGTCCAGTGGGCATTCGGATTCTTTCGCCTGTTCCGTGAATACGATTTCTTTGGTGACGTCGTCGACGATGATAA
>JAFAHO010000321.1 GCA_019237205.1 Hyphomicrobiales bacterium
CGAATGCCGGGCATACGCGGAGCACTGGCTCTCCGTGCAACGCGAGGAGTTCAATCGCCTCGGCGTCGTCGGCGATTGGGAGCATCCCTATTCGACGATGAGCTATCCGGCGGAAGCGCAGATCGCCCGTGAGATCATGAAATTCGCCAAGAGCGATTTGCTCTACCGCGGCTCGAAGCCGGTGATGTGGAGCGTGGTCGAGAAGACGGCGCTGGCCGAAGCCGAGATCGAATACGAGGATTATGTCAGCGACACGATTTACGTGGCGTTTCCGATCGCGTCGGTTGGCGGGCGCATCGACTTGGCTCCAGAGTTTGATCGGGCCTCGAAGGAGCTAGCGGATTCAGTCGATCCGCCCAAGGTGGTCATCTGGACCACTACACCCTGGACGATTCCGGGTAATCGCGCCGTCGCCTACTCACGGAAAACCGCCTATGAGTTGTACAGAGTGACCGCCGCGCCGCCGGGAAATTGGGCGAAGGTCGGCGACAAGTATATCGTAGCGAAGAGCCTTGCCGCTGAGTTCTTCAAAGCGGCGAAGGTTGACAAATTCGAGTTCATGACGCCGGTGAGCGAGCACTTCCTTGGCGGCTCGACGCTCGCCCACCCGCTGCACGCCCATGGCTATGGCTTCGTCGTGCCGCTGCTCGCCGGCGACCATGTGACGGAGGACGCGGGCACGGGCTTCGTCCATACCGCGCCGAGCCACGGCCGCGAAGACTTCGAGCTTTGGACCGCGAACACCCGGCTGCTCCAGGAGCTCGGGATCGACACGCGCATCCCCTATACGGTCGATGAGGACGGAGTCTTCACCGAAGAGGCGCCCGGCTTCATGGGGCGCCGCGTGCTGACCGAGAGGGGTGAAAACGGCGACGCCAACAACGCTGTCGTCAAGGCGCTAGTCGACGCTGGCGCGCTGATCGCGCGCGGCAAGCTCAAGCATCAGTATCCGCACAGCTGGCGCTCGAAGAAGCCGGTGATCTTCCGCAATACGCCGCAATGGTTCCTGGCGATGGACCGGCCGTTCGCCAACGCGCCGGGCGGAAAGACCCTGCGCGAGCTCGCGGTCGAGGCGATCGAAAAGACCCGCTGGGCGCCGAAGACGGGCGAGAACCGAATCAAGGGTATGGTGCTCAGCAAGCCCGATTGGGTGCTGTCTCGCCAGCGCGCCTGGGGCGTGCCGCTTGCCATCTTCGTGCACAAGGGCGGCCACGAAGTGCTTTACGACGAGGAGGTCAATGCGCGCATCGCCGACGCCTTCGAGAAGGAAGGTGCCGACGCCTGGTTCGCCGAGGGCGCGAAAGAGCGGTTTCTCGGCAACAGGCACAAGGCCGACGACTATGAAAAAATCGACAACTTGGTCGAGGTCTGGTTCGATTCCGGCTCGACCCACGCGTTTGTCCTCGAGGACGCCAAGCATTTTCCGGGGCTTGCCGGCATCCGTCGAGTCGTCGACGGCGGACCGGACGAGGTCATGTATCTCGAAGGCTCTGACCAGCATCGCGGCTGGTTTCAGTCGTCCCTGCTCGAAAGCTGCGGCACCCGCGGGCGAGCGCCCTTCGACATCGTGCTGACCCACGGCTTCACCCTCGACGAGAAGGGCCGGAAGATGTCGAAGTCCCTCGGGAATCAGACCTTCCCGCAGGACGTCATCGCGGCGTCCGGAGCCGATATCCTGCGCCTATGGGTCGCGAGCGTCGACTATAGCGATGACCAGCGCATCGGCCCCGAAATTCTGAAAGTCGTCGGCGACAATTACCGCAAACTGCGCAACACCCTCCGCTGGATGCTGGGGACGCTCGCGCGCCACCAAAAGGGCGACGAGGTCGATCTCACGACGATGAGCGACTTCGATCGGCTGATGCTGCACAAGCTTGCCGAACTCGACGGCAGGGTGCGTGAGGCTTACGCCAATTTCGACTTTGCCCGCGTCGTCGCCGCGCTGTCGGCGTTCATGAATGCGGACCTGTCGGCGTTCTACTTCGACGTGCGCAAGGACGCGCTCTATTGCGAGCCGCCGTCCAGCCTCAAACGGCGCGGCGCGCTCCAGGCGATCGAACAGATCTTCAGGGCGCTGACGATCTGGCTCGCGCCGGTCCTCGTTTTCACGGCGGAAGAGGCGTGGTCGTCCCGCGATCCGGCGCATCGCTCGGTGCATCTGGAGCAGTTTCCCGAAATCCCCTCCGACTGGCGGGACGACCCGCTGGCGAAGAGATGGGAGACGATCCGGGCCCTGCGCCTCGTCGTGACCGGAGCGATCGAGATCGCGCGGGCCAACAAGGAGATCGGGTCCTCGCTCGAGGCCGCGCCCCGCGTCTATCTGAGCCGGCCGGAGCATGTCGAGGCGCTTCGCGGCGTCGACTTCGCCGAAGTGTGCATCACATCGGATATTGCGATCGAGACGCGGCGGCCCCCGCCTGAGGGCTCCTTTCGCCTTCCCGAACTCCCTGACGTCGCTGTCGTCGTCGAACGTGCGCGAGGGATCAAGTGCGCCCGGTCATGGCGCTATTTCGATCCAGCCACGGCCTCGCCCGATTTTCCCGACGTGAGCCCGCGCGACGCCGAGGCGCTCCGCGAGCTCAGGGCGCTTGGCCGTCTGCCGTGAGGCCGCGCGCTTTCGGCGGCTTGATCGCCGTCGGCGTGGTTGCGGCCGACCAGGCCGCGAAGGCCGCGGTCCTTTCCCGGTTGACGGGGAACGGAACCGATTCGACGGCGTTGACGCCATTTCTGGATCTCGCCCTACGCTGGAACCGGGGCATTTCCTTCAGCCTGTTCGCCCAGAACTCCGCCGTAGGTCTCGCTCTCCTCCTCGGCCTGACCCTCGCGGCGACGGCGCTGCTCGGCTGGTGGCTCGTGCGCTCCCGCACCAATCTCGCGGCGGCGGGACTGGGCGCGATCATTGGTGGGGCTATCGGGAACGCGCTCGACCGCATTGCGCACGGCGCCGTTGTCGACTATCTGGATGTGCACGCGTTCGGACGCCACTTCTTTGTTTTCAATCTTGCCGACGCCGCAATCAACATCGGCGTTGTGCTGTTGGTGCTGGACTTGGCGTTTGGTTCGCGCGCATCCGACCGCCGGGAGGAGCCCTTATCGCCGCCGAGGGCGAACTGAGGTTTTTTGGTTTTGGAAGGGGTAACGTGCGATAAGGGCCGAATCGAATGCGACGGCCGTCATGGAATCGCCGGAATTCGCGGCAATGAGGCTGCGAGCGGGCTCGCCCACGGCGAGGAGCGGGGAGAACGAATGCATTTTGGATTTCGCGGAACGGCGCTGGCGTTCGCGATCACGACCGCACTCATAGGCTCCACTACGGCCCGGGCGGGCGACGACGGCTCGGCGCCGTTGTGGGTCGGCATTGGGTCGATCTTCAGTGGGCTGGGTCTGAGCCCGTTCGGCAAGGAGGAGCCGCCGCGGATCGATTATCGCGAACACGGAAAGATCGTCGTGCCCCCGAAAATTGATCTCCCGCCGCCCGGTTCGTCGGTGGCGACGGGCGCAGACTGGCCGGTGAACGTCGAGACCCAGCGCAAGGCTGCCCAAAAGGAAGCGGCGAAAAAGGAGATTGCGGGACAGGGGGACGCGCGGCTGCGCTACACCCACCCGTTCCCGAACGCGCCGGTGACCGTCCGCGCATCGGATCAGGTTGATCCGGCCTTGACCTGTCCGCATGGCCAGTGCGAAACCACGAGCGGCTCCTCGTCCATGCTGGGCGCGATGAATCCGCTGAATTGGGTCGGAATGGGCAAGTCGACTGCGTTAGGTCCGGAGCCGGACCGGGAATGGCTGACCGATCCGCCAAAGGGGTATCGAGCCCCGGTCGCAGCGACCGGACAGGCTGCAAACTAGCGTTCCGCCGCCGCCCAAGGGAAGTTTTAGCCGATAGCTGCAGAATCGCTGCTTGGCGACGGGAGCAAAACCGGGTATTCTGCGTTCGAGAATCGCCGCAGGCCGGCTCGGCCGGATGAGCAATCGCGGGGGCGCTGGGGTGGACTGAAACGCCCGCTTCGTTGGGCGTCGAGAGCCTGCCCAGCCCCGAACGACTTCAGCCCTGGACGGTTGCGCGCTCGTCTTCGTTAAGAATTGTGACGCGACGGTTCACCAAGCGACCCTGTTACGGGCAGGGACCGTGCGCCGCGCCGGGAGCGCGGGGGCCCGCAGCGCAGCGGAACATCGAGCGGACGGGATGAGGTTTTCGTCCGGGGGGCGATAAGCAAGACGGCGACCGCCGGCCGATGCGGCCGGAGCAAGGAGCCCTTACACGCCGGGCGTCGATCGAGACGATGCGCGGCCCAACAGCGAACTATCGGAAAAAGCAATGAGACCAGGTCAGAACAAGCGGATGCGCGGACGGCCAAACAACAACCGTCGCGGCCCCAACCCTTTGACGCGCTCTTATGAGTCCAACGGACCTGACGTCAAGATCCGCGGGAACGCGCATCATGTGGCGGAGAAATACCTGCAGCTTGCCCGCGACGCCCATACTGGCGGCGACCCGGTAGCGGCCGAGAATTACCTGCAGCACGCGGAGCATTATTTCCGTCTGATCGCTGCGGCTCAGGCCGCGCAGGCATTGGCCCAGGGCGGTCAGCAAAGGACGGGCGGCGAGGGCGAGATCGAGGATCTGGACGACGACGACGATTTCGGCGGCCCGTCCGATCGGTTCGCCTCGCCTTCGGAGCGCGCCGGATACCAGAACCAGCAGAATTCGTTTCCGCCGCAGCCGAACCCGGCCGCCAACGCTCCGCAACCCTACATCGAGAGGCAGCCGTTCGAAACCGACCGCCAGGGCCAGGGCGACCGGGGCGGATTTCCCAATCGCCAGGATCGGCAGGATCGGCAAGGCAATCGCTTCCCGGACCGCGGACCCCGTCCGGATCGCCCGTTCGGCGAACGAACGGACAATTATCGCGACAACAGGCAGAATCGGGACGGCCGCCCGCGGGAGTTCCGCCCCTATCGCGATGCCGCGCCGCCTCCTCCTCGCGAGGGCGTCCCCGAGGGCGCGGGGCCAGCGGCGCTTCCGTCGTTCATCACCGGGGGCCCGCGGCCGGGCCCCGCCGAAGGCGAGTCGCCCGGGCCGGAAACCGAACCCCTCCAGACGCCCGTCGACCCGCCGGGCGCGGCGACGTCCGTCAACGACGGCGAATCTGGAGAGGGTCGCTTTCCCGGCCGCGGTCGGCGCCGCCGTCTCAGGTCTCCCTACGGCTTCAAGACTGTTCAGGGCGACCCCGACAACCGGGACCCGAGCCCCGTCGACGACGAGACGCCGGTCAGCGAATAGCGCCTGGCCGCTGTGCCCGCTAACGAGCGACAGGATCCGTGAGGCCGACGCTCTCGACTTCACCCGCCAGTTTTGTGAGCGATTCCGATGGATTCGCGAGGACACCCGGGTGGGGCGCGGGCGCCGCGGTCAACGTCACAACCTCGGCCGCGGTCGAGGCCTTGATGGCCATGCCGCACTCTCGGGCGAGCAAGGTCGTGTAATAGGGCTGGATCGAGTGAGCATCGACCGTCTCGATCGGAGCGCCGGACAGAAAACCCGCCGCCGCGTGCGACAGGCGCACGTTTGCGCCCCTGGCTTCAACCCTCATGCTCAGGGTGCCGCCTTCGCCATCAAGGTCGACGGTGAGGACTCCGCCGCGCGGCGCGGCGCCGGCCGCGATGAGGCAAAGATTGAGCAGGAGCTTGACGGCGTTCTTCGGCGCGAGCCGCCGTTCGGCGTTCCATTTGAGGGTTGTTCGCTCGCTTCCGATGAGGCCGCGCGCGACGTTTTCGGCGTCTCCGGTGTCGACCGACGCGCCGAGCGACCCCGAGGCGCCGAAAGCGAGCCGGCAGAACTGGAGCCGGGCCGAGGCCGAAATCGCGCTCTTTTTGATAAGGTCCATCGCGACCGACCGCATGTCGGCGTCCTCTTCGCCCTCGAGCACCTCGAGGCCGTTGACGATGGCCCCGACCGGGCTGATCACGTCGTGGCAGATCCGCGAGCTCATGAGCGCTGCGAGGTCGAGCGGGGCGAGAGAGACGGTCGTCAAGCGGCTGATCCTCCTGGTCGATGCCGATGAACCGGCGGCAAGCAGCCTATGCGGCGAATGGATAAGCTGGAGTTTCTCTAGCTGATTCGCGCCCCCGCCGCGACACCATCTGGCCTCATTCCCACGATTGCCTTACACCGGGCTTGCGGCTCGCCAGCGGGTCTATGTTTTCGCATGAAGGGAGCCCCTGTGAGTTCGTCCAGCCCGATTGCGGGTCCGTTCGACTTCGATCGGTCCTCGCGCGATGAGATCGCGCTCTTCCTGGCCGAGGCCGTGATGGCCGCCGGTCCGGCAGTGATGGACGTCTACATGCGTGGGGACGACGTCCGCGCCAAGTCCGACGGCAGTCCCGTCACACTTGCGGACCTGCACGCCGAAAGGGTCATCTGCGACCGTATCTCCCGCGCGGCCCCGCGGGCGCCGATCGTCGCCGAAGAGGCGGCGGCGACCGGACATCGCGTTACCGTCGCCGAACGATTCCTGCTGGTCGATCCGCTGGACGGAACGAGGGAATTCATCGCGCGCAACGGCGAGTTCACGATCAATGTCGCGCTGATTGAAAGGGGCAGGCCGGTCGCTGGCGCGGTTTATGCGCCGGCGTTGGCGCGCCTGTGGTTCGGTGGCGATCAGGCGTTCGTCTGCGATGCGCCGGTCGGCGACGGCCTGCCCGCTGCGCTCCTGCGACGGCGCATCCGCGTTCGCCAGGCGCCCGCCGCGCTGATCGCGCTCGCCAGCCGGTCGCACTGCGACGCCAAGACCGAAGCCTTCCTCGAGGCGTTGCCGATCGCCGAGCGTCGCTCGAGAGGCTCGTCGCTCAAGTTCTGCATGATCAGCGAGGGACTGGCGGACGTCTATCCGCGGTTCGGGCCGACGATGGAATGGGACACCGCCGCTGGCGACGCGGTGCTGCGCGCGGCGGGCGGGGTTGTCTTCGATCTGACGGGCGCTCCTCTCGTCTATGGAAAAATCGGCGGCGATCTGCGCAACGGACCCTTCGTCGCCTGGGGCGACGCCGCGGCGGCTCGGCGGTTTGGATTTCGTTCATAATCCGTCAACGAAAGTGAACGAAACTAGGCCAATCCGCAAAGATGAAGATGCGCCGCGAGTCGCGCGGGGCCATGGAGCGCCGCGGGACGAACGCTAGGCGCCCGTCAAAGGAGCGTCGTGATGACCCTCGTGACCCGTCGACAGCTTCTGGCCGCCGCGGCGATCGGCCCCTTCGCGCTTTCGACGCGCGCGCGAGCCGACGCGCCGGCCACGTTTACCTCGGACGAGATCGTCGACAGTGGCCATCGGTTTTTTGGCAGCCTGTCGCGCGGCCTGGCCGAAGCCGTCCAGGAGGCGGCGCGCCGCTGGGGACTGCCGAACGCCTACATCCTGGGCCAGGAGGCCTCCGCCGCGTTCGTCGGCGGCCTCCGCTACGGCGAAGGCCGGATGTACACCCGCAACGCCGGCGATGAGCCTGTTTTTTGGCAGGGACCATCGGTTGGCTTCGATGCCGGCGCCGACGGCGACCGGACGATGATGCTGGTCTACAACCTGCCGGCGGTCGGAGCGATTTATGACCGCTTTGCCGGCATCGACGGTTCCGCCTATTTCATCGGCGGCTTCGGCTTCACCGCACTGGGCGCTGAGGGCGTGATCGTCGTTCCGATCCGTACCGGCGTCGGCGCGCGGCTCGGAATCAACGTCAGCTATCTCAAATTCACCGAACAGGCGACCTGGAATCCATTCTGACCGGAGCACAACCCGGCCCTTGCGCGTCGAGCTATGCAGCGGCGCGGCCGTGTGCGAAGATGAACCCGGGGCCTTGAGCTCAGGGACAGGGCCAGGTGATCGAGCCGGCGCTCTATTTCGCAATCGGTTTTCTCGTTGCCTCGCTGGCGGCGGTCGTTTTGACGCCCGTCGCATCCCGGCGGGCGCGACGGCTCGCCGAGGCGCGCGCCAGGCTGCAGGCGCCGCTCTCGGAGCGGCAGGCGGTGGCTGAGCACGACGCGCTGCGCGCCGAACATGCGGTCGCTGAGGCGCGGCTCGAGCGCCGGATGACGCTGGCGGAGGAGGCCGTGATCGCGCTCAAGGCCGAACTCGGGCGCAAGTCGGTCAAGGTCATTTCGCTTGAGGCGGACGCGGCCGAACAGTCGGAGACCGACTACGACCGCCGCGCGCGGATCGAGGCGCTCGAGTTCCAGTGCCGCGATCTGGAAGTCGCGGTGGGGGCGAGCCAAATCGCCATTCACGACCTCGTCGCCCAGCGGGACAAAGCGGATGCGGCCGAGGCCGCGGCCGCTGCCCGGCTCTTCGAGCTCGAGGCGGAGGCGAGTCGCACCCGGGCGAGAGCGGCGATCATGACCGCTCGAGCGGAAAGCCTCGAGGGGCGGTACGACCATCATTCGCGGTCGGCGAAAGAGGCTGCTGAACGAGTCGAAGCCGTCCGCGGCGAACTCGCCCGCGCGCTTTCCGAGCAAAGCGAGCGCGCGCGGAGGCTCGAGGAACGTCTGCGCGAGGCCCTCGTCCTCAACGAAAGTCTGAGAGAGGGCGTGCCGAGAGGCGACGGCGTCCTCGAAGGGACCCAGCGGCGGCTTGAGGACCTCGAATCGCGGCTCGCGTTCAGCGAACGGGTTCGCGAGGAGACCCTGCTCGAAAATGGGCGACAGCTCGCGGCCCTCGCGGATCGGGATGCGGCGATCAAAGCCGCGCAGGCCAGGGCCGTCGAGCTGGAAGCGCGTCTGGCTCAGGCTGGCGCGGACGCGCGCGCCGACCACGAAGCTTCGAGCCGGGAGAACGACGCGCTGCGCGCGAAAATCGCCGCGCTCTCCGTTTCCGCCGTCGACGCCGACGATGACGCCGCGCTGAGGGAATCGATCGACCGCCTCGGGCGCGAGGTCGTCCGGCTCTTCGCCGCCCGAAACGCCGCAATACGGGACGATCCCGTTCCGGCGGGACGGTTTCCCTTCGTCGGCCCCGAGGCCGGCGTGCTGGTCGAGCCGTCGAAAGACGGACGGCCCGCTTTCGCGGAAGGTCCCGGACGGCGCGTCGTCCGGTCGCGCGCCCCCGACCGCTGATCCGCCGGTTTAGTCGTTTGCGTCCCTCATCGCGAACCTGATAGAGGCGGGACCGGGATTTTAAGGTTCCGGCGAGGGGAAACGTCATGAGCGAGGCGGCCGACACGGCGGTTGAGGCCAAGGAGCGGGACCGCACCGTCGCGCTCATCATCGCCATCCTCGCTCTGATGCTTGCGTTGGCGGAAGCCGGCGCGAAAAACGCGCAGCATCTCTCGACCGAAAAGAACATCGAGGCCTCGGACCTCTATAATTTCTACCAGGCGAAGAAGATTCGCTCGACCGTGGTTCAAACCGCTTCCGAGATGCTCGAGGCGCAGAAGGCCGGCCTCGCCGACCCGAAGGCGCAGGAGGCGGTCGACAAACAGATCGCAGGTTTCAAGACGACCGTCGCCAACTTCGACAAGGATCCCAAGAAGCCGGAAGACAGCCTGGACGCGATTCAGGAACGGGCCAATGCGGCGACTGAGGCGCGCGAACTCGCCAACCACCGGCTCGGGCATTATGAGCTTGGCAGCGGCCTCACCCAGATCGCGATCGTGCTCGCGTCGGCCTCGATCATCACCGGCATCGCCTTTCTCATGTGGCTCAGCATCGGCCTCGGCGCAATTGGCGCGATCCTGCTCGCATTCGGCTTTTTCGCCCCAACCGTGCTGGGCTTCATCGGGTAGGGCTGTCAGGAGCTCCGCCGCGTCCCTTTTCTTCGCTTACCGGGAGAATGTGGCCCGAAACGGCCGGATGAGGGCGCGAGGCATGAGCGGCCAATTGCCAGGCCCCTCACCCAACCTCTCCCCGCAAGCGGGGAGAGGGGGCCGCGCGCTGCGGCGGATCGTCGCGCCCGGACGCGCCGCGCGCGGCAGCGGCGCGTGACGCCTCCCCCGGCGCCCTTCCGTCAGCCAACGGCAGAT
Source organism: Hyphomicrobiales bacterium (assembly GCA_019237205.1). Taxonomy (GTDB): domain Bacteria; phylum Pseudomonadota; class Alphaproteobacteria; order Rhizobiales; family Beijerinckiaceae; genus Roseiarcus. The sequence continues at coordinate 10,003 of JAFAHO010000321.1, forward strand.
GCCGCTGCGCCATGACGGCGCCGTCGCGCAGCGCTGCAACGATCATCGTCGCGGCGTTCCGATCGAGCGCGTTGTTGAGACGGGCGAGCGCGCGAATGCGCTGATAGTTGGCGCCCGCCGCCAGATCGTTCGAGATCAGCACCCGCACCAGGACTTCGTTGGACGCGCCGAGCGCGGCGAGCGCAACCGCCAGCGGCTCACCGGAAACGTCGTCGACAATCCGCTGAGCGAGATCGGGGCCGCAATCGAGCGCCCCGGCGAGCGTGACGACGAACCGCTCCGGCTGCCGTGCGACGGCCGCCACCTCGAGTTCGTCGAGCGTCGCTGACGGCGTCGAGACAACGAACCCGGGCGGGCGGCCGAGCTGCAGGCGCTGCGCCGCGAGAAGAATCTCGACCCGCTGATCGGGCCGCGCGATGAAAAAGAGAAGCGCATATTCCGCCCGGACCGGCCGGCGCTCGAGAAGCGCTTTCGCAAGCCGAAGATCGGCCCGCTCCTCCCCCAGGCTTCGCGCCCGTTTGAGGAGACGGATAAGCGCTGCCCTTTCGAGCTCAGCGAAAGCATTGCGCGCGAGCGCGATCAGCACGTCGACATCGTCGTGAAATGTGATGAGGTTCGCAAGCCCGGGGCTGAGCGGCTTGCGCTTCGCGACCGCGGTCGCCTGGCGCGCCCCTCGCGCGATCGCCTCTTTGAGCTCCCGCTCGGAGTAAGCGACCGCGTGCCCGAGCACGAAGTCCGAGACCTCCGGGTCCATCGCTTCGAGCTTCACCAAGAGGCGGAGCGGCGTTCTCGCGCAAGACGCCAGCTTGCCGGCGATCTCGATGCGCGTCGCCGGGTCCGCAGCCTCGAGCTGCGCTGCCATCACCTCGGCGAAGGTCTCGATGGCTTGAGGATCGTCGGGCTCCACGGCGACGAAATGGTCGCTCGCCACCCGAAGCCAGATCCTGCGATCCCTGGCGCTTTTGCTCGCGGCCAACGAGGTGAGGAACGGAAAGTCTTGAAGCGTGAGATCGCGCAAGAACGGGACCAGGAAAGGGACTTGGCGGGCGAGAAGCACTCATGGGGTTAGCTCAGTCTCATTGAGGGAGTGTTAACCCTTGGCCCGCGATATACGGCTGCATTGGGGCGATGGCTTCGGGTCAAAAGCAGGGCGCGGGCTCCAGGGGCGGCTCGTTGAACCTGAAGCGATGGCCCCCGGAGCATCGCGCTGTTCGGTTGCGAGGGGGCGGTTCGGTTATGGGCGATCTCATCGCCTTTCGGTCACAAAGACCTTCTGGCATAGCCAGGCCTTCGGGAGCCGGCGCCGAGATCCTTTTCTTCACCGGCGTCCGCTACCAGCGCGCGACAGAAGACCCGCCTTCGTCGATCGCGCCGCCGCGCGAGCCGCAACAGGGCGGCAAAGGCGGCGGCGCCGGCCGAGCCAAGCGGCGGCGACGGCATTGAGCCGGCTTCTCCGACGAAAACCGGACATTCGCTAGCAAGCTCGCCTGAAAAGGCGGCCCGGACGGAAATGCCGAAATCCGGGCCGCCAATGGCGGTCAGCCCCAACACCGACTCAACACGGTGTCAGCCCCTTTTTCCGGCTGGCGCCGTCAATAGTACGCCGCGCCCCCCGGTTCAGTTGCAAGCAAACTTCGAGTTGGTCGGGAAACGCGGTAAATGTGGCGCAAACGCGATAAGCTGGATTGCCCGCGCCGGGGCTACGAAACGATCGTTGCCTGGACCATCTGTTGCGACGCGGCACACGCGAAGATCTATCGCCAGAGCGCAAGCCTTTGGCCGCCGCGACGTAAAGCGCAAGCTCCTTAGTCGACCGGGGTCAGCTGGCACAGGCGAATCATTTCGCCGCGGGCGAACGTCCGATGCGTGTCGACATGGGACGACAGCTTGTCGCCGTCGCCGCTCGCTTCGACGTTCGCGACGCGCAGGACGAAATCCGCCTTGCCATCGACTCGCCCTTCCGCTATTGGCGGCGGCGGGACACCTCTCCCCAACGAGAGGCGCCCATCTGAGAGGATGGCACAACATGACGATGACGACGCCCGCCGTTCGGCCTGCGAACGCGTGTTTTTCTTCCGGCCCCTGCGCCAAGCGCCCCGGCTGGACCCCCACAGTCCTTCATCACGCGGCGCTCGGACGTTCGCATCGCGCGAAAATCGGCAAAGCCAAGCTCAAGCTCGCGATCGATCTCACTCGCGAAGTGCTCGGCGTTCCGGGCGACTACCGCATCGGCATCACGCCGGCGTCCGACACCGGGGCGGTCGAAATGGCGCTCTGGTCGCTGCTTGGGGCGCGCGGCGTCGATGTGCTCGCCTGGGAAAGTTTTGGCGAAGGCTGGGTCACCGACGTCGTCAAGGAGCTCAAGCTCAAGGACGCGCGCACGCTGAAGGCGCCCTATGGCGAGTTGCCGGATCTCGCTGAGGTCGACTTCGACCGCGACGTCGTCTTCACCTGGAACGGCACGACGTCGGGCGTTCGCGTTCCCGACGCCAACTGGATCCCGTCCGACCGTAAGGGCCTCACGATCTGCGACGCGACCTCCGCCGCCTTCGCACAAGCCCTCGACTGGCCGAAGCTCGATGTCGCCACCTTCTCCTGGCAGAAGGCGCTTGGCGGCGAGGCGGCGCACGGGGTGATCGTTTTGAGCCCCCGGGCGGCGGAGCGGCTTCAAACCTATACGCCTGCTTGGCCTATGCCGAAGATCTTCCGCCTCGCCAAAGGCGGCAAGCTGACCGAGGGCGTTTTCGAGGGCGAGACGATCAACACGCCCTCGATGCTGTGCGTCGAGGACTATATCGACGCCCTCAATTGGGCGAAGTCGCTCGGCGGCGTGAAAGCGCTCATCGGCCGCGCCGACGCCAACGCCGCGGCGATCGCAGACTGGGTCGAGCGCACCTCCTGGATCGATTTCCTCGCGCGCGTTCCGGAGACCCGCTCGAACACCAGCGTTTGCCTCAAGGTGGTCGATCCCGCCGTCGCCGCGCTTCCGGCCGACGGGCAGGCGGCCTTCGCCAGGGCGATCGCGGCCGCGCTCGAGAAGGAGAAGGTCGCTTTCGACATCGGCTCCTATCGCGACGCGCCGCCGGGCTTGCGCATCTGGTGCGGCGCGACGGTCGAAGCCGACGACGTCGAAGCGCTGACCCGCTGGCTCGATTACGCCTTCGCTCTCGAGAAGGGCAGGCTCGCCAAGGCGGCATAGGCGATGCCGAGCGTGAATGACCGCAACAGCCGCCGCACTCCCTTCTCCCTCGGGGAGAAGGTGGCGGGCGAAGCCCGACGGATGAGGGCTTCAGCCGCCAGCCGCGGTGATTTGGCCGCCGCCTCGCATGCAAACGGTAGGGCCCTCATCCGGCCGCCCTCGCGGGCGTCCACCTTCTCCCGGAGGGAGAAGGGATCGCATCGCTTCGCCGCTGCTGACACCGCCGACATCTTTCCATTCCATGCGGCTCGCTAGAGCCGCGACTTTGCAGGGTTTCCCCCATGACTCCTCGCGTTCTCATTTCCGACAAGCTTTCTCCGGCCGCCGTCGCCATCTTCAAGGAGCGCGGGGTGGAGGTCGACGTCAAACCCGGGCTCGACAAGGACGAGCTCGCCAGAATCATCGGCGAGTATGACGGCCTTGCGATCCGCTCCGCCACCAAGGTCACCGCCAAGCTGCTCGAACAGGCGAAGAAATTGAAGGTCGTCGGCCGCGCCGGCATCGGCGTCGACAACGTCGACATTCCGGCCGCGACCGGGCGCGGCATCATCGTGATGAATACCCCGTTCGGCAATTCGATCACGACGGCGGAGCATGCAATCGCGCTCATGTTCGCGCTCGCTCGGCAGATTCCCGCCGCCGACGCCTCGACCCAGGCGGGCAAGTGGGAGAAGAACCGCTTCATGGGTGTCGAGCTCACCGGCAAGACGCTCGGTGTGATCGGCTGCGGCAACATCGGCTCGATCGCCGCCGCGCGCGGGATCGGCCTCAAGATGAGGGTCGTCGCCTACGATCCCTTCCTCAGCGCCGAACGCGCGGGCGAGATCGGCGTCGAGAAAGTCGAGCTGAATGATCTCCTGGCTCGCGCCGACTTCATCACGCTGCACACGCCGCTGACGGCCCAGACCAAGAATATCCTGTCGGCGGAAAATCTCGCCAGGACCAAGAAGGGGGTGCGCATCGTCAATTGCGCGCGCGGCGGCCTCGTCGACGAAGCGGCGTTGCGCGCGGCGCTCGACGGCGGCCATGTCGCAGGCGCGGCCTTCGATGTCTTCGTCGAGGAGCCGGCTGCCGCCAATCCGCTCTTCGGCCATTCCAATTTCATCGCGACCCCGCACCTCGGGGCGTCGACCAGCGAAGCCCAGGAGAATGTCGCGCTCCAGGTCGCTGAACAGATGTCGGACTATCTGATCCGCGGCGCGATCACCAACGCGGTGAACTTCCCCTCGATCACCGCGGAGGAAGCGCCGAAGCTGAAGCCCTTCATCGCGCTCGCGGAAGGACTGGGCTCCTTCGCCGGCCAGCTGACCCAGGCGCCGATCGACAAAGTCACGATCACCTACGAAGGCGCGGTCGCGGACCTCAAGATCAAGGCGCTGACGTCGGCGGCGATCGCGGGCCTGCTGCGGCCTTCGCTTGTCGACGTCAATGTCGTCTCAGCGCCGTCGCTTGCGGCCCATCGCGGCATCGTCATTGAGGAAATGACGCGCGCGGCGGAAGGCGACTACGAGAGCTTCATCACGCTCAGCGTTGCGACCGCCGACCAAACCCGCTCGATCGGCGGAACGGTCTTCCATGACGGCAAGCCGCGGATCCTGGCGATCAAGGGGATCAAGGTCGACGCCGAGTTCACCCCGTCGATGATCTACGTCACCAACGACGACAAGCCTGGCTTCATCGGCCGGTTCGCGAGCGTCTTAGGCGACGCGGGCGTCAATATCGCGACGTTCGCCCTCGGACGGGACGAGCCAGGCGGATCGGCGATCGCGCTGGTGTCGATCGACGGCGAAGCGCCGCCCCAGGTGTTGGACAAGGTCGGCAAACTCAAGGGCGTGCGGCAGGCGACTGCGTTGCATTTCTGACTTTGGCTGAAGGCCGCGTGCAGGCCTCGGGCCTAGCAGGCGGATTTCGGAAAAGTCGACATTTTCTTGCCAAAAAGACCGACCTGTGGTTTGCTGTTCACAGGAGCGACCGCGGCCCCGGTGTCATAGACGAGTGTAACATGTTTATTCTGGAGGGACAGGTGCGATGGTGCGATGGAAGAGTCATCGCAAACCTTTGAAATCGCTTGAAACGGCGATGAGAAAATACCGCCGCGGCGCCGGCTCTGGTCTCGGTGTCATCCCTGCGAATGCGTTTGGAATGGCAGCGATTGAGCGTTCGGGAGAGAGTATCGGAAAATGGCGCCTAAGCCTTTGATATGTCATTAGACGCGATACTTGTTGCGACGAAGCTGATGATGACCGATGAGCCGATAGATCCGGCGCCGCCCACCAACTCGCCCGTGCGGAAGACCGACCCTCGACTGCTCGAGCTTCTCGTCTGCCCGGTGACCCGGGCGGAGCTCATCTACGACGCCGAGCGGCAGGAGCTGATCTCGAGGCCGGCGAAGCTCGCCTATCCGATCCGCGATGGCGTGCCGATCATGCTGCCGGAGGAGGCGCGGAAGCTCGAGGACTAGAGCTTCGCCGCCATCGGTTGACGAGGGCCTTGACCCGCTCGCGGCCCTGGCAGGGCCCGAGGCGCTCGATCTCCGACGTCGAACAGGCGTCGACAACTGCGGCGCGGCAAAGCCGGGGCGAGTTCACAGCGCCAATTTGCCGGCCGGGGGTTAAATTTGTGCTTTCGCCGTCTTCGCGGCCACCGGTCTCGGCCGGCCCGCCTCGTCGATCGCGACGAAGGTGAAGGTGGCGTCGGTCACCTTCTCGCGATGGTGGATGCGAAAGCGGCGCGCCCAGGCTTCAACGTGGATCCTGATCGACGTGCGCCCGACGTGGTCGACCGCGGTATAGACGCAAAGCACGTCGCCGACCTTCACTGGCCGGATGAACGTCATCGCTTCGATGGCGATGGTGACCACGCGCCCCCGCGCCCTTTCAGCCGCTGCGATGCCGCCGGCCTGATCCATCTGGCTCAACACCCAGCCGCCGAATATGTCGCCATTCGCGTTGGTGTCGCGCGGCATGGCGATAAGCCGCACCGTCAGCTCCCCTCGCGGCTCCTCGTCAGTCGGGTGCGATGACGCGCTCATGACGATTGTCCCGTTCGTGGTTCCGTTGGCCCAACGCTGTCCGCAGCGACCGAGCGGCGACGACGCGCTCGCGGCCGGCGAGGTCGCGATGGGTCGAGCGCTCGAGAAAGCCCGCCTTCGCCGCAATTGCAAGCACCGCGCCCGCCTGTCCTGCGTCAATTTCGACGAGCAGCCAGCCGTCCGGCGCGAGCAGCCTCGCAGCTTGAGGAAAAATGGCCCTGTAAGCGTCGAGGCCATCGATCCCGCCGTCGAGCGCGAGGCGCGGATCGAAATGCCTTACCTCGCGTGCAAGGCTGTCGACCTCGCTGGTCCGAACATAGGGGGGGTTCGAGACGATGAGATCGAACGGACCGACGACGCCGTCGGTCCACGAGCCCACTCGAATTTCGGCCCGCCCGTCAAGGTCGCAAGCCAGCGTGTTGCGACGGGCGACCTCGGCCGCCGCGGCGGAGATATCGACGCCGAGACCGCGCGCATTGAGGAATTCGCGCAGCAGCGCGCAGAGCAGCGCTCCGGACCCGACCCCGAGATCGAGGACGCAGAGCCTTTCCTGGCGTCTCCCCGCGAATAGCGCGACCGCGGCCTCGACGATCGTCTCCGTTTCCGGACGAGGGTCGAGCACGTCCGGCGAAATCGAGAGCGCAAGGCCCCAGAACTCGCGCCTGCCGACAATTTTCGACAGAGGCTCCCCGGAGAGCCGCCTCACCGCGTACTCCTCGAGCCGCGCCGCCGCGCCGCCGAGGAGCGAGTCGGGCTCCGCGATAAGGGCGGCTTGCGGAAGGTTTGCGGCTGCGCAAAGCGTCAGTCGCGCCTCGCGGCTCGGATCGTCCAGTTCGGAGCGCCGAAACCGTTCGACGAGAAGTTTGAGCGCTTCCGCGCGAGACGTTCCCGCGCCGAAGCGGGTTTCGCTCAAGCGACTTGTCCGTGGCAGTGCTTGAACTTCTTGCCCGATCCGCAGGGGCATGGCTCATTTCGGCCGACCCGCCCCCAGCTGGCGGGATTGTTCGGATCGCGCTCGGCGACGGCGAGGCCGGACGTCGCGGCGAGCAGGCCAGCGCTGACCGGCTCGTTGACCGGCCCGAAGGGAAACTCGTTTTCGCCTGTCGCGGGATCGAGATGCAGAAACTGCATCGGCGGCGGTGGCGGCTCCGGCTCCTGGAAGCGCACTTCGACCCGCGACATCTGGGCGATGACGGCTTCGTGCCACTGCGCGATGAGCTGCTGGAAGAGTTCGAACGCTTCGGACTTATATTCGTTGAGCGGATCGCGCTGCGCCATGCCGCGCCAGCCGATGACTTGGCGCAAATGATCGAGCGTGACCAGATGCTCGCGCCACAGGTGATCGAGCGATTGCAAGATCACCTGCTTCTCGACATAGCGCATGGCTTCGGGGGTATTGCGCTGAACACGTTCCGCATAGGCGTCCGCCGCGGCCTTGTGGAGGCGCGCGGCGACCTCCTCGTCGGCAATGCCCTCTTCCTTCGCCCAGGCGTCGACCGGCAGATCGAGATTGAGCTTGGCCGCGACCTCCTGCTTCAGGCCGACGATGTCCCACGCCTCCGGATAGGCGTCGTGCGGAATGTGCTTGGCGACGAGGTCGTCGATGACGCCGGTACGCATATCCTCGATCGTCGGCTCCAGCGACTCGGAGGCCATCATCTTGCGCCGGTCCTCGAAGATGACCTTGCGCTGGTCGTTCATCACGTTGTCGAACTTGAGAATGTTCTTGCGCATGTCGAAGTTGCGCGCTTCGACCTTCTGCTGGGCCTTCTCGAGCGCCTTGTTGATCCACGGGTGGACGATTGCCTCGTCCTCCTTGAGACCGAGACGCTTCAGCATCGCGTCCATGCGCTCGGCGCCGAAAATGCGCATCAAATCGTCCTGAAGCGACAGGAAGAACTTCGATCGGCCGGGGTCGCCCTGACGGCCGGAACGGCCACGCAGCTGGTTGTCGATACGGCGGCTCTCATGCCGCTCCGTGCCGATGATGTAGAGCCCGCCGGCGTCCAGCGCCTTCTGCTTGAACTCGGCGACTTCACCGCGGATCCCCGCCTCCTGCGCGTCGCGCGCGTCTGGCGGCGCCGTCGGATCGACTTCTTGTTTGACCCGCATTTCGACGTTGCCGCCAAGCTGGATGTCGGTGCCGCGGCCGGCCATGTTGGTGGCGATGGTGATCGCGCCGGGGACGCCGGCTTCCGCCACGATGAACGCCTCCTGTTCATGGAAGCGGGCGTTGAGGATGGCGAAATTCTTCGACGGCTTGCCGGAGCGGGCGGCGGCGTAGAGCGCCTTCAGCGCATTCGGCTTCGAAAAATCGATCTTCTTGTAGCCGTGCCGCTCGAGCACCTCGCCGAGCACCTCGGATTTCTCGATCGACGTCGTGCCGACCAGCATCGGCTGCAATTTGGCGTTCGCGGCCTCGATCTCGCGCACGACGGCGCGCGTCTTCTCTTCCGAGGTCCGATAGACTTCGTCGTCTTCATCGAGTCTGGTGATCGGCTTGTTGGTCGGAATTTCGACGACGATGAGCTTGTAAATCTCTGCGAACTCGTCCGCCTCGGTCGCCGCGGTGCCCGTCATGCCAGCGAGCTTCTTGTAGAGGCGGAAGTAGTTCTGGAATGTGATCGAGGCGAGCGTCACATTCTCCGGCTGGACGGTGACCCCTTCCTTGGCCTCGAGCGCCTGATGCAGGCCCTCCGAGTAGCGCCGCCCGGGCATCATGCGCCCGGTGAACTCGTCGACGATGACGACCTCGTCGTTGCGGACGATGTAATCCTTGTCGCGCTGGAAAAGCTTGTGCGCGCGCAGCGCCTGATTGACGTGATGGACAAGCGTGGCGTTGGCCGCTTCATAGAGCGACCCATCCTTCATCACGCCCGCCGCGCGCAACAGGGCTTCGGCGTGTTCGTTGCCGGCCTCGGTGAGATTGACTGTCCGCTGTTTCTCGTCGAGCTCGTAATCCTCGCGCGCAAGTTCGGGAATGATCGTGTTGACGGCTGCATAGAGGTTCGATCGATCCTCGGACGGCCCCGAGATGATGAGCGGGGTTCGCGCTTCGTCGACCAGGATCGAGTCGACCTCGTCGACGATGGCGAAGGCGTGGCCACGCTGGACCATCTGCGCCATGTCATATTTCATGTTGTCGCGCAAATAGTCGAAACCGAACTCGTTGTTCGTGCCGTAGGTGACGTCCGCGGCGTAGGCCTGACGACGCTGATCGTCGTCGAGACCATGTACGATCACGCCAACCGTCATCCCGAGGAACTTGTAGATCTGGCCCATCCACTCCGAGTCGCGGCGGGCGAGATAGTCGTTGACGGTGACGACATGCACGCCTTCCCCGCCGAGCGCGTTGAGGTAGACTGCGGTGGTGGCGACCAGCGTCTTGCCTTCGCCGGTGCGCATCTCCGCGATCGCTCCCTCGTGCAGAACGAGGCCACCGATCAGCTGAACGTCGAAGTGGCGCTGTTTCAGCGTGCGTTTGGCCGCCTCGCGCACCGCCGCAAACGCGGGGGCGGTCAGGTCGTCGAGAGTCTTTCCGGCCGCGAGCTCGGCCCGAAATTCGTCGGTCTTGGCGCGCAGCTCGTCATCGCTCAGGGCCTCGAACTGAGACTCGAGCGCATTGACCGCGGCGACCATCGGCCGATAGCCCTTGAGGCGACGGTCGTTGGACGAACCGAACACCCTTTTCATCACCAAGTCGAACTTGAGGGCGCCGAGCATTTTCGACCTTTCCAATGCCGTCGCCGGCGGTTTCGCTCCGCTCTTTAGGAGCCCTGGCTTGCTGGTTACGACGGCCACAACAAAAAGCGCGAAAAGAGCCCCAAACGCCCGTTTTCGCGCCGCTGAAATGGGTTGCCGCAGGAGATAGGAGCCGAGCCTTCCCTTGTCAATGACGGAGGGCCGGCCGCGCGAGACAGCGAGACGCGGCTACTTTTGACAGACGGGGCAGTAGAAGGTCGAACGGCCGGACTGGACCGTCCTTGCGATTATCCCCCGGCAGCGCGGCCTTGGGCAGCCCGAGCCTTCGCGGTCGTAGACCGAAAAGGCGTGTTGGAAATAGCCGAGGCCGCCGTCCGCTTGACGATGGTCGCGCAAAGTCGAGCCCCCGGCTTCGATCGCTTCCTCAAGAACCTCATGGATCGCTTTCGCGAGCCCGACCGCGGCGCGGGTCGGGCCGCCGCGGGCGTTGGCGAGGACGCTCGCCGGTTTCGCCGGGTTGAGCTCAGCGCGAAAAAGCGCCTCGCAGACGTAGATGTTGCCGAGGCCTGCGATGCGCTTTTGGTCGACCAAAGCTGCTTTCAGCGGCGCACGAGACCCCTGAAGCAGCTTCGCCAGACGGGCGGCGTCGAATTCCGGGGCCATAGGCTCGTCGCCGAGCGCGGAGAGCCTCGGATGAGTCTCGAGCGCCTCGCTCCGAACCAAATCCATGAAGCCAAATCGTCGCGGATCGTTGTAGATAATGACGTTGCCATTATCGAGAACGAACACGACGTGGTCGTGCTTGGGGTCCTTCGAGCGCTTACGGTGTAACGCGCCGGGCGTCACGGTCTTTCCCGCCTCGATCCGGAACGAGCCGGACATGCCGAGATGGGCGATCAGCGTTTCGCCGCTGTCGAGGCTGAACAGCAAGTATTTGGCGCGGCGCGCGAGAGCGACAACCCGCCGGGCCGTCAGCCGCTGCTCGAATCGCGGCGGGAAGGGAAACCGGATGTCGGCTCGGCGCGTTTCGACCCTCTGAATTCGCGCGCCGAGCATCGCAGGCTCGAGACCGCGCCGCACGGTTTCGACCTCCGGCAATTCAGGCATGGGAATGGTCCCGGACGACAGCAAGGAACGCCGCGCCATATTTCTGCAGCTTGACGGCGCCGACGCCGTGGAGGCTGGAAAGTTCGTTCAGCGCGGCCGGCCGCGCCTTCGCCATTTCGATCAGCGTGCGGTCGGGGAAAATGACATAGGCCGGCTGTCTCTGCGCCGCTGCGATCGCGCCTCGTAGGGCTTTCAGCGCCGCCAGAAGCCGATCATCCGCATCTTCGGCATCGACTGCAGCGCGTCTCGAGCGGCGCGCCTTGGCGTTCACGACATCCTCGCGCAGGGCGAAAGGAGCTTCGCCGCGCAGCACGCGCCGGCCCTCTTCGGTCACGACGAGCCGGTCGCGGTCATTCTCGTCCCGTTCGATCAGCTTCGCGGACTGCAATTGGCGCAGGACCCCACGCCAGTCAGCGGGCGTCCGATCCTTGCCGACGCCGAAAGTCTTGAGCTCATCGTGTCCGTGCCGCGCGACGGCCTCGGTCGTCTTCCCGGAAAGGATGTTGGCGAGATGGCCGAAGAAGAACCGGCCCGAAGTGCGCAGAACCGCCGACAGCGCTTTCTGCGCGTCGACGCGTCCGTCGATCAGCCGGACCGCGCCCTGGCAGACGTCGCAATGACCGCAAGGGCTGGACTGTTCGCCGAACATGCCAAGCAACGTCTGTCTTCGGCAGCGCGCCGTCTCGCAAAGGGCGACGAGATCGTCGAGCTTCTTCGCCTCGACGCGCTTGCGCTCTTCCGACGCGCCGCTCTCGGCGATCTGGCGGCGGCGCAGCTCGATGTCGCCGGCGCCGTAGAGGGTGAGCGTGTCGGCTGGAAGGCCGTCGCGCCCCGCCCGGCCGATCTCCTGGTAATAGGCCTCGATCGAGGCCGGCATGTCGGCGTGAAAGACGAAGCGCACGTCCGGCTTGTCGACGCCCATGCCGAAGGCGACGGTCGCGCAGATTACGCAACCGTCCTCCCTCAGGAAGACGTCCTGATTGGCGGACCTCACGTCATGCTCGAGTCCGGCGTGATAAGGCAGCGCCCGGCGGCCGCGGCACGAAAGCTCCTCGGCCAGCTCCTCGGTCCTGCGGCGCGAGGCGCAATAGATGATGCCGCTCTCGCCGCGATGGGCCTCGAGCCGATCGATCAGCTGGCGGGTCGCGTCGGTCTTCGGCCGCATCGCCAGGAACAGGTTCGGCCGGTCGAACGAACGGACGAACACGCGCGGGCGCCGGACGAACAGCTTGCGTGCGATCTCGCCCCGCGTCGGCGCGTCGGCGGTCGCCGTCACTGCGACTGTCTGCGGTCCGCCGAGCGCCTCGACGACCTCCTTAAGCCGCAGATATTCCGGGCGGAAGTCGTGCCCCCACTGCGAGACGCAATGGGCCTCGTCGATGGCGAGCAAGCCGATGGCGAAGCCCTTGAGATAGGCGATCACGTCGTCGCGCAAGAGCCGCTCGGGCGCGATGTAGAGAAGACGCAGCGTCCCGTCCTTGAAGCCGCGGGCGATGCTGCGGCGCTCGTCCGGCTCGGTCGAGGAATTGAGGCTCGCGGCCTCGACGCCGAGCTCGCGAAGCTGCGTCACCTGGTCGCGCATGAGCGCGATCAGCGGAGAGACGACCAGCGTCAGCCCTTCGCGCACGATCGGCGGAAGCTGAAACAGCAGCGACTTTCCGCTGCCGGTCGGCATCACGGCGAGAACCTCCTCGCCGTCGAGAATCGCCGAAAGGATTTCCTCCTGGCCCGGCCGAAAGGCCGAATAGCCGTAGACGCTGGCGAGCGCGGCCCGGGCCTTGTCGATAAGCGTCATGCTCCGCTGCTCCGTCATGCGCGCCGCCCTGCGCCAGACGGTTAGACCGTGCGCCACGGCGTCAGTCGCGGAAGCCAACGCGGCACATTGGCTTGATACTTTTCATACTCCGCCCTGCAGGTCTCTGTAAGCGTCGACTCCTCATTGGCGACGACGCCCCATAGAGGTTCGACGGCAAAGAACGGCGCCCGGAATTTTCACCGCGTGATCAGGCATGGGACGAACCCCGCCACCATAGCCGGCGCAACGACGAAGAACAAAGCAGTGCCCAGGATCGCTGTGACCTTCGACATGCGGCCTCTTTGCAGATTGCGGCGGCTCGACGCTAGCGGCCTGATCCCTCAGTCCGCAACCGGGGTCCACTGCACGTCCTCGACCCGCTCCGCGCCGGTCGCGAGCATGACGAGCCGGTCGAAGCCGAGCGCCGCGCCCGAGGCGTCCGGCATCGCGCCGACCGCGGCCAGAAAATCCTCGTCGATCGGAGCTGAGGCGCCGTAGATGCGGCGCTGCTCGGCCATGTCCGTCTCGAACCGCCTTCGCTGTTCCGCGGGGTCGGTCAGCTCGTGGAAGGCGTTGGCGAGCTCGACGCCGCATGCGTAGAGCTCGAATCGCTCGGCGACGCGCGGATCGGCCGGGCTCACCCGCGCCAAGGCCGCCTCGCTCGCCGGATAGGCGTGAAGGATGGTCGGCCGGCCGATCCCGAGGTTGGGCTCGACGCGCTCGCTTAAGGTCCGGCTGAAGACGTCCGACCAGGTATCGTCCGCTGCGACCCTCAAGCCCATCGCCTCCGCCTGGCGGGCGAAAAGCGCGGCGTCGGGCGCGCGCCCGGGCGGCAGGCTGTCGAAGAGATCAATCCGGGCGTGCCGCAGGAAGGCGTCGCGCACCGTCAGGCGTTCCGGCGGCTCGAAGGGGCTCGCTTCGCGGCCGCGGAAGGCGAAAATGCGCGCGCCAGCGACATGGGCCGCGAGCGCGACAATCGCGCCGCAATCCTCCATCAGCGTCGCAAGCGGCGCGCCGACGCGATACCACTCGAGCATCGCGAATTCCGGCGCGTGCAGGGCGGTCCGCTCGCGGTTGCGGAAGACATGCGTCAGCGCAAAAATCTGCGTCTCGCCCGCGGCGAGAAGCTTCTTCATCGCGAATTCCGGCGAGGTGTGCAGCCAGGCGTCCTGCGCCGCGCCGTCCGGCCCGACGAGTCCGGCGCGAAGGCCATGGAGATGTGTCTCGTTGCCAGGGGATGGCTGCAGCGCGGCCGGGTCGATCTCGACAAAGCCCTTGGCGCCGAACCAGCGCCGGACAAAGCTCGTGATCCGCTGGCGCGCACGGAGCCGCGCGCGGCGCTCGGCGTGACGGTCCCGGTTCCATAGCGGGGGGGAGGCGGACAAACTCAGGCGGCTTCCGAAGGTTAAGAGAACGACGCCGGCGAAACGGCTGGCCTTCGACGCCGAAATCAGTATAAAGCGCGCCCCAATCGCCGAAGCGCCCGCTTGAAACCAAGCGCTCCGTCGCGCACAAGCGGCGCGCGCCAATTTCCGAGGACAAAGACCGTGAGAGTTATCGCAAGCTCGATTCGCAAGGGCAACATCATCGAGCGAGAGGACGGTCAGCTTTGCGTCGTGCTTTCCGCCGAAAGCTTTCATCCGGGCAAAGGCACGCCGACAACGCAGATCGACATGCGCCGGCTGTCCGACGGCGTCAAGGTGACGGACCGGTTCAAGACGACCGAGCAGGTCGAGCGCGCTTTCGTTGAGGACAAGGCCTACGATTTTCTCTACGGCGACTCCGACGGCTATCATTTCATGAACGCCGACACCTACGACCAGCTCCAGGTCCCCGCGGAAGTTATCGGCGATCAAGCGCAGTGGCTCCAGGAAGGCATGAAGGTGATTCTGTCGATCTTCAACGAGACCCCGGTCGCAATCCAGCTGCCGCCGCGCGTGACCCTCGAAGTGTCCGAAACCGAACCCGCGATGAAGGGCCAGACGGCCTCGTCGTCCTACAAGCCGGCGAAGCTCTCGAACGGCGCGCGCGTCATGGTGCCTCCGCATATCAGCCCCGGAACGCGAGTCGTCATTCAAACTGAGGACGGCAGCTACGTCGAGCGGGCGAAGGATTGAGGGATCGCCCGAGGCGGCTCCCCTCAGTTCGCCATCAGCGCCGCGCAGACCGTCGCCAGTTCATCGAAATGCGAGATGATCCGGTCAGGGCCGAGCTGAGCCACCGGCACATCGGTATAGCCGAAGTCGACCGCAATGACGGGCAGGCCTGCGGCGCGGGCGGTTTTGATGTCGGTGTCCGAATCTCCGACCATGACGGCGCGGGAGCGAATCCCGCCCGAGGCGGCGATCGTTCCCAGAAGCGGCTTCGGGTCCGGCTTGCCGACTCCGAACGTGTCCTGGCCGCAAATGAAATCGAACCGGTCGGCGACACCGAGCGTCTCCATGAGAAGCCTTGCCGAGCCTTCCATCTTGTTGGTGCAGACGGCCTGGCGCCAGCCGTCGCGCGCGAAGGCGGCAAGCGCCGTCTCGACGCCGGGATAGAGCTCGGTGTGGTCTGCGATATGGGCGTTGTAATGGGCGAGAAAGTCCCCGAACAGCGCCTCGAGCTTCTTCGGCGGGAGCTCGCGCCCCGCTGCGGCAAAGCCGCGCTCGATCAGCGCCCGCCCGCCCGCGCCGAGCATCGAGCGAGCGTTCTTAACCGGCAGCGGCGCGAGCCCCTCGTGGAGAAGGATGGCGTTCAGGGCGGCCATGAGATCGCCCGCAGTGTCAGCGAGCGTACCGTCGAGATCGTAGACGATGGTCGGCGCGGTCATCGGCGCTTCAGGCCCAGAAGTCCGGCTCGGCGGCGTTGAGCAGGCCGCCGATCCGCACCGGCGCGATCGCCTTGGCGAATCCCTCCGGCCCGATCTCGACCGCGACCCCACAGAGCGTCGCGGGACCCAGCGCCGGCTCGAACCGGCCCGAGGCGATCCGGCGGGTAAAGCGCCTGAGGGGTTCGTCCTTCTCCATACCGATCACCGAATCGTAGTCGCCGGTCATGCCGACGTCGGTGACAAATCCGGCGCCCCCGGCCAGGATGCGATGATCCGCGCTCGGGACATGAGTGTGGGTGCCGACAACGAGGCTGGCCCTGCCGTCGGCGAAATGGGCGAGCGCCGATTTTTCGCTGGTCGCCTCGGCGTGGATGTCGATGACGACGGCGTCGCAGGCCTGCCCCAGCGGGCGAGCGGCCAATTCGCGTTCGAGCGTGGCGAAAGGATCGTCGAGCGCGTCCATGAAGATTCGCCCGAGCAGGTTGACGACCAGCAGCCGCCCTCCCTTCTCGTTCTCGACGATCGCCGCGCCTCGGCCCGGCGTGCCGGCGGGGTAGTTGGCCGGCCGGATCAGGCGCGGCTGACGGTCGATGAAGACGAGCGCTTCGCGCTGGTCGAAGGCGTGATTGCCGAGCGTCACCGCGTCCACGCCGATGGCCAGAAATTCTTCGAAGATCGATTCGGTGAGACCGAAGCCGCCGGCCGCGTTCTCTCCATTGACGATCACGAAATCGAGGCTCCAGCGCGCGCGTAGGAGCGGAACTTGCTCGATGATCGCCGCGCGTCCCGAGCGTCCGACGACGTCGCCGACGAAGAGGAGGCGCATTCAGCGATCGCCGACGAAAATGGTTTCCTGTTCGGTCACAATGGCGTCCAGGCTCTCATCATGCGCCTCATAAGGCGCCGCGGCGACTTCGCAAACCCCGTAGGCAACGCCAACGGCGTGAACCTTCTTGATCGCCCTCAGTCTCGCCAGGCTGCGATCATAGTAGCCCGCGCCATAGCCGATCCGATGGCCGCGACGGTCGAAGCAGGCGAGCGGCAGGAAGAGAAGGTCGGGCTCGACGGCCGTCGCCGTCTCGAGCGGTTCGGGAATGGCCATTGCGCCGCGCGAGGTCGGATCGCCGGGACGCCAGAGGCGGAAGATGAGATGCGAACCGCGCCGGACGACGGCTGGAAGCGCGGTCGCGAATCCTTCGTCCGCCAGCGCGCCGAGAAGCGTGAGCGTATCCGGCTCTTCCCGGATCGGATGGAAGGCAGACGCGACGGAGGGCGCCCACAGGCGGGCGAGGCGCAGGCCTTCCTGCGACAGGCGGTCAGTCAGGCGGGAACGGATCTCGGGGGGCAGACCCTTGCGCCGCGCGAGCGCCTCGCGGCGCAGGGCCGCTTTCGAATCGGCGTCGGTCGAATTCAAAGCGTCACGCCGATCCGTCGGAATAAGAGCGCGGAGCCGAGAAGGCCGTTGGACGGTGATCCCGGGCGCCTACGTAAGTAGGTGGGCGCCGTGTGCCAAAGCCCACGGGCTAAGACAGGGACAGCTCCCATGGGGATCGTACGGCCCCGAGGAATGTGTCCTGACGCGCCACCCAGCTCCGCAAGGGAGCAATGTAGGGGGTCGGCGGGGCGATGGCTAGGATCCATTTGGCCGGCGCCGCGCACTCTTGTCAGAGACCAAGGCTTCTCAGCAGGTTAGGCGCCTTTCTCTGTCGCAGGTCGCAGCGTCGCAGCCGCAGGTCAATACCATATTACCTATGTCCTTTAGATTGAACCACAGAGGTACTCTGTCTACGCGCTCACCGCCGCCCGAACAGCCTTTCGATATCGGCGAGCTTGAGCTCCACATAGGTCGGGCGGCCGTGGTTGCACTGGCCGGCGCCCGGCGTCGCCTCCATCGTGCGCAGGAGCGCGTTCATCTCCTCGGGCTTCAGCGCCCGCCCGGAGCGCACTGAATGATGGCAGGCGAAGGTTGAAAGTCTTTCTTCGAGGCGACGCGACAAACTCATCGCGCCGTCTTCGCCCTCGAGATCGGCGGCGAGATCGCGAACGAGCGCGGCGAGATCGCCTTGTGCGATCATCGCCGGCGCCTCGCGCACGATGATCGCGCCCCGGCCGAAGGCCTCGACGATGAGGCCGAGCGACGCGAGTTCGTCAGCATGCGCCTCGACCGTTGCCGCCGCGTCCGGGTCGAGATCGACGACGAGGGGGGAGAGCAGCGCCTGCCGCTCGACGCCGCGGCCCTCGCGCTGGCGCTTCAAAGTCTCGTAGACGATCCGCTCGTGCGCGGCGTGCTGGTCGACGATCACGAGCCCGTCGGCGGTCTGGGCGATGATGTAGGCGTTGTGGACCTGCGCCCGCGCCGCGCCGAGCGGCGCCTCGAGGTCGCGTTCGAGGGGCGCCGCGGCCGCGAGCGGCGCGGCGGGGGCGAATGCGGCGAAGCTTGCCTGCGCCGGCTCGGCGAAACTTGGGATGAGGCTTGGAGCAAGGTGCGGGGCGGCAGGCGAATCGCGCCAGCTCCAGCCGCCAGCCGGCAGCGCAGAGGACGAAGGTCGGAACGGATGGGGCGGGCGCATCGCCAGCACCGTCGCCGTCCCACCGGTGGTCGAGGCCCGGTGCAGGGCCTCGCCGAGGCGCTGCTTGACTGCGCCGACCACGAGCCCGCGCACGAGGCCCGAATCGCGGAAGCGCACTTCGGCTTTCGCAGGGTGGACGTTGACGTCGACCTCGCTCGGATCGCAGGCGACGAAGAGCGCGACGACGGCGTGCCGCTCGGACGGCAGGAAGTCCATGTAGGCCGCGCGGAGCGCGCCCGAGAGCGTCTTGTCCTTGACGGAGCGCCCGTTGACGAACACGAACTGGTGCAGAGCGTTCGGCCGACTGAAGGTCGGAAGCCCGATGCGGCCCGCGAGGCTTACCCCTTCCCGCGATGCGTCCATGCTGAGCGAATTGGCGACGAAGTCATCGCCCAGCGCCTGCCGCAACCGTTCGGCCCGCCCGGCTTCGCCCGGACCGCAGGCCGGCCAGTCGAAGCCCGAGCCGATGTCGGTCGAAAGGGAGAAGCGGGTTTCGGGGTGGCTCAGCGCGAGACGTTTGACGATGTCGGCGACGGCCTGGGCCTCGCTGCGGTCGGATTTCAGGAACTTGAGCCGGGCGGGCGTGGCGGCGAAGAGGTCGCGCGCCTCGACCCTTGCGCCGAACGGCTGGCTGCAGGGCTCGACCGCGCTTTTCGCCCCGTCCTCGACGACCAGCTTGAGACCCATCGGCGCCGCCGCGGCCCGCGTGCGGATTTCGAGTCGCGAGACGGAGGCGATCGAAGGCAGCGCCTCGCCGCGGAAGCCGAGGGTGGCGATCGCAGTCAAGTCGCCGTCGGGGATTTTCGAGGTCGCGTGCCGCTCGACGGACAAGCGCAAATCCGCTTCGTCCATGCCGCGCCCATCGTCCGAAACCCGGATGAACCGCCGGCCGCCCGCCTCGATCGCGACCTCGATATGGCGCGCGCCCGCATCGAGCGCATTCTCCACCAGCTCCTTGACCGCCGCGGCCGGCCGCTCGATCACTTCGCCGGCGGCGATGCGGTCAACAAGCAGCGGATCGAGACGGCGAATCGGCATGGGGCGCGCGGGACCTCGCCCAGGTTATCGCATTGGAGGGCGAACGGGGAAAGCGCTAGCTTCCGAGAGCGACCGCAACGTGGCGGCCCAGGAGCTGCGGAGTCAGTGTGAGCACGATTTCGAGGTTGATCCTTTGACCAGCCCTTGCGCCCGTCAGCCGGTTAAGATGCGCTTGCTAATCCTCTGGCAGTATCTCGGGATTATTTGCCAACTCATCCTCGTCCCAGCGGCCCGCTTTGTAATCAAGGAACGCGGGAAGCCAAATCATCGTCCGGCCGTTCGGAGGGGTATCAACCCGTACGTCCAAACATGACGTCTGGTCTGGGTTTCGGATTGAGGCGGCTATCACCTCGCTTGGGTTAAGATCGCGGGAGGCGAGCCGTTGTAAGATAGTGGTGATTTTTTGAGTGCTAAGATTGCCCGCCAACTGCTTCCGAAACACCGGCTCTAACCGCCTTGTGATCTCGATAACCCAATATCGCTTGTTGTGGGCAGGCATCGTCGCTAAGGCGTTTCGCGGTTTCTTCGAAGTGTCATTTTTCGTTTCTTCAGTCGTCGTCATCATTCGAATGATGGCCACCGCCGTAACTCGGGGCGCGATAGCCACTATCGTACCCAGACAACCCTTTGGGGTCGCTATCGAATAGCAACCCACCGAATGCTGGGCCTCGGTTATCCTCGTACTGATGATCGAACCGCGCTCCGCCGAATGTGGGTGCAGTGGGTGCTGCACTCGAGTCGTAGGCTAAAGCTACAGCCTGCGCGGCCATGAGCGCGGCGGCTGCGAGAAGTAACGTTTTAAGCGTTGTCATTTTCGTTTTTCCTCTCCTATTCTTGAGAGGGATTGTCCGCCCATCTGTGCTGCGTTACAAGCATGTTAGGACGCATTCTTTCGGTAGTTGAGGGCCTCAAGCTCGGTAGCGACCGGTGTTGATCGAAATCAACCCGGCGCTCGTGAATACCCGGTAACGGGGCGCGGCACAGGAGCCAAACCTAATGACCACTTACTCATCGGAGTTTGGCGGCGAA
This sequence comes from Hyphomicrobiales bacterium, assembly GCA_019237205.1. Taxonomy (GTDB): domain Bacteria; phylum Pseudomonadota; class Alphaproteobacteria; order Rhizobiales; family Beijerinckiaceae; genus Roseiarcus. The sequence continues at coordinate 30,286 of JAFAHO010000321.1, forward strand.
AACCATTGCGGCAAGACGCTCGCTGAGTTGTTGCGCCTGTTCCTCGCGAGCGGCGGGCAGCCTCCGCGCGATGCGCTGGTTTACGACGACGATACTGGCACCGTCGTCGGTTATTTGAACTCTTGGCACGGCTGCATCTACTCAGGCCCGCCGGGACGATTTCATCCGTCCGAAAAGCTGTTCGATCCGACCAGAGATATCCCAAGAGCGCCTGACCCCCCCCCTCGCCCGAAAAGCCCATAACCATCAAAGAGGCGGCGCTCGGTGCTGGCGTCGCCTTCGCGATAATGCCGGGCTGGGTCTTTCCATGGGCGCTCGGCATGACTGCGGTCGTCGCGGTCGACGCCATCGTGCAGCGTCTCAAGAGGGCATCGTGCTGATTGTTATCCAAACAACGCTAAGGGCGAACGCATCACGAACGCCCGCTAGAACCCCTCCGGTTTCCCCACCACGGTCGTATAGAGCGAGCCGTCGCCGAAGGCGCGGCTCGCGGCGCGTTTGAGGCTCTCTCCTGTCACCGCGGCGATCTGGAGGTTGCGTTCGACGAGCCAATCGGGCGAGCGGCCTTCGAGCTGGATGTGGACGAGCTGCGAGGCGATTTTGACCGAGGTGTCGAAGCGCAGCGGATAGGAGCCGATGAGGTAGGTCTTGCCCTTCTCGAGTTCCTCTTCGCTCAAGCCCTTGAGCGCGACGTCGCGGATCTCGCGCGCCGCGACGTCGAAGGATTCGCGGGCGCGATCGTTCTTGGTGGTGGTGCCGCCGTAGTAAAAGGCGCCGTGATCATAGGCGTAGAAATTGCCGAACACGGTGTAGGCAAGGCCGCGCTTCTCGCGCACTTCACGGAAGAGGCGCGAGGTCATGTTGCCGGAGCCGCCGAGCACATGGGCGGCGACGACGCTCGCGATATAGTCCGGGTCGTCGCGCATGAGGCCCGGGCGGCCGAAACGGATGGTGGACTGCGGCACGTCGAGCGGGATGGCGTCGATCTTATCGAGGCCCATGAAAGAGGCCGCCGCGACCAGTTTGAGATCGGCCTCGACGGCGAGGTCGGCGAAGGCCCTGTCGATGAGATCGCTCGCCCCTTTTTCGTCAATCGCCCCGACGACGGCGACGACGAGCTGATCGCGCGCGAGAAGCCGTTTCGCCGCCGCGACAAGATCGGCTCGCTCGATCAGCGCCAGCGATTCGAGCGAGCCGTCGGTCGGCTGGCCGTAAGGATGGCCCGGAAAGGCGTTCGCCTTCCAGGCTTTCGCCGCGACCGAACCCGGATCGTTGGCGTCGTGCCGCAACCGCGCGTTGGCGTGCTCGCGCACGCGAATGAACGGCTCCTCGTCGAAGCGCGGCTGATTGACTGCAAGGCGCAGGAGTTCGGCGGCGCGGTCGAGGTTCTTGACGAGCGTTCGCATGCGACCGGTCATCGCGTCGCGGTCGGCGTGGAACGAGATTTCGATCGCCCGTTCATCGAGCGCACGCTGGAAGGCCTGCGAATCGAGGTCGCCCGCGCCCTCATCGAGGAGCGCGGCGAGCAGCATCCCCATGCCCGCCTTGTCGGCCGGATCCTGCGACGAGCCGCCGCGGAACGCGAATTCAAGCGAGACAAGCGGCACCGCGTAGGATTCGACCAGCCAGAGATTAAGGCCGCGCGGGGTGACGAGTGTCTTGACGTTGACGGCGGACTGGGGGGACGAGACGGCGCTGTGTTTTTGCATGGGCGTTTCCGGATCTTGTTTGATTTTGGCGCCGC
>JAFAHO010000384.1 GCA_019237205.1 Hyphomicrobiales bacterium
CAAGGGCCGCAATGTCGTGGAACGCTGCTTCTGTCGCCTCAAGGACTTTCGCCGCATCGCTACCCGCTACGACAAGCTCGCCAGAAACTTCTTCTCCGCCCTCTGTTTCGTCGCTACGCTGGCCTACTGGTTGTGATCAATTGAGTCCGGACCCTAGGGGCGGGACCTCCGGCAACCGAAGCTCACCGCGAAGGGCTGGTCGAAGACTTGCTGGAGCACTTTGGCCCCAACGTACACGCGGCGAGCGTCGTCAAAATCATCGAGGTAGCCCAGGCGGACATTCCGGCGGCCGAGGCGAATTTGCACCATCCACTTGCCATGCCGCCTGTCCCACGTGACACCGGGAAAGCCGGACCTGTTCGCCTTTGGCATGGCTGCACTTCCATGCTGCACTGAAGTGAGCGTGGAAGATCCCATGGGCGTCTGGATAGCGACCGGCGCGCTCGGCAGAGTGAGGTTTGCTAAACCACCCACTCTGGAGACGACCATGCAAGTTGCAGCTGACCGAACCGATGCGTCGACCGCTATCCAAACAGATCTTCCCGCAATTTTTGTGTCTTTGGAACTCAGCCGATCTACCTGGCTGATCACATCTTTGTCGCCAGGCGCCGGGGAGAAGATGTCGAAGCATTCGATTCGGGCCGGCGATGTGGCGGGCTTGCTCGTGCGGTTGGCCCAGCTCCAGGAGAAAGCGCGAGGGCATTGTCAGACTAAATTCTATACTGCTTGTTTGGGCGTGGGAACGCGGTCGAGCTTCCCTGTTTTTGCTCATGAATCGCCGCCGCGCTCGGCGAGATTCGAGGCGGAAAATTGCCTATACTTAACTGCCTTGACAGCGCCGGGGCCCGACCCTCGGCAATCGCTTCAATGATGCGCGGGGAGAGATAGGCGAGCGGCGCCACTCCATCGCCGCCGGCGAGACCCTCCGCCGATGCGCTCGCTGCCGGCATCGATCAGAGCAGTAGCGGCGGCTGGGCCGCTGGGTGCCCCCGATCGGGCCACCGCAGATGACGCAGCGGAGCGCCTTGCGCGTGGCCGCCAGCTTGGCCTGGCGTGCGAGCGCGAGAATTCTGTACGTCTCCGCAGCGATCTCCTCGCCATGCATCGCCAGCTCGTTCAGGTAAGCGAGCCTGAAGTCCCTGGGGCTGCTGATAGCCGAGCGATCGCGCGCTCGCTCGAGCACGCGTCCGATCGCGACGCTGCGCATGATCTGCTGTCGAGTCCGCATCTCGTCACGATAGTACACTCGCGGGATTGCCTCGATTAATTGTGACATGCCGCTCGAAGGGCGACAGACTCGCTCACAACTGGCCTTGAAGTCGTAGCGCATGGCGCCATCGTGGCGAGCGCTCGCGAAGGAGTCGTCGCCCGATGTCATCGCCGCTGTCTTTGTCGGATGACGAATATTCCGCCGTTCAGGCTGCCGCCGCGCCGATCCATCCACATCAACGAGACGATTTCCTCAGAAGTCTGGCCGCGGAGCTCGAGCGCTATCCGGTGATCGGGCCGGGCTTGGTGCATCGCCTGGCCGCAGACCTGCAGCGCCGCTTTGTCGTCGCGGTGCGCAAGGAAACCGAGACCGGCGCGGCCCCGCGTTACAGCCGCGGCACGCGCTGATCGGGCTTGGCGTTAGAGCGATGGCGGCCGGAGTCGCCAATTGGCGACTTTTTCGGCGAAGTCCGTATCATCTTCGACCAGCGCGGATGCCGGACTCGACGCCGGCAGCGGCAAGAGCCCCGCCTCCGCGGCGAACCGCAGGAACGCTCTGACGGCGGCGCGCGCGGCCTCGATGTCGTCCTCTGGCAATTGAGCCATTAGCGCATGCGCCCGGCAACGCGCCTGAAACGCCGGGCCGTCAGAGTCGCTCGGCTTCATTGAACCGCGCTCCTTGTCGCGACGGAGAAATAACCATGGTCCGCGTTAATCCGCGCAGGGCCACCTAGTCCGTGTCGTCAGACTGGGGTTTCGGCGAAGCGGGCGGCGGCGACTTCGGTTTCAGCATGTCGACGACCGCGTGCAGCACGTCCCACGCGTCCCTTCGTCTATATGGCAGTTTGGCGACGATCTCACCGGCGAGATGCTGATCCTCTTTGCTCCGGCGCTCGATGTCCAACACTGGTTCATCGTTTGGCATGACGGCCTCCGTGGCTGATGTTTCAGCTTAAGCGTCGCCTGCTACGCCTGCAAACGCCGCCGGCGCCGGCCATCTCGCGCCGCGCCGATCGACGCAGGCGGGGCGGTAACGTCAGCTGCGCTTAACGCGGCCAGACCGGTACGCCTCCGTTCGCGCAGTGTCAGACCAATTTTTCGGGCCGCCTCTGGCTGTGGTAGCTTCGAGCCATGAGCAATCCGTTTCGATATTTCAACAGCTCGCCTGAGTGATCCGTCTGGGATGATGTACGTGAGATACCCGCTGTCGCTGCGCAACGTCGAGGATCTGCTGGCCGAGCGGGGGATCGACATCAGCCATGAGACAGTCCGGTTTTGGTGGAACCGGTTTGGCCCGATGTTCGCGGGGGAGGGGGTGCCTGTATCTGGTCGGCAACGTCTGGGCGGGCGACTGGCGGCGGCAATTCGACAAATGGACAGCGACGCCGCCAACGCTGGCAACTGCGCCGTCATCATCGCCGGATCAAACGGCGGCTGCCCGCGCTCGCTCGCGTAGACCGCCTCGATCTCACTCAGCTCGAGATGCTCAAGGACAACCGACACAACAAAGCGGGCCAGGTGGTCCTCGCCGACAAAGTCCTGCACCTTTGCCGGCAACAGCAGCGGCTGATCAATCTTCCACGGGCGGAACATCTTGCTCATGAACAAGCAGAATCCGATTCGCGCCCACCACGCCATCAAAATCCGCTATTTCTCAGACAGGCTCCTAGGTTCTGCCAATCGCGTTCCCGGCCGGGGCCACTGCGCACCGAAATGTGCGGATAATCACCGGGACGCGCCATCCAGCGGTTCCGGAGACGACTTCATTCGTGCCGCGCCCCACGTGGAGAAGGACGACGGTTCACGCGCGATCGGAACCGTTCTCGATCCGAAAGGCCCGGTCATCGCGGTCATCAGAAAAGGCGAGGGCTACTACGGCGACGCGAACATTTTGGGCAAGCCGTACGTCACAGGCTACGAGCCCATTCGCGACCCCGGGAATAGTGTCATCGGCATATATTTTGTCGGCTAGGCCAAGTAGGCGCATTCACGACGAAGGAATTCGAGCTGATCGCGACCTCCGTCGAGCGCGGGCAATTCGGGGGCAAGCTCGGGCCGGCTTGCGGAAGGCGCGAGGTTGGGTCAACTTGACGACCGTCGAAGCCGCCATCCGGCGAATGTCGGATAGTCTGACAGCATAATGGCGGGCGCCGGGGGCCGGTTATGAGCGACGTCGCGCGCGGAGCGAATACGGGGCGCTGCATGTGCGGCGACATCCGCTTGGAATACCTAGGCGACCCAATCGAGACCGGCCACTGCCACTGCGAGAGTTGCCGACGCCATACATGCGCGCCGTTCATAACCTACGTTGTCATCAATAAGGCCGCGTTCCGCTACACCCGCGGCGGCCCAGCCGTCTACCAATCCTCGCCCGGCGTCGAACGCACGCACTGCGCCCGCTGTGGCTCGCCGATCTCCTACGAGAACGCCAACAAGTTCGCGCTATTCGTCGGCGTGCTGGACGATCCGTCGCTGTTGACGCCGGAGCGACTATCTTCGTGGCCGAGAGGATGCCAAGATCGTCATCGGCGACGACCTGCCGCAGTTCGAGTTCAGCGCCAAGAACGCGAATCCGATGGTTTGCGCGGCGAAGCGCGTCGCCGGATGATATGCGCGCTGCCCCGAGCAGCAGGCGACCGTACGTCGACTGGGAGAGGCGCCGGGCGGAGGCACATCTACTCGAGAGGGCCTTCTGGACGCAGTGACGACCAAACTGCGACCGGCCGCGATCTTCGCCGCGACGGAAGGAGGCGCGACACTACATGTCTAGCGAATATCCCGATAATTTCGTCGACCGGCTCGAGTTGCTTTGGGGGCCAGGTTTCCTATCTGCTGGCGGCCCGGCCGAAGTCAGGGAAATACTGGCTGGCGTCGATGTCTCGGGAAAAAGTGTCCTCGACATTGGCTGCGGTACGGGCGGCCCTACCATTGTGCTAGCTCGCGAGTTCGGCGCCGCGAGCGTA
>JAFAHO010000428.1 GCA_019237205.1 Hyphomicrobiales bacterium
GGACGATGCTCATCCGGGCAGGAAGAGCAGGGCGACGAGAAAGACGGCGAGCACAAGAAAGACGAGAAGGTCGGGGACCATCGCGATGGTCTCGTTCGTGTTTCGATCCCCTTTCATGAGGTGCTGGGCACCGGCCAGCCCGTAGAAGAGGCCGCTCGCGACTGCCGCTGGCGTGATCCACCCCGGATTGAAGAGTACGCAGGCCACGAGCAGCCCGATGGACAGATTCCCGAAGCCGAGTTCCGGACGATGCTCAGAGCCCCCCTTATCCCTGACCCCGAAGATCGACTCCCGACCGACCGGACGACGAACCACTTGCCGATCAGGAGCGTCAGGTCGGCGCCGCCGTGAGAAAGCGCCGCTTCCGCGACGATTGAGACGACCGGCAGTACGCCCATCAGCAGCACGACGACGAGATACATAACGATTCCTCCGCCGCCCCGTCGCTGCGCCGTCGGTCATTGGCGCGTCGAGGCCAACGACGCCTCCGATGTCTCATTTTTCAAAAATTTGATCCGCGGCTAGAAACCGCGATTTCGCGCCGCGCAGCATAAAAAAGCCGATCTCGCGTGCACCATCCCAAGGAACCCTGCCCGACGCGAGATCGTTCAGGAGCGGGCTGGGAGTTCAGGCGGATGGAGATTCTCATGGCTAACGTCGAGTTCCGATACGCGCCCGGGCAAACGGTTCGTTATCTGGACGTATCGCCGATGATTTCGGCGCTGCGCTTCCAGCCGGACGATTTCGAATATGCGCATGGCTGGCTGCACCACGTCCCGAGCCGTCATCGCTTCCAGTTTGACCGGATGGGACGGGTCACGATTGACGCGCTCTGCGGATGCGCAATGCTGTCGATCAAGCCAGAGCAGACCGACGAACTGGTTTCGATGTTCAAGACGTGGCGCCAGCAGTATTGGACGCCGCTTGAGACGAACCGAGAGTTCGCCTCGCATTTCCGCAAGCCGAACGCCTGGGTCCGGCTCTTCCGGGACGTCCGGATGGCATTTCGGCGTTTCTTGCGCCGCGAAGGCCCCGTCACGGTTCCCGCGGAAGACTTGTCTCCGGTGTCGGCGACGCCAGCGGAATAGGTCCTGCCGGCTTGAAGCCGGCGTCGGCCGTGCCGCTCCTCGACTTCGGGCGGCGCGACCCTTTTCGAGCTTTCGCCCTGGTGCGGGACCGGCGCTCGCAGCCATGTGAGTGGGCGCGACTTGAAGGGCAGCCAACCGGCGCCGAGAATCGCTTGCCCGTCGATCAGATGATGCCCGACGAGGAACGCGCGACGGCGGGCCGTTCCTTCGCCTTGTGCGAGCGGTATTTCGAGGTGCGGTAGACCGGAATCGGATCGATTGCGCCGCCGCCGCGCCGCCGCGCCTCGGCCAAGATCGGCGATACGTCGGTTACGAAGCCCGCCTTGAAAATGCGATGCGCGAGCATGACGTCGTTCGCGTCCTGCGCCGCTTCGAGCGCGGCGCGGTCGATCAGCAGCGCCTGCGCATAGGCGCGCTGCACTTCCATCGCAGAAGCCATCAGGCTCTCGATCGGGTCAGTCACGTTGTGCGACTGGTCCAGCATATAAGCGGGATCGAAGCCGGCGGCGCCGCGCGCGCTGGCGTCGACGAGTTCGTTGAACACGCGATAAAGGCGGAACGGATCGATCGATCCCGTGTCGAGATCGTCGTCGCCGTATTTGGAATCGTTGAAGTGGAAACCGGCGAGCCTCCCGGCGCGGATCAGCCGCGCCACGATCTGCTCGATATTGACGTTCGGCGCATGGTGCCCGAGGTCGACCAGGCAATAAGCCTTGGGGCCTAGAGCCTCAGCCGCCGTGAGGCTCGTGCCCCAGTCGGAAATGACGGTGGAATAGAAGGCCGGCTCACAGAGCTTGTGTTCGAGAAACACCCGCCAGCTTGCGGGCAGGCGCGCAGTGATGACGGCGAGCGATTCGAGATACCAGTCGAAGACGCGGTTCAGGTTCGACTGTCCGGGGAAATTGGAGCCGTCGGCGATCCACACCGTCAGCGCCTTCGAGGCCAACTTTTCGCCGATCTCGATGCATTCGAGGTTGTGCGCCACCGCCTGGTCGCGGACCGCTTTCTCGCTGTGGCTGAGCGAGCCGAACTTGTAGGAAAGTTTCTGGTCGGGCTGATCCTGAAACGTGTTGGAGTTGACAGCGTCGAAGCCGACGCCGAGCGATTTCGCCCGTTCGGCAAGCTCGCGATAATCGCTGACCTTGTCCCAGGGAAAATGCGGCGAACAGGTTGGCGTCGCGCGGGTAAGCTGGTGAATGGTCGCGCAATCCTCGAGCTTGTCGAAAATCCCGCGCGGCTCTCCGGGACCGGGAAAGCGGGCGAAGCGGGTGCCGCCCGTGCCGACGCCCCATGTCGGAACGGCGAGGGCGAAGGCCGCGACTTTGGCGGCGACGGCGTCGATGTCGACGCCGCTTCGCTTCAGGCGCAGGCCGAGCGCCTCGTAATCCTCATCGTGCGCGGCGGCGATTTTGGCGTTCGCTTCGCCGATCAGCGACTCGGGAATGCGGTAAGACATGGATTCCTCCCTTGTTCGTCATTGCTGGGGGCCATGGGGGCTCGAGAGACGACCGTCTATCGACGGGCTATGACGGGCAAGCAATCCAGGAGAACGTCCGGCGCCCGGGCCCTGGATTGCTTCGCTGCGCTCGCAATGACGACCCTCGCTACCTCGTGAAGCTCACGGCGTTGCCCGCGTCGACGTTGAGAATGTTGCCAGTGCTCTTGGCCGAGAGATCGGAAGCGAAATAATAAGCCGCCTCAGCGATGTCCTCGGGATAGACGGAGAGCTTGAGGAGCGAGCGCTGGCGATAAACCTCTTCGAGCTCGGATTCGTCCACCTTGTTCGAGGCGGCGCGCTGCGCGCGCCACTCGCCCTGCCAGATCTTCGATCCGCGCAGCACGGCGTCCGGATTGACGGTGTTCGCGCGAATGCCGTACGGCGCGCCTTCGAGCGCAAGACAGCGCGCGAGATGCACTTCCGCAGCCTTGGCCGTGCAATAGGCCGAGGCGCCGGGTGAGGCGGCAAGCGCGTTCTTCGAGGCGATGAAGACGATGCTGCCGCCGAGACCCTGATCCTTCATGATTCGGTAGCCGGCCCGGGCGGACAGGAAATAGCCGGTGGCGAGGATCGCGATGTTGCGGTTCCAGAGTTCGAGCGAGGTGTCCTCGAACGGAGCGGCGGAGGCGATGCCGGCGTTGGCGACGACGATATCGACCCCGCCATAGCCAACGACGGCGTCGCGGAACGCGGCCTCGACCGCCGCCTCGTCGGTCACGTCGGCGACGACGCCGGCGACCGCGTCCTTGCCGAAGCGCTTGCCGAAATCAGCGACCGCCCGATCGAGGCTCGCCCTGTCGATATCGGCGAGCGCCACGCAGGCGCCTTCGCCCATGAGGCGCGCCGCGATCGCCTGCCCGATGCCGCCGGCCCCGCCCGTCACCAGCGCGACGCGCCCGGCGAGCGACCTCGGCTTCGGCATCCGTTGAAGCTTCGCCTCTTCCAGCAGCCAGTATTCGATGTCGAACGCCTCCTGCTCGACAAGCCCGACATAGCGGCCGACGCTCGAGGCGCCGCGCATGACATTGATCGCGTTGACGTAGAACTCCGAGGCGATGCGCGCGGTCGCCTTGTCCCTGGCGAAGGACAGCATGCCGACGCCGGGCACGAGGTAAATGACGGCGTTGGGGTCGCGCATGGCGGGCGAGTTCGGCCGCTTGCAGCGCTCGTAATAGGCGGCATAGTCCGCGCGATAAGCGGCGAGGCTCTGATCGAGTGAGCCGATGACCGCCTCTAGATTGCGCGCCGCGGGATCGAACGGCAGCACCAGCGGCCGGATTTTGGTGCGCAGGAAATGGTCCGGGCACGAGGTGCCGAGTTCGGCGAGGGCTTTAAGGGCGCGCGCGTTGACGAAGTCCATGACTTCCGGGCCGTCGGCGAAATGGCCGATCTTGCGCTCGCCCGCAGAAATGCGCTTGCGGATCGCCGGCATCAGCGCCGCGGCGACGGCGCATCGCTCGGCCGGCGGAAGCGCCTCGACCGCCGCTCCCCCGAAGGCCTGGCCTCGGGCGTTGGCGACGAGCCAGGCCGAGGCCTTGTTGATCATCGCGAGCGTCGTCTCGTAACAGGCTTTCGAGGTCGGCCCCCAGGTGAAGAGGCCGTGGCCGCCGAGCACCACGCCCTTCAAGCTCGGATTCGCCTCGGCCATCGCGCCGAGCTTGAGGCCGAGGTCGAAGCCCGGACGCTGCCATGGCAGAAAGCCGAGTTCGCCGCCGAAGACCTTGCGGGTTAGCTCCTCGGCGTTTTCGCTGGCGGCGATCGCGATCACCGCGTCGGCGTGAACGTGGTCGACATGGCGATGCGGAACGAAGCCGTGCAGAGGTGTGTCGATTGAGGTCGCGCGCGGGTTCAGATTGAACGTGCAGTGGTTGAAGAGCGCCACCATCTCGTCCTCATGCTTGAGCCCTCGATAGACCGACTTAAGGCCCAGCAGCTTGTCGAGATAGAGGGTGGAAAAACCGTCGAGCTTCATCGAGCCGATGTCGCCGCCCGAGCCCTTGACCCAAAGGACCCGCACCGGGGCGCCAGTCAGCGGATCCTTCTCGTCGACCTTCGCCGACGTATTGCCGCCGCCGAAATTGGTGATCCTGAGATCGCTGCCGAGCAGATTCGAACGGTAGAGCAGGAGGGTGTGCTCGTCGAGGGTCGCCGCGTGCTTGTCGTCCCACAGATCGGGCAAGGGCGCATCGACGCGGGAAGCTTGGCCCTTCATGGTCGTTCCTCCGGACAACCGAGCGATTTTGAGCGATCATTATAGAATCAGATCGCTAGTCGTCAATCTCGTTGCACAATTGTGAGTGCAATGAGCGAAAATGATTGATCGTGATTGACAGTGCGCGGCGCCGATGGCAACCTTGCGCCAACCAGACCCATTTCGAGGAAACGGCGAGGGGCCATGCGCGAGCGACAACGCGCTGAAATCGTCAGGAATTTGCTCGCCGAGCGAGGCTTCCTCTCGATCGCCGAGATCATGGCCGCGACCGGCGTGTCCGCCGCGTCCGCCCGGCGCGACGCGGGGCGGCTGGCCGACGCGGGCCTGGCCGATCGCGTGCATGGCGGCGTCCAGGCGATCGGCGACGCCTTCTTCAAGGCGATGACGCAGACGCCGCTCGCGACCCGTTCCTTCGACGCAAGTCGAACAATCAACATCGAGGCCAAGCGCGCGATTGCGCGCAGAGCGGTCGAAATGTGCGCGCCTGGCGACGTGATCATCGTCAATGGCGGCACGACGACGTTCCAGATGTCGGATTTCCTGCGCCAAACCAGGCTCAAGATCCTCACTAATTCCTACCCGCTGGCGGAGTTTTTGATCCACGAGACCCAAAACAGGGTCGCGCTTCCCGGCGGCGAGGTCTATCGTGACCAGAAGCTGGTTGTCGCGCCGTTCGACGACGACGCGATCCAGCACTATTCTGCCCGCCTCATGTTCATGAGCGCGATTTCGATCGGCCCGCTCGGCGTGATCGAGGGCGACCCGCTCATCGCGCGGGCGGAGACGAAGCTCCTCAAGCGCGCCGAGAGGCTCGTCGTGCTCGCCGACTCCTCCAAGTTCGTCGCGCGCGGCAGCCTCGTCGTCTGCCCGCTGTCGCGCATCCATGCGCTGATCACCGACTCGCGCGCGTCGCCGGAAGCGCTCGCGATGCTCGCCGAGGCGGGGGTGCAGACGATCGTCGTTGAACCCGAAGAGCATTCGACGGAGGCAGCATGAACGTCGCGGCGTCGCTCGAGGCTCCATTCGCCGCGCCGGTTCTCGAAGTTCGCGACATCGAAAAGACGTTCCCGGGCGTGCGCGCGTTGTCGGGCGTCTCGTTCGACGTGAGGGCGGGCGAGGTGCACGCGCTGCTCGGCGAGAACGGCGCCGGCAAGTCGACTGTGATCAAGATCGTTTCGGAGGTCTACCAGCCCGACTTGGGTCCAATCCTGATTGACGGCCGCGAGGCGCGGCTTGCTTCGCCCGATGACGCCAGGCGCGCGGGCGTCGCGACGATCTATCAGGAGCTCCTGCTTTTCCCCGAGCTCAGCGTCGCCGAGAACATCTTCCTCGGCCATGCGCCGCTGACCGGCCTGGGTCGGATCGACTGGCGCGCCAAAGCCGAAGCGCTGCTCGCCTCGGTCGAGATCGACGACCTCGCCGCCGACCAGGTCGTCGGCGCGCTGTCGGTTGGCCGCCGCCAGCGCGTAGGGATCCTCTGCGCCCTGTCGCACGACGCGCGCATCCTCATCATGGACGAGCCGACCGCGGCTCTGACCGAAAGCGACGTGATGCGTCTTTTCGACATCGTGCGCCGCCTCAAATCGCACGACGGGCCGGGCACGTCGCCGCTCATCGAGGCCTTTCATCTGGGATGACGCCATGACTGGCTGCGTCGCGGTCCTCGATATCGGCAAGACCAACACCAAGCTCGTCGTCTTCGACCGCGCGGGCAAGGTCATCGCGGAATGCTCGCAAGTGAGCGCGCCGCGTAAGCCCGACGCCGAATGGCCTTATCTGGGGCTCGATACGGAGCGCGCCTGGGCCTTCTACCTCGCGGCTCTCCAGGACGCCGGCGCCCAATTTCCGATCGAAGCCGTCACGGTCGCCGCGCACGGCGCCGCCGGCGTTCTGGTGACCGACGGCGGCGTCGCGGCGCCGCCGGTGGACTACGAGTTCGACGGCTTCGCTGAGGTCGATGCCGAATACGACGCGCTGAGGCCGCCCTTCGAGGAGTCGCTCGCGCCCAATCTCCCGCGCGGGCTCAATCTCGGGCGGCAGATTTTCTATGTCGAGCGCAAGTTCCCCGACGCCTTCGCCCGCGCCCGCGCTTTCCTCGCCTGGCCGCAATATTGGTCGTGGCGGCTGAGCGGGGTGATGGCCTCCGAAGTGACGTCGATCGCCGCCCATTCCGACCTCTGGCGCCCGATCGACGGGCGGCTCTCGAGCATGGTCGAGCGGCTCTGCTGGATGCGCCTCTTTCCGCCGATGCGCCGTGCGTGGGAAACACTGGGGCCGCTGAAACGCGAAGTCGCCGAGGCGACAGGGCTTCCGCCGGACATGCGCGTCGTCTGCGGCGCGCATGATTCCAACGCCTCGCTCGTTCCCCATCTCGCCGCGCGCAGCGACCCCTTCACCGTCGTCTCAACCGGTACCTGGGCGATCCTGATGGCGGTCGGAGGCAAGGGCCGGCTCGATCCGAAGGCCGACATGCTCATGAACGTCGACGTGCGCGGGCGCCCGGTGCCGACCGCGCGCTTCATGGGCGGGCGGGAGTTTGCGGCGCTCGCGGGCGATCATCCCGCCGAAGCGCACGAGGCCGATGTCGCCGAGCTCGTCGCTGCCCACGTGATGGCGCTGCCCGCCTTTTCCGATCAGGGCGGCCCCTTCGCGGGCCGCAAAGGCCGCATCGTCGGAGAGGCGCCGACGACGCCCGCCGCGCGAACGGCGCTCGCGACCCTCTATGTCGCGCTGATGACCGCACATGTGCTGGACCGGCTCGAGGCGCCGGGCGACATCATCGTCGAAGGCGGCTTCAACCGCTCGCCCGTTTTCGCCGCCATTCTCGCCGGGCTTATGCCCGACCGCAGCATAGTCGTCGCCCCGACCTCCGGCGCGGCCGAAGGCGCCGCGATGCTCGCCCGCTGGGGCGAACCCCACGCCCCGCCCCGCCTCGCCCCGGCTGAGGCCTGGCGGATTCCAGGGCTGTCGGAGTATCGCAAGAGGTGGGAGCGGGCCTTGTAGGCGTCATGCGGAGGTAGACTGTCACGCCGGCGAAAGCGGGCGTCCAGCGTCGCGCGTGCAGACGAGGCCCGCTCTCTGGTCAGCGCGGCGTTTTCTCGACTGCGGTCCTGAGCTTCGACGCTGCGCGTAGGGCTTCGCCGGAGGGGCAAAACCTTGCCTTCGTTTCCGAATTCCCAGCCGCCTATGTCAGCTCTTGTTGCGGCCAAGTCGCTGAAAACACTGGAGCGGGTGAAGGGAATCGAACCCTCGTATTCAGCTTGGAAGGCTGCTGCTCTGCCATTGAGCTACACCCGCGCCCTCGCCGCGCGGGCGAACGGACTCGCGCTTTCAGCGCTGTTCATCGCAATGCCGTGCGGCGAAGTCAATGTGGGCCGGACCGCGGCGCGCCCCTTCGAGAACTGAAAGGATGCGAGCCTTGATCCGGCTCAGTCGATCGGCGCGGCGGCCTTTCAGGAGACCGCGTCATCCGACGCGGGGGCTGGCGATTTTCGACGCGTTGAGTTCGGCGCCCGTCCGGGTGGTGGTCGAAGTCATCGAATGACCCAGCCCTTCGTCGCTTGAGGTTTACCTCCGTAATCTATATGAAGATTGCTCCCAAATTTATCTACCTCAGTTACTGCTAATCAGTATTTACAAACGGGCAATATTGGGTTACCAATTCCTAATGTCCGGCCATGGGGGTGCGGACCCGAGTGGTGGGGAGTCGACATGAGAAAACTGTTCGCAGGGGCGGCGTTCGCCGCGATCATGGCGCTGGCCGGGCAGGCGAGCGCGGGAGTAAACATCGTCGCAAACCCGAATTTCGACCTGAATACCCCACCGGGAGGCACTGCTCCCCTGGATTGGACATTGAACAATGCGTCATCCGGAAGCGACTTCTTCGTTGGCCCGGGACCGACCTTTGGGCCGTTCTCCGCGCCGAATTCGGCCAATTTTGGCGCTACAGGCTCGGATGACGACATACTCAGCCAGGTTTTGTCTACCACGCCGGGAGCTACGTACACGATCAGTTTTGAATTGGCGCACGACAGCACTAACAGCGCGAATGATTTCTCCGCCTGGTGGGGCGCCACCAGTCTTCTCAATCTCGTTAACGCCTCAGGTTTCGGTTATACTCTGGAGACGTTCACAGCGACTGCTACGAGCTCACTCACCGTGCTCTCATTTCATGGCCGGGAGGTTCCAGCCTGGTATGACTTGGACAATGTCTCGGTGACATCGACATCGACGGTTCCGGAAGCGTCCACCTGGGCGATGATGGTCCTTGGCTTCGCCGGCCTCGGCTTCGCCGGGTTCGGCGCCCGCCGTGCGGCGATCGCCGCCATCTGAACCGAAGTCGCTTCAGGCCTCTGGAAACCGCCCGTTCGCGGGCGGTTTCTTTTTTCGCGGCCCCGTCTCCCCAGCGGATTTCGGTCGGCCGCCGGCGAAGCAACAATTGCTTTTGATAATCAAAGAACCGCCCGCCCGCTCGCCGTCCGCTCGCGCCCTTGCTGACGCGCGCCGGACTTGCGACAATGGCGGCTTTCGCGCGGGGACCCCTCGCGCCCTCCGACCTTTGAAAGGCGCGCATGCCTTCCTATCGCTCCCGCACCACCACCCATGGCCGGAACATGGCCGGCGCCCGCGGCCTTTGGCGCGCGACCGGCATGCGCGACGGCGACTTTGGCAAGCCGATCATTGCGGTCGCCAATTCCTTCACCCAGTTCGTGCCGGGCCACGTCCATCTGAAGGACCTGGGCCAGCTCGTCGCGCGCGAGATCGAGGCCGCGGGCGGCGTCGCCAAGGAGTTCAACACCATCGCGGTCGACGACGGGATCGCGATGGGGCATGACGGCATGCTCTATTCGCTGCCCTCACGCGAGGTGATCGCCGACAGCGTCGAATATATGGCCAACGCGCATTGCGCCGACGCGCTCGTCTGCATCTCGAACTGCGACAAAATCACCCCGGGCATGCTGATGGCGTCGCTTCGCCTCAACATCCCCTCGGTCTTCGTTTCCGGCGGGCCGATGGAGGCTGGCAAGATCAAGGTCTCCGGAGGCGTCAAGAAAGTCGACCTCATCGACGCGATGGTCGCCGCCGCCGACTCGAGGGTCAGCGACGCCGACGTCGCGGTGATCGAGCGCTCCGCCTGCCCGACCTGCGGCTCATGCTCTGGCATGTTCACCGCCAATTCGATGAACTGCCTCACCGAAGCGCTCGGCCTTTCGCTGCCGGGCAACGGCACGGTGCTCGCGACCCATGCCGACCGCAGGCGGCTCTTCGTCGAAGCGGGACATCTCATCGTCGATCTCGCCCGCCGCTACTATGAAGAGAACGACGCCAGCGTCCTGCCGCGCTCGATCGCGAGTTTTGCGGCGTTCGAGAACGCGATGACGCTCGACATTTCGATGGGCGGCTCGACCAACACGGTCCTGCATCTGCTCGCGGCCGCGCACGAGGCCGAGATCGATTTCACCATGGACGATATCGACCGGCTGTCACGCCGAGTTCCGGTCCTTTGCAAGGTCGCGCCCTCGGTCCCAGACGTGCATATCGAGGACGTCCATCGCGCCGGCGGCATCATGGGAATCCTCGGCGAACTCGACCGCGCCGGGCTCCTCAACCGCGATGCGAGGATGGTTCACGCCGAGTCGCTCGAACATGCGCTCTTGCGTCACGACATCATGCGTACGTCGAGCAAAGCCGCGCGCGAATTCTTCTCCGCGGCGCCCGGCGGCGTGCCGACCCAGGTCGCCTTCGGCCAGTCGGCGCGTTTCGAGTCGCTCGACGAGGACCGCGCGAGGGGCGTCATCCGCGACGCCGAACACGCTTTCTCCAGGGACGGCGGCCTTGCCGTGCTCACGGGCAATATCGCGCTCGACGGCTCGATCGTGAAGACCGCAGGCGTCGACGCGACCGTGCTCAAATTCTCGGGTCCCGCGCGCGTCTTCGAGAGCCAGGACGACGCAGTGCAAGGCATTCTAGGCGGCAAGGTCGTCGCCGGAGACGTCGTCGTCATCCGCTACGAAGGCCCGCGGGGCGGCCCCGGCATGCAGGAGATGCTCTATCCCACGAGCTATCTGAAATCGCGCGGTCTCGGCAAGGTCTGCGCGCTCGTCACCGATGGACGCTTCTCGGGCGGCACCTCGGGGCTCTCCATCGGCCATGTCTCGCCGGAAGCGGAAGAAGGCGGAGCCATTGCTCTTATCGAGGACGGCGACCGGATCGAGATCGACATTCCGGCCCGCACGATCGACGCGCTTGTCGACGACGCGACGCTGGCGAAGCGCCGCGCCGCGATGCAGGCGAAAGGCAAAGACGCCTGGAAGCCCGCCAGGCCACGCCCGCGCAAAGTGTCGAAAGCCTTGCGCGCCTACGCCGCCTTCGCCACAAGCGCGTCGAGAGGCGCGGTGCGCGAGGTTCCTTAGAGCGAGCGAAAATGCTCAAGGCGCTCAGCGCCCGCTCTATCGCCTCGCGCCTGTTCCTGTCGGCGGCGTTCTGGAGCACGCTCATTTTGGCGCTGGCGGGGCTGGGCTTGAGCGCGCTCAACGCCCGCTGGACGGAAGCCAATTTCGACGACCAGCTCGGCGTCTATTTAAAGGCGCTGGTCGCCAATGTCGCGATCCCGAACGACGAAACGAAGGGCGCAGCTCCCGCTGCGGTCGCCCCCCAGTTCGAGCTCGCCTTCTCCGGCTGGTACTGGCAGATCACCCGCCTGGACGCCAATCCGCCGGAAATCCGGGCGTCGAAGTCACTGTTTGCGACCCAGCTTCCCCGTCTCGTCGCGGTCAGCCCCGATCATGGCGAGACTTTGAGCGGCTACGCTATAGGGCCGGGCGGGCACGAGCTCAGAATGATCGAACGCGAGATCGACGCCGGCGACGAGGGACGCTATCTCGTACAGGTCGCCGCCAACGCCGACGTGATCGAGGCGCAGGAGCAAAGCTTCCAGTGGGCGCTCGCCGCGACGTTTCTCACATTGGCGCTGGCGTTGATCGGCTCGACGGCGCTCGCGGTCCGTTTCGGCCTGAGGCCGCTGCGCGTGCTACAGGAGGGCGTCGCGTCGATCCGCCGCGGGGAGACGGAACGGATCGCCGGCGAGTTTCCCGAGGACGTCGCGCCGCTTGCGATCGAAGTGAACCAGCTGCTTGACGCCAACCGCCAGATCGTCGAGCGCGCGCGCACCCAGGTCGGCAACCTCGCTCACGCGCTGAAGACGCCGCTCAGCGTGCTCGTGAACGAAGCCGACTCGCGAAGTCCCAGCCTGCCTGAGAAGGTGCGTGAGCAGACCGCGATCATGCGCCGACAGGTGACATTCTATCTCGACCGCGCGCGCGCCGCGGCGCGCGCCAGAACGATCGGCGTCGTCACCGAGGTGAAGCCCGTCGTCGAGGGGCTGGTGCGCACGTTCGAGAAACTCCATGCCGAGCGCGGGCTTGCATTCTCAATCGATCTGCCGGACGGGCTGAGGTTCCGCGGAGAGGCCCAGGATCTGACTGATCTCATTGGCAATCTGCTTGACAATGCGGGGAAATGGGCGCGCGAACGCGTCGCGATCCGCGCCTGGCGTGAGACCGGCCCTCGGGACGCCGCGGCTTTTCTCATCGCCGAGATTGATGATGATGGCCCGGGCCTCGACGAGGGCGCACGCGCCGAGGCCCTCGAGCGTGGCAAGCGGCTCGACGAATCGCGGCCCGGTTCCGGTCTTGGCCTTTCCATTGTCGTCGAGCTCGCAGCAATTTACGGAGGCTCGCTGCGCCTGGACGAGAGTCCGCTCGGCGGCCTGCGCGCAATTCTGCAGCTGCCGTGCGCGTGAAAGCTTCGCGCCGGCCTCGTTTGGAGTTGGTCAATGAAGCGGAGTTTCATCGGGATGCTGGCCTTCCTTGCGCCGTGCCTCGCCGGCTGTTCCGGATTCGGGATGAGCGGCGGTCCCCCGTCTCCTCCGCCAGTCGCGGCGACGCCGGCGGCTCCAGCCGCGCCCACGGTTCCGAGCGGCGCGGCGCTGGGCGGCGTTCTGGGCGGCCCGGTCGGCGCTTCGCTCAGCGAGGCCGACCGGCAGACGGCATGGCAGGCGCAGGTCGCCGCGCTCGATTCGGGGCAGCGACGCTCATGGCGCGGCTCGCGTGGCGTATTCGGCTTTGTTGAACCCGGCGCCGAGACCGGCGGAGGCTGCCGCGCCTATTCGCAGACCATCTATGTCGCAGGGCGGCCCAACCGCGGCCAGGGCGTCGGCTGCAAGCAGGCGGACGGCAGTTGGAAGATGACAAGCTAGACTTTTGACAAGACCTCAGCCCCGTTTTGCGCTAACGCAGCGCCGAGATTGTCGCGGTCCGGCGCCGGCCGCCCCCGAGGGATTTGATGTTTTGGTTCATCATGGCGGGAATGGCCGCATTTGCGGCGCTCGCCGCGATCTGGCCGGTTCTCCGCTCGTCGCCTCCGTCCAGGGACGCTGATCCCGCGACGAGCGAGCCAGCCTTCTACACGGCGCAGCTCGACGAGATCCAGCGCGATGTTGAGCGCGGTCTATTGCCGCAGGGCGAGGCGGCGAGCGCCCGCGCGGAGGCCGCGCGCCGCCTGATCTCGGCCCGCTCGGAAGCGCCGAAGCCGGCCTTACCCCCCCGCGCGCGTTGGCGGTTGGCCGCCGCGGCGCTCATCGCGGTCGGCGTGCCGGTGGTCGCCCTTCCGCTTTATGCCTATCTCGGCCGCCCGCAAATGCCCGACGAGCCGCTGGCGAGCCGCCCTCCGCCGAGCCTCGCTTCGAGCAACATCGAGGCGGCGGTCGCAGGGGTTGAGGCGCATCTCATCGCCAAGCCCGACGACGGCAAGGGCTGGGCGGTGATTGCGCCGGTCTACATGCGGCTCGAGCGCTACGAGGATGCGGCGCGCGCCTATTCGGAGGCGCTGCGGCTTCTCGGCGAAGACGGCGCGCGGCGCGCGGCCTATGGCGAGGCCCTGGTGGCCGCGGCTGGGGGCGTCGTCACCGACAAGGCGCGCGAGGCCTTCATGAAAGCGCTTGCAGACGAGCCCGGCTTGCCGCAGGCCCGCTTCTACCTCGCGCTGGCCGCCGAGCAAGACGGCGAGAAGGACGACGCAATCCGCGACTATGAGTCCCTAATCGCCGATGCATCACCGGACGCGCGCTGGGTCGACGCGGTCAAGAAGCGCCTCGCCTCGCTGAAAGGTGAGCCGCCGCCGCAAGCGGACCCGGAGGCCTCCGCGGCGGCGCCCGAGGCGCAACAGGCGATGATCGAGGGAATGGTCAGCCGGCTCGCGAACCGGCTCGCCAGCAACGGCGGCAGCGTCGACGAATGGGAGCGCCTTATTCGCGCCTATACGGTCTTGCATGAGGCGGACAAGGCCAAGGCGGCTCTCGCCGACGCGCGGAAGGCGCTGGCGCCAGACCAAAACGCGGTGGCGAGCCTCGACGCGCTCGCGCATGACCTTGGCCTCGGAGACGCCAATTGACCCGCCGGAGTCGCCGCCTCGTTCTCATCGCTGTTGCGCTCGCCGTTATCGGCGCGGCGGGGGGGATCGCGCTCTACGCGCTCCGGGACAACATCGTCTTTTTCTACAGCCCGAGCGAGGTCGCCGAGAAGGCGGTTGAGCCGGGCGCGCGCCTTCGCGTTGGCGGCCTCGTCAAAGCCGGCTCGGTGGTCAAGTCCCAGGACCAGAACGTCGCCTTTGTCGTGACGGACGGCGCACATGACCTGAAAGTCGCCTATCAGGGCTTGCTGCCGGATCTCTTTCGCGAAGGCCAGGGGGTTGTGGCAGAGGGCGTTCTCGCGGCGCCCGGCGAGCTTCGCGCGGAGACCATTCTCGCCAAGCACGATGAACGCTATATGCCGCGGGAAGTCGTCGACGCACTGAAGAAGCAAGGGCGGTGGCAGGAAGGGGAGGCGAGCGCCAAGTGATCCTCTGGAGCCCAAAATGATTGTAGAGATCGGTCATTTCGCGCTCGTGCTGGCGCTCTGCGCCGCGCTCGCTCAGACCATCGTCCCCTCCTTGGGCGCCCGCCTTGGCGATCCGGTTCTGATGGGGGTCGGCCAGAGCGCCGCTCTGACCCAGTTGGCGCTGGTGACGATCGCCTTCGCCGCGCTCGTCAACGCCCATCTGACCTCGGACTTCTCCGTCCTCAATGTGGCCGAGAACTCGCACAGCGCAGTGCCGACGATCTACAAAATCTCGGGCATCTGGGGAAACCACGAAGGCTCGATGCTGCTGTGGCTACTGATCCTCGCGATCTTCGGCGGGCTGGTCGCCCTTTTCGGCCGCTCTCTACCGCGCGCGCTGCGCGCCAACGCGCTCGCGGTGCAGGGCCTGATCGGCGTCGCGTTCCTGCTTTTCATCCTCTTGACCTCGAACCCGTTCGAGCGCCTCGATCCGGCGCCGTTCGAGGGGCGCGACCTCAATCCGGTCCTGCAGGATCCCGGCCTCGCGGTCCATCCGCCGATGCTCTATCTCGGCTACGTCGGCTTCTCGATCGTCTATTCGTTCGCCGCAGCGGCGCTGATCGAGGGGCGCATCGATGCGGCTTGGGCGCGCTTCGTCCGTCCGTTCGCGCTCGTGGCCTGGAGCCTGCTCACGCTCGGCATCGCTGCAGGCTCGTTCTGGGCCTATTACACGCTGGGCTGGGGCGGCTTCTGGTTCTGGGACCCGGTCGAGAACGCGTCCCTCATGCCCTGGCTCGCCGGCACCGCTTTCGTCCATTCCGTCGCCGTGATGGAGAAGCGCGACGCGCTGAAAGTGTGGACGATCTTTCTCGCGATCCTCGCCTTTTCGTTTTCGCTGCTCGGCACGTTCCTGGTGCGCTCGGGCGTCCTGACCTCGGTGCACGCCTTCGCCAACGACCCGCGGCGGGGCGTCTTCATCCTCGCCATCCTCGCGTTCTTCATTCTCGGCTCGTTCGCGCTCTTCGCCTGGCGCGCGCCGGTCCTGAAGCAGGGCGGGCTGTTCGCGCCGGTCTCCCGCGAGGGCGCGCTTGTGCTCAACAACCTGCTCCTGACCACAGCATGCGCGACCGTTTTCTTCGGCACGCTTTATCCGCTCGCGCTGGAAGAACTGACCGGCGAAAAAATCACCGTCGGCGCGCCCTTCTTCAACGCGACCTGCGGCCTACTGCTGCTCGCAGCGGCGTCGGTGATGCCGATCGGCTTCTCGCTTGCCTGGAAGCGCGGCGACCTTCTTGGGGTCATCCAGCGGCTGACGGCTGCGATCGCAGCCGGCGCGGTCGCCGCGGGCGCGGGCGCGGCCTGGCTTCGGGGCGGCTCGATTGTCGCCGCTATCATGGCGGGCGTCGCAATCTTCGTCATCGTCGGCTCGCTGATCGAAGTGGTAGTGCGCGCCTGGCGCCCCGGCCTTGCCCCTGGCTTGGCGCTGAGGCGCGCCTTCGGCCTGCCGCTGTCGTTCTGGGGCGCGGCGCTGGCGCATTTCGGCGTCGGACTGACGCTCCTGGGACTGGCGGGCGTCGGCTTCGGCGCGGAGACGATCACGACGCTGCACAAGGGCGCGCCGGTTGAGGTCGGGCCATATTCGGTCACGCTCGATTCCATCGGTGATCGCGTCGGCCCCAACTACAGAGAGACCGTCGCCGCGATGACGGTTCGCTCCGGCGCAACAGTCGTTGCCATGATCGAGCCGGCGCGCCGTCAGTTCGCCGCCCGCCAGATGGCGACGACGCAAGCGGGGCTGGCGACCATCCATTTCGGCCAGATCTATGTCTCGATCGCCGATCCGACCCCAGATGGCGACGTGCCCGCTCGACTATACTGGAAACCGCTGGTGACGCTGATTTGGTTTGGCGGCGCCACAATGGCGCTGGGCGGCGCGCTGTCGCTCGCCGATCGCCGGCTGCGCTTCGGCGTCGCCGCGCGCGCGAGAGCCGGCGCCGTCGTCGCGGCGGCGGAATAGCCATGCGCTGGCTTCGCCTCGTTCTCCTCGTTTTCTTCGCAGCTCTAGCCTCGCCGTCCTTCGCCGTCCAGCCGGACGAGCTGATGAAGGACCCGGCGCTCGAGGCGCGGGCGCGCGCGCTGTCGGCTGAGCTTCGCTGCATGGTGTGTCAGAACCAGTCGATCGACGATTCCGACGCGCCGCTCGCGCGCGACATCCGCATCCTCATTCGCCAGCGTATCGCCGAGGGCGAAAGCAACGACGCGGTCCGGTCCTATCTCGTTTCGCGTTACGGCGATTTCATTCTCTTGAAGCCGCCGCTCAAACTGGAGACCCTGCTCCTGTGGCTCAGCCCGCCGCTCACACTTTGCGCCGGCCTCGCCGCCATTCTTTTCGCACGGAGGCGGACGCCCGCTGCGACGCAGGAGCTCAGCGCCGAGGAGGAAGCGCAGCTCGCCGCCCTGACAGGCGACGAGAGACGTTAAGCTCGCGTCGGCTAGAAGGGACGCCATGCGCCCGAACCCTTCTGCCGCGTTCTTCGCCCTCGCTGGCATCTCGGCTTGCGCCGCGTCGACGCCGGCGGTCGCCAGTTCCTGCAACAGGGTCGTCGCGGTTCGGATCGAGATG
>JAFAHO010000451.1 GCA_019237205.1 Hyphomicrobiales bacterium
ATGCTAACTTGCCAGTCATTGCGAGCGTAGCAAAGCAATCCAGCGGAGACAGCCGCGCCCACGAACTCCTTGATTGCTGCATGGCTTCGCTCTTTCCAATGACGACTGAGGCTCACCGGTCCAGCCCGCCCATCAGCATATACTTGAACTCCACGAATTCCTCCGCCCCGTGGCGGGAGCCCTCGCGGCCGAGGCCGGATTCCTTCACTCCCCCGAACGGGGCGAGCTCGGTCGAGATGGCGCCGGAGTTGATGCCGACCATGCCGTATTCCAGCGCCTCGGCGACCCGCCACACCCGTCCCAGGTCGCGGGCGTAGAAATAGGAAGCGAGGCCATATTGCGTGTCGTTGGCTTGCGCGATCGCGTCGGCCTCGTCCCGGAAGCGGAAAACCGGCGCGACCGGGCCGAAGGTCTCCTCGCGCGCGATCAGCATCGAGGCGTTCAGGCCCGAGAGCACGGTCGGCTCGAAGAAGGTCCGCCCCAGCTTGTGGCGTTTGCCGCCGATCGTCGCCTTCGCGCCGTTGGCCAGCGCGTCCGCGACATGCGCCTCGACCTTCTCGACCGCCTCCTCGTTGATGAGCGGCCCTTGCGTGACCCCGGACGCCGTCCCGTCGCCGACGTTAAGCTTCGCCACGGCCTCGGTGAGCTTGGCGACGAAGGCGTCGTAGATCCTGTCTTGCGCGTAGATGCGGTTGGCGCAGACGCAGGTCTGGCCCATGTTGCGGAATTTCGAGACGATCGCGCCCTCGACCGCGGCCTCAACGTCGGCGTCGTCGAACACGATGAACGGCGCGTTGCCGCCGAGTTCGAGGCCGACCTTCTTCACCGTGCCGGCCGCCTGGCGCATGAGGAGCTTGCCGACCTCGGTCGAGCCGGTGAAGCCGACGAAGCGCACTGCGGGATGTTCGCACATCGCCTTGCCGATCACCGGCGCGTCGCCCGTCAAAAGGTTGAGGACGCCCGCGGGGACGCCGGCGCGGAGCGCCAGTTCGCCGAGGGCGAGGGCCGTCAGCGGCGTTTCGGGCGCGGGCTTGGCGACCGCCGTGCAGCCGACCGCGAGCGCCGGGGCGAGCTTGCGGGTGACCATGGCGGCGGGGAAGTTCCACGGCGTGATCGCGGCGACGACGCCGATCGGCTGCTTCAAGACGAGGATCCGCGCGTCGGCGCGGAAGGTCGGGTTGATCTCACCGTAGATGCGCTTCGCCTCCTCGGCGAAGAATTCGATGAAGCCCGCGGCGTAGTCGACCTCGCCGCGCGCCTCGGCGAGCGGCTTTCCCTGCTCGCTCGTCATGATGAGCGCGATGTCCTCGCGATTGGCGATAGTGAGATCGAACCAGCGGCGCAGGATTTTCGCGCGCTCTTTGGGCGGCGTTTTTGCCCAGGGGCCGAACGCCCTCTCCGCCGCCTCGATCGCGCGCACGGTTTCGCCATGGCTGAAGCGCGGGACCTTGGCGATCAGCGCGCCCGTGGCGGGATTATGGATCGCATCGACCCCCTCCCCGACCCAGGCGCCGTCAATCAGGCACTCGTGCTTCAGCAGGGTGGGGTCGGCGAGTTTCATGGGCGGGCCTCCGGAAGAGGTCTTATAGCAAGGGCCGCGATGGTTGGCATCGCAACCCGGCTCGGGTTAGTGGTCGCGCATACCTAAAGCGAGGCGCAACGAGAAGATGGCGCCAACCGGCATCGCGGCGAGGAGCCAAGTCTAAAATCCGAAGCGATCGCCGCCTCGGTCGACGAACGATTTGTCCGCACTCAAAGTCGCGACGCCGATTAGCTTGCTGAGCAATTCCGTGACTTTAAGCGACGCGGCGGTAATCCTCCTCAGCGAGATCGAGCAGCCGATTCATGGCCGATCGAGCGCCCGCGGTGTCGCGCGCCCGCACGCTTTCCAGCACCGCCTTGTGCACTGAAAGCGTCTTCGCCTGGTTTTCCATCAGGCTTGTCGTCAGGAGAAACGAGGCGCGCAACGCTGTTTCGACGGCGCCGATGAGATTCCTCAATACGATATTGCGGCTGGCATCGACCAAAGCGCGGTGAAAGGCGAGATCGGATTCGCAACACGCCGCCAGATCGTACGGGATCGCCCGCTCCATGCCGAGATAGGCGGTTTCGATTGCGTCAAAATCCTCAGCCGTGCCTCGGCGCGCTGCGAGCTCGGCCGCCGCAGGCTCGATGATTCGTCGCGCCTCGATCAAGCCAATGATCAGTTCACGGTCAGCGGTCAGATCGGGGTGCCAACCCAACACGATCGGATCAAGAAGACGCCAGTGCTTGCGTTCCTGCACTCGCACTCCCACGCGCGGCCTCGCCTCAAGGAGGCCCTTGGCGCAGAGCACTTTCACGGCTTCGCGCAACGACGTTCGGCTCACGCCGAGACTTTCCGTCAGATCGTCTTCGCGCGGCAGCACGTCTCCAGGCTTGTAGCGCGCGCCAAGAATCCACGCGCCGATGGTGCGCACCACCGAATCGTGGATTCTCCCCCCGCTTGCCGGACGCCCTTCGGACAACGGCAGCAGCCCGGCCAGTTCCGGTGACGGTTCGGTGGCGTTTCCGTCATCCATATCTTCGCGCCTGCTGCTCGGCGATGATCACCGCGGCGATCAACAGAACGCCCTTCGCCACCATTTGGTAAAACGTCGGGACGCTGGTCAGGATCAACCCGTTGTCCAGCACGCCGATGATGAGGACGCCGAGCAGCCCGCCGATGATGGTCCCCTTGCCGCCGGTCAGCGCGCATCCGCCGAGGACCGCGGCCGTAATGGCCTCGAGCTCGAGACCCTCGGAGCCGGAAATCGGCTGTCCCGATCCCGTGCGCGCGGCGAGCAGCATGCCGGCGAGGCCCGCCGTCGCTCCGCTCAGCATATAGATTCCGATCTGATAGGCGCGAACATTGAGGCCCGCAAGACGCGCGACGACAGGATTGCCGCCGATGGCGTATATGTTGCGGCCGGTGATCGTGTACTGCATCAGCACGAAGAAGATCGCCACCACCACAACGAGCACCGAGATGGTGACGGGCACGCCCAATATCTTGCCATCGCCAATGAACCGGAAGGCCGGGTCGAAAATGCTGATCGACTGACCGTTCGAGATGATGAACGCGACGCCGCGAAACACCGCCATTGTGCCAAGGGTGGCGATGACGGCGTTGATGCGACCGACGGTGATGACGAGGCCGTTGATGATCCCGGCCGCCGCGCCGACCACGACGCCGAACAGGATGCTGAGGATGGGCGAACCGGTCCATCCGACGGCGAGCGCGATGCCGACCGTCGACACGCCGACCACCGCGCCGACCGAAATATCGAGTCCGCCGGAGATGATGACGATCGTCTGGGCGGTGGCCAGAATTCCTAGAATGGCGATGGCTTGGCCGATGTTGAGAATGTTGCGCAAAAGGAAGAAGACGTCCGGGCGCAGGCTGCCGAAGATGGCGATGAGGACCGAGAGCGCGATCAGGAGAGAGAAATTGTGCGTCCCAATGCGCTGAATCGCGCCCCTGAGCGTCGTGCGACGGCGGAGCCGATCGGCCGCGGCGGCGATCGGCTCCGCCTTCAGATGCGTCATGGGGTCCTCACCGTTTCGGTTCGGGTCAGATTCTCCGCCATCGCCAGGCTGAGGATGCGCTCCTCGTTCGCCGCTTCGCGGTCGAGCTCGGCGACGAGGCGGCCGCCCGCCATCACGAGGATCCGATCGGCCATTCCGAGGAGCTCCGGCATTTCCGAGGAGATCACGAGAAGCGCGATTCCCTCCCCGGCGAGTTCGGCGATCAAACGATAAATCTCGGCTTTGGCGCCGACGTCGATGCCCCGGGTGGGTTCGTCCAGAATCAGCACTTTGGGGCGGCGCGCCAGCCAACGGCCGAGCACGACCTTCTGTTGGTTGCCGCCCGAAAGATTGGACACGGCGGCGTCGA
This sequence comes from Hyphomicrobiales bacterium, assembly GCA_019237205.1. Classification (GTDB taxonomy): domain Bacteria; phylum Pseudomonadota; class Alphaproteobacteria; order Rhizobiales; family Beijerinckiaceae; genus Roseiarcus. The sequence goes on from JAFAHO010000451.1 coordinate 3,917, forward strand.
GGCTCGGCGTCCTAATGCGCAGCCGATCGGCGAACTCAGTCGCGATTCGCCGCTCGGCGCCGGGGTCGACGAAATCAAACCGGCTGATGAGGTCGGGAACGGCGAGCGAGATGTTGTCCTTGACGCTGCGCATGAGCAGAAGCGCCTGCGACTTCCGGTCCTCGGGAGCAAAGCCTATCCCGGCCGCGATAGCGTCGGCGGGGCTCCTGAGACGGATCGTCCGGCCGCGCACCGCGACAGACCCCGCGAGCATCCGGTCATGGCCGAAGATCGCCTCGGCCAGTTCCGAACGTCCGGCGCCCACGAGGCCGGCGAGACCGACGACCTCGCCCGAATGAACATCGAAGCTCACGTCTCTGACGCGCTTCGTGGTCAGGCCGCGCACCGAAAGGACCGCCTCGCCGCGGCGTCGCGCTCCGCGCTCATAGAGGTCCGCGATTGGCCTTCCGACCATGGCCTGAACGATTTCGCTTTCCGGGAACTCCGCCGTCCGCCGTTCGGCGACCAACCGCCCGTCGCGCAGCACCGCCACGCGATCCGCCAGATCGCGCACTTCGCGCATCCGGTGCGAAATGTAGACGATGCCGACGCCGTCGTCCCGCAGCCGCCGCACCACTCGGAAGAGTCGCTGCGCCTCCTCCTCCGTCAAGGAAGAGGTCGGCTCGTCCAACGCCAGCACGCGCAAGCCTCCGCGAAGCGCCCGCATGATCTCCATCAGCTGGCGCTGAGCGGGACCCAGATCGCCCGCCCTGATCCAGGGCCCGAGATCCTTCTCGAGCCCGAATTCGGCCAGCATCTGGCGCGTGCGCCGCGCGAGATCGGCGCGGTCGAGGAACACCCCGTGGATTCGGCGAAAGTCGCCGAGAAACAGATTCTCGGCGATCGACAGGTCCGGAACGATGTCCGGCTCCTGATGAATGACCCGGATTCCCAGCGCATGCGCGTCGGAGGGCGACCGGAACGCCTGGGGGGCGCCGCCGGCCGTGAGCGCTCCCTGGTCGGGCCGATAGACGCCCTCGAAAATGCGAACGAGCGTCGACTTTCCCGCGCCGTTCTCACCTACGAGCGCGAGGATCTCCCCCGATCGGACCGCCAGCGTCACGTCGTCGAGCGCGCGAACCACCCCGAAATGCTTTGAAACGCCCACGGCGGCGAGAGCCGGCGCCGCCGCCTCCCGCACGCTGGGCTTGTTAGTTTGGTCCAAAGCGCCGGACTCGCCGGGCGGCGCGTCGCCGCGCCGGCCCGTCGCGCCTATTTGTGACACAGCTTGTCCTTGTAAGACGGGAAGCTGTCGGCGGTGATGAGGTCGGCCTGCACGTAGGTCGTCACCGGCAGCGGCGTATTGTCTTTCACCGATGCGTACAGCAATTGAATCGCCTGCGCGCCTTCCTTGGCAGAATCGATGTACATGGTGCCGCGGAACCCGGTGGGCTTCCCCGGGCCGAACGCATCGCAGGCGCGGCTGCCGTCGATGCCGACGCCGATCACGTCACTGGGCTGGAAGCCCTGGTTCTCGGTCGCGCGCACCCCGCCCAGCACGCCGTCGTCGTTGCAGGAATAGAAGATCCAATGCTTGGCTTCGGGGTGAGCCGTCAAGGTCGTGGTGACCGCGGTGACTGCGCTCTCCATATGATTGTCGTAGGGGATGCGGACGATATTGGCCTTGTCGAAATCGGGGACGGCCTCGAGGAAGGCGGCTTCCGCGCCGCGGTTGCGCCGCATGCAGGTGTCTGCCTTCTGATCCTCGATGCTGCCGATTCTCACGTCCTTGAATTTGTCCCAGCCTTCGGCCTTATAGATTCGCGCGTCCTCGGCGCCCACTTGGCGGCCGATGTTCTCGGCGTTCATTCCGACATAGGGCACCATCTTCTTGTCGCTGGTGTAGATGTCATCGTCGACGGCGATGAGGCGGATGCCAGCCTTCTCCGCCTTCTCGGCTACGACCGGCCCGAGCGCCTTGTCCGGCACGACGATGGCGATCGCCTTGACTCCGTCTCCGACCATCGTGTCGAAGGTTGTCAGCGCCAGATTGGCGTCGAAGTGAACGTCCTGGGTCATGAGGTTGACGCCGAGCTTGCCCGCTTCCGCCTTGGCGCCGGCGACTTCGGCCACAAACCATGGGTGCTCACCCATCTTGTTGATGTAACCGAATTTCACCTCATCCGCGCCGGCCGCGCCGGCGAAGCACGACAGGACGGCGGCGGTTGCGATCCCACTCAGTATGGTTGAGGACTTCATTTGCTTCTCTCCCTTGTGTTGCCTCGGCTTCATGCCGGGGAATTAGTCGTGGTAGAGCACCGAGCGCCCGCCATCGATGACGATGCACGCGGCGTTGATGAATGGCGCTTCATCGGACGCGAGGAAGACCGCCGTCATCGCAACCTCATCCGGCCTGCCGATGCGTTTGGGAGGATGAAGGTCGTAGGCGCGCTGGCGTTCCGCTGCCGGATCAGGAAACGTATTCCAGTAGTCCAAGGCGATTTGAGTTTCGACGTAACCCGGCGCGATCGCGTTCACTCGCACGCCTTGCGCGGCATACTCGACGCCCAGCGCGCGCGTCAGCCCGAGCAGCCCGTGTTTTGCGACTGGATAAGGAAAACAGCCCGGGATGATGCTGAAAGAGTGCGCGGAGGCGATGTTGATGACGGATCCGCTCCCGGAGGCGAGCATCGCCGGCAAGGCCGCTTTCGCCATGCGCCATGCGCCTTCGAGATTGATCGCGAAACAGCGCCGCCATTCGTCCGCGTCGGTCTCTAGCGGCGCATGAAAGACGTTCACGCCGGCGTTGTTCACGAGGATGTCAAGCCTTCCGAATTGGCTCAACGAGGCGGCCACGGAGGCTTTGGCCGCCTCGGGATCAGCGACGTCGCAGCGCACGAAGATTGCGCGCCTATCCTCGCCCGCCAGGCTCGCGGCGACCGCCTGTCCGTTCGTCTCGTCCCGCTCAGCGATCGCGACCCGTGCGCCCTCGCGCACAAACGCCCGCGCGATGGCTTCGCCGATGCCGCGACCCGCGCCGGTGATCACCGCAGCCTTCCCCTCGAGGCGCCCTGCCATCGTATTCACCAGTCCACGATTGTGCCGTCGTCCAGGATTGCATTTCGAGTATGCAACAGCTCGGGCGCGAAAGGATGGCGCACGCAGGCGGCTTCGTCGACCTCGACGCCAAGTCCTGGGGCTTCGGGGACTTGCCAGAAGCCGTCCAGCATGCGGATCGGGCCGCGAACGACCTCGGAGTACCAAGGCACGGCGCCGACCATCTCCTCCTGGATCACATGGTTCGGCGTTGAGACGGCGAAATGCAGCGCCGCCACGCCTGCGATCGGGCCGAGCGGATTGTGGGGCGCGACGCCAACGGACACAACCTCGGCCATCGCGGCGATTTTCTTCGCCTCCAGCAATCCTCCGCAATGACAGATGTCGGGCTGAATGACGTCGACTGCGCGTGCGGCGAGAAGGTCGTGGAACTCGGTGCGATCGATCAACCGCTCGCCGGTGGCTAGCGGCACGTTCGCATGCGCCGCGACGGCTTGGAGACTGGCGGTCTCGCCGGGCGGGACGGGTTCTTCGACAAACATCGGCCGCGCTGGCCGCAGAGCGTCGATATAGGCCAGCGCGGCGGCGGCGCTCGCAGGCCGACCATGGAAATCGACCATGATCTCGACCTTCGGGCCGACCGCAGCCCGCAAGGCGGACATCAGGCGGGCGACTTTGTCGACGTCCGGCGCCGGCGCGATATAATGCGTGTAGGGTATGAACACCGCCTTGAACGCCCCATAGCCCTTCGCGATGACCTGAAGGGCCCGCTCGACTAGCGGGCCTTCGTCGCTGGTCTCGTAGACGGCGCGCATGTCCCCCATCCCGAGATGCGTATAGACCCGGACCTTGTCGCGAACTCTGCCGCCGAGCAGTCTCCAGACGGGCACGCCAAGCGCCTTGCCGGCGATGTCCCACAAGGCGATCTCGATGCCGGAAATTGCGCTCATGCCAATGGCCCCAAGGCGCCAGAAGGAGTGCTTCTTCATCACGCGAATCGCCTGCTCGATGTCCCGCGGGTCGCGCCCGATGAGCAGCGGCTTCAGATCCTCCACGGCGCCGACAACGCCCCGGGTCTTCCATTCGAGTGTCGCTTCGCCCCAGCCAAACAAGCCCGCCTCATCGGTCTCAACGCGCACGAACACCCAGTTGCGCATCTCGGCATTCACCACGCGCGTCTCGATGGCCGTTATGCGCAAGACAACCTTCCTTCCAGATCACGGCCTTTTTCATCATATGATTTATGGACGCAAAGGAACTGCAGTTTACTAGAAATCGTTAAGAAGCCGCCGATCACATCCGCCGCAATGACAATATCTGGCCAAACCGACGGTCACGAACCACTTTCCTCCACGCATTTGGATCATCTGCGATTTATTTATCGTATGAATAGGTCTATCACACGCGACAGACGCAGGTCAAGCAGCAAACGGAAGGTCGCTGCAAGGAGTGAGCGGATTCTAGCCGAAGCGGTGCTCCGGACGGCCGTGCGTCGAGGCGTCGACGGCGAAGAGCGCGCCCTCCTCGGGGTGGGCTGCGATATGCTCCGCCGTCATCGTGAAGCGCGCCGAGGTCACGTAAAGCGTCGCGAAACCGGGCCCGCCGAAGACGCAGCTCGTCGGCCACGTGCAGGGCAGTTCGACGAGCCGATCGAGCTCGCCGTGCGGCCGGAAGCGCGCGAGGCAGGCGCCGCCGGCCACCCGGCAGTTCCACAGGAACCCGTCCGTGTCGAGGCAGGAGCCGTCCGGCGCGCCACGGTCGAGCGGCGTCGCGAAAAGGCGCTTGTTTAAGAGCGCGCCGGCGCGAAAGTCGTAGGCGTAGATCGCGTTGCGCGTCGTATCGGCGGTGAGAAAGCGTTCGTCGTCCGTCCACGCCATCGTATTGGCGATCCCGAATTCGCGCGGCGTCAGCTGGCTCACCCGGCCCTCGCCGTCGATGCGGTAGATCGCGCCGCTGTCGCGGGTCATAGCCTTGGGCGCGCCGTCGGGTTCGAGATTGTTCTGCATGGTTCCGGCCCAGAAGGCGCCGTCGGGGCCAACCCGGCCCTCGTTGAGCCGATTGTCGGGCAGGTCGGGCTCGACGATCGCCAAGGTGCGGAACTCGCCGCCGAAGTCCCACAACGCCACCCGGTCGCGGAGGCCGACGACCGCCCCGCCGTCGGCCCGCAGGCCGATCGAGGTCGGAAAGTCCGGCGCCGGCCAGACCTCGTGGCGGCTCCCGGACAAGTAAAGGCGATGGATGCGCTTGCCGCCGATGTCGACCCAGACGAGCGCGTCGCGCCGTTCGTCGTAGACCGCGCTCTCGCCGACGACGTCCGCGGCGGCGAAGATGAGCCTTGGTCCCATGTTGCGCTCCCCCTCACGCTAGCCGCTCACCGGCCCGTCCAATGGGCCATACCTATCCGACGAAAAAAGGAGATTGACAAGCGTATTGCCGCCTGATTGCCTACAGATTTAGGAAAGCTGTCATACTGGTTGGAGTCATGGACCTGTCTCTGGCGCAACCGAGGCCGCAAGCGGAGGGGGGGCTGGTTGACGGCGCCATGCGGGCGATCAACCAGCGTATCCGCGTCGAGCGCTTGCGCGTCGGCGATCCTGTCCCGTCCGAAGCAAGGCTCGCGGCTGAGTTCGGCGTTTCGCGCACCGTCGTGCGCGAAGCGTTCCGGGCGCTCGCCGCGCTCGGAATCATCGATCTGGGGAACGGGCGGCGGGCGCGGGTCGGGACGATCGACAAGGACGTGTTGGGGCTCGTCATCGATCACGCGGTTCATACTGATCAGGCGTCGATCCAGCAGATCTACGACGTGCGTCGCACCATCGAAATGCGTACGGTCGCGCTCGCGGCGCTGCGCCGCACGGAGCCGGAGGCCGAGGCGATCAACGCCCATGCCGCAGCGATGCGTCAGGCGTTTTCCCGTCCCCACGAGGCGATGGAGCACGACATCGCTTTCCACAGCGCAATCGCCGTCGCCTCGCGCAACCCGCTCTTCGCCCTCATGGTCGGCTCGTTTAGCGTTGTCACCCGGCAGACATGGCGCATCGGCTGGGACAGCCGCTCTACCGACGCCGAACGGCTGGCCAACGTCGAGTGCCATGCGCGTATCGCCGCGGCGATCGAGGCCCGCGAACCGCGCGCGGCCGAGGCGGCGATGGCGGAGCATTTCGACGGTTCCGTCAAAGCCCTTCTTTCGGCCGGCGTGATTTGAGGCGGCGATGAAGATCACCGCTCTCGAAACGATCCGCATCGCCGAATTCGCCAATCTCCTTTGGCTCAAGGTGCACACTTCGGAAGGAATTGTCGGCCTCGGCGAGACCTTCTTCCTCGCCGAGACCGTCGAAGCTTATGTTCATGAATGCCTCGCGCAGAAACTCATCGGCCGCGATCCGCTGGAGATTGACCGCATTTCGAAAGACCTCGTCGGCTATCTGGGATTTCGCTCGACCGGCGCCGAAATGCGGGGCAATTCCGCGCTCGACATCGCGCTCTGGGATGTATTCGGCAAAGTCGCCGGACAGCCCCTTGCACAGCTTCTTGGCGGCTTCTCGCGCCCGAAAATCCGCACCTACAATACGTGCGCCGGCACGACCTACATGCGCAAGGCGATCGGCCAGACGACGATGAACTACGGCACTGCCGTCGGCGAGCGCGGCCCTTGCGACGATCTCAACGGCTTTCTGCATCGCGCCGACGAACTGGCGGGTGAGCTTCTGAGCGAAGGGATCACGGCCATGAAGATATGGCCGTTCGATCATGCCGCAGAGAAGACCGACGGAACCTATATCTCCTCCGAGGACCTCAAAGCGGCGCTCATTCCCTTCGAAAAAATTCGCAAGGCCGTCGGCGACAAGATCGACGTCATGGTCGAGTTCCATTCGATGTGGCAATTGCTGCCGGCGATCACGATCGCCCGCGCTCTTCGACCTTTCGGCACCTTCTGGCACGAAGACCCGATCAAGATGGACAGTCTCGGGTCGCTCAAGCGCTACGCGGAGGCGTCCACGGCCCCCATCTGCGCGTCGGAGACTCTCGGCGGCCGGACTGCGTTCCGCGATCTCCTTGAAACCGGGGCGGCCGGCGTCATCATGCTGGACCTTTCCTGGTGCGGCGGCGTCTCCGAAGCCAAGAAAATCGCCGCCATGGCCGAAGCCTGGCACCTGCCGATCGCGCCTCACGACTGCACCGGTCCGGTCGTGCTGGCCGCCTCGACGCATCTGGCGCTCAACGCGCCGAACGCCTTGGTTCAGGAGAGCGTGCGCGCCTTTTATCGCACCTGGTACCGCGACCTCGTCACCGGTCTTCCGGAAGTGAGCGACGGTCAAATCTCCGTCGGCCGCCAGCCGGGACATGGCGTCGAGCTCCACCCGGATCTGGCCAAACAATTCACCGTCGAGAGCCGCACTACGGTTCTCGGAGACAAGTAGAGAGACGTTCGACAACAAAGGAAACTGTGGAGAGGAGGAACCTCATGGTCAAGCGCACTATCGCATTGCAGGTGTTGGGCGGGGTCGGCGCAGCGGCGTTGTCGTTCGCGCTGGCGAGCCCAGCCGCAGCGGAAGAGAAGCTCAACATCGTCTTTACCCATCATTCATCAGCATCGAACCCCTTCTGGCAGGCGGTGAAGAAAGGCTTCGACGACGCATGCGGCAAGATCCAGGCCAATTGCCAAATGGTCTTCACCCAGACCGAAGGCTCGGTCGACCAGGAGGTGGCCAATCAGCAGGCCGCGCTCGCGCGCAAGCCCGACGCGCTGATCACGACGCTGGTCGACAACAACGCCTTCGTCGCCAATTTGAAGGACGCCAAGGCGAAGGGCGTAATCGTGATCGCCTCGAACGTCGACGCCACGGAAGGTCCGGAACTCGAACTGCGCCAGGCCTTTGTCGGCCAGAACTTCATCCCGGCCGGCACAACGCTCGGACGTCGCATGGCCGCTCTCTTTCCGAAGGAAGGCCCGATCCGGGTCCTGGTCGGCGTCAACGCCCCCGGCCAGAACTGGTCGGAGCAGCGCGCCAAGGGCATCATGAACGGGCTTGAGGAGTTCAAGAAGGCCAATCCGGGCCGCGAGATCACGATCGACCGGCTCGATGTGAGCGCTGAAGGCGCAATCGTCAGCGATCGCGTCGGCGCCTATCTCAGCGCCCACCCCGATACGACGGCCTATATCGAGACCGGGCTCTGGCATTCCAACGTCGCGCGCATGCTGAAGGACCGCAACATCCCGCCGGGCAAAATTCTGTTGGGCGGATTCGATCTTGCGCCCCAAGTGATGGAGCAGTTGAAGGCCGGCTATATCCAGGTGGAAATCGACCAGCAGCCGTACGAGCAGGGATTCCTGCCGGTCATGCAGGTCTACCTCGAGAAGAAAATCGGGCTGGCCCCGGCCGACATCGACTCGGGCGAGGCGGTGTTCACGCCGGAACAGGCCGATCAGCTGATGGATCTGGCCAAACAGGGCGTCCGCTAGACCGGGCGGGCTAGAGAAGTCCCGGGGGAGCCCGGCTTCCCCCGAAGTTCCCTGACAACGTGAGCGCGGCAGGGGCGTCCGTGAGGAATCTGTTCCGAATCTATCTCGAAAAGCCGGAACTGGCGGGCGTCGCGCTGCTCGTTGTGCTTGCCGCATTGTTTGAAGCGCGCTCGGGGGGCGCTTTTCTGTCGGGCGACAATCTGCGCGGCATTCTCGGACTCTTGCCCGAGGTCGGACTCGTCTCGATCGGCGTCACGGTTCTGATGATCTGCGGCGAATTCGACCTTTCCGTGGGCTCGACATTCGCGCTGACGCCGATGGCGACGTCGCTCCTGATCATCGCCGGCGTGCCGACCCGGGCGGCGATCCTGCTTGGCCTTCTGCTCGCCGCCGCGATTGGGTTCGCGAATGGGTTCATTACCCTGACCTTCGCCATCCCCAGCTTCATCGCGACGCTCGGCATGCTGTTCATCGTTCGTTCGCTGACCGTGGTGATCTCAGGCGGCTTTCCGCCATTGCTGCCGGACGATCTCGCCACTGGCGAGTTCACCCAGTTCGTCGGGCCCGGCGGACTGTTCCGCACATCGTTCATCTGGTTCCTGGCGATTGCCTTCGCCGCTTCGGCGCTGATCGCCAATTCCAACGTCGGGAACTGGATCAAGGCGACGGGCGGCCATCTCGAGGCGGCGGAAGCGATGGGCGTGCCGGTTCGGCGGGTCAAACTGTTCTGCTTCATGCTGTGTTCCGTGATGGCCGGCTTCGGCGGCATCATTCAGGTGTTCCGCCTGCATTCGCCGCTGCCCTCGATCGGCGACGGGCTCGAGCTCCAGGCGGTCGCCGCGGCGGTGATCGGGGGAACCGCGCTGAGCGGCGGCGTCGGGACCGTGCTCGGCGCCGTCGTCGGCGCCTTGTTGATCCGCGTCATCGACAATGGACTCGTGATGACCCAGGTCGACGC
>JAFAHO010000019.1 GCA_019237205.1 Hyphomicrobiales bacterium
ATTCGAACGCGCGTTGCCATTTCTTATATAACCCCGAATGCCGTATGGAACCGCAATAGCCTTTGAAAAACACGCGACGCGTCACGACCTCGCGGCGAACCTCCCGCCCATCAACGGCGAGGCATCATCGCGCGCGTTGGATGCAGAGCGTTATGACGGTCCACAGGCCGCAGCGAATGCGGTTTTTGCCGTATCAGCGCGCCGCCCTCTCACACCGCCGTCCCCCACAAATCGTAGGCGTCGGCGCGGTCGATCTTGACCGTCGCGATGTCGCCCGCGCGCAAGGGGCGCCGGGTCGCGATATGGACCGAGCCGTCGATCTGCGGCGCGTCGCCCTTGGTGCGGCCCTTGGCGAGGTGCGCGCCGCCCTCGTCGACGATCACCTCGAAGCGCCGGCCGATTTTGCCTGCGAGTTTCTTGGCGCTGATCGCCTGCTGGCGCAGCATGAACCGTTTGTGGCGCGCAGCCTTCACTTCGTCCGGCACGGGCTCGAGGCCGAGATCGTTGGCCTCGGCGCCCTTGACCGGCTCGTACTGGAAACAGCCGACGCGGTCGAGCCTGGCGTCGTCGAGCCAGTCGAGCAGCAATTGAAAATCCTCCTCCGTCTCGCCGGGAAAGCCGACGATGAAGGTCGAGCGGATCGCGAGGTCGGGGCAGATCGCCCGCCACGCCCGGATGCGATCGAGGGTCTTTTGCTGATCGCCCGGGCGGCGCATCGCCTTCAGGACCCGCGGCGACGCGTGCTGAAAGGGGACGTCGACATAGGGCAGCACATTGCCGCCGTTCATCAGCTCAACGACGGCGTCGACATGCGGATAGGGGTAGACATAGTGCAGCCGCACCCAGGCGCCGAGCGCGCCGAGTTCGCGGGTAAGATCGAGGAAGCGCGCGGCGACGTCGCGGTCGCGCCAGCGGCTCGCGGCGTACTTAAGATCTCGACCGTAGGCGCTGGTGTCCTGCGAAATGACGAGGAGCTCCTTGACGCCGGCCCTGACCAGTTTTTCCGCTTCCCGCAGCACCTCGCCCGAGGGCCGCGACACGAGGTCTCCCCGCAGCTTTGGAATGATGCAGAACGAGCAGCGGTTGTGGCAGCCCTCGGCGATCTTGAGATAGGCGTAATGTCGAGGCGTCAGCTTGACGCCCTGCTCGGGAATGAGATCGACGAACGGGTCGTGCGGCGCGGGCGCGGCGTCATGCACCGCCGCCATCACGCTCTCGAACGCCTGCGGGCCGGTGATCGCCGACACCTTGGGGAATGCTTCGCGGATCGCGTCGGGCGCGGCGCCCATGCAGCCGGTGACGATCACCCTGCCATTCTCGCTCATCGCCGCGCCGATCGCCTGAAGCGATTCCGCCTTGGCGCTGTCGAGAAAGCCGCAGGTGTTGACGATGACCGCGTCCGCGCCGGCGTGGCTGCGCGAGAGCTCGTAGCCTTCCGCGCGCAGTTGCGTCAGGATCCGTTCGCTGTCGACGAGCGCCTTTGGGCAGCCGAGCGAAACGAAGGAAATGCGCGGCGCGGGGCGAGCCTCTGCGTCGGAGGGATTGGCCATCGCGCCCGCTTGCCATGCCGGCGCGGCCGGGGCAAGGCGCGCCCTCATCGACCGCGGCTAGTCTTGTCGTTCGCCGTCTAATCCGGCAGGCGCCGCCCTCCTGTAGGGCCGGATCGACGACCCGGCCGCGGCGCGCTCATCGAGCGCGCCCTACAGTTGGCCGGTTCGACCCAAATGCAATTGGCCCTTGCGGTCAGCAGGCCACCCCGTTCAGCGTCATCCGCATGTTGAGGAAGCTTGAGCCGCCCGGGCTCGTGGCCGTCGGGGTCAACACGATCGGCCCGCTTGACGCGGCCGCCTCTTCGGGAGGCCGCTCCGTTCCGGGCGCGGATTGAGCCTTTTCAAGCATTTGCGCCGGAATTTCCGGGCGCTCGTTCGGCGTCGCGCTGAGCGTGGACGCCGCCGGGATGGGCTGCGCCTCCGCGTCGCAGGCCTCCGACGCGATCGGATTCTCAGGCGCGGATTCAACCTCTTCAGGACATTGCGGCGAATTTTCCGGGCGACTCTCGTCAGCCGAGGCGAGCGCGGCGATGTCCGGGCGCGCTGGAGCGTCCTTCGACAGGCTCAGGACGAGGTCGGGAGAATCGGCTTGGAAGTTCAGAATTCCTGAAGCAATTCCGGGCGCGGATTGAGCCTTTTCAGCGTCTTGTGGCGGAAGCGCCGGGAGGCCGCGAGGCTCCGCGCCGAACGCGATGGCGTCATCGGCGGCCGGCTCGAGGCGAAGCCGCTGACCGACGGCCGGTTGAAACCCATGATAGCGGTCGAGTTCACGCACGATTCTGACCACCCGGTCGACCGCCCCGAGGTTCGCTCCCGTCATCGCGCTGAAGGCGACCAAGAGCGCCTCGTTCAGCCGGCCCACCTGGATTGCGAGGAAGTCCTCGGGCGGCGCCGGCATGCGACGGGCGAGAATCTCCCGGATGATCGCGCGCATGCGCTTCTCGCCGACCCCGATCCGCGCCGCGATCTCGACGACCGAAGCGCCGCGGTTGAGAAAGTCGACGATCAACTGCTCCCGCTTGAATGTCTTGAGGCGCCCGGCGCGCGCCTTCGCCGGCGGAAGCGGGCCAGCCGCTGGCGCAGCGGCTTGGGGACTGGCGGACATTGGCGTCTCCTG
>JAFAHO010000153.1 GCA_019237205.1 Hyphomicrobiales bacterium
CGATGATTGGTGACCACGACCTCAAGGTCGCCCGCTCGATGGTGAGCATGGCGACGCCGCTCGGCCGTTGGCTTCTCCGCGAGAGACAAACGCTCTGCGACACGCTCAGCCGCGAACCGACGCCACAAGAACTCATCGATCATGTCCTCGCTCGTCTCCGCGCCGATCCGGAGGTGAGGGCGATGGCGGTCGCGAGCGGGCTCGGCGCGTGTCACGGCCCAATATGGCATGCGGGCAACGGATCGGGTTCAAGCCTTGCGAATTGCCACCCAATTGCCACCCAACGAGGTAGGACGGGGCATGATTAGACAGGACGACGATGACTAATTATGGCGAAAATAGCAATGAAATCAGTGCTGGGTGGGACCGCAAAGGACGTCGCTGGATCGCCCACAACGGATTCGAGATCCGCTTCCCAACCCGGCTCGCGTTGCCCTTACGCCTCTTTTCGGCGCTGCCTTACCCCCTCTATTTCCCGCTGATCCGCGCGCTCACGCAAGGACGATGAGGCGGTCCTACAGGTGCGAGGCGACCACCCGCCAGGGGTCGATCATCGTTTCTTCGAGGCCAAGCGCCGACGCGCGCTCGGCCGCCGTCAGGCCGACGTCGTCGAGATAGCGCGCCGGCAGCGCGGCGAACCGGCTCCGGTCGGCCGCCACGGCCGCGCGCTCAGCGATTTTGTTAAGGATTTGTTTACTCACCTTGACAGCCCCGGAAAAGCCAAAATCAGTGTGAACATTGGCCCGGCCCGCAATATAAGCGCCCATTTTGCCCTCTTTCTATAGTTCAGGCGCGGAATCGCGCTTGTTTCAAGTTTGATATAGGGGCATTCTGAGCTGGAGCAAGTCAAAGTTTATGCCGATAAAGGATAGAGAAGCCATACTATGGCGCCGCCCGACCGATTGCCTCCGTTAAACGCGTTGCGCGCTTTCGAAACCGTCGCGCGCAAGCTGTCCTTTGCCCGCGCGGCGGAGGAACTGCATGTGACCAAGGCCGCGGTTGCGCAGCAGGTCCGATTGCTCGAGCAGGAGATCGGCGCGCCGCTGGTCGAGCGCTCGGGCCGCGGGCTCGCGCTGACGGAATCCGGGGCGGCCGGCGCGGCGGGCCTGGCCGAGGCCTTCTCGGCCCTGGCGCGCGCCGTGCGCGCGATGCGCGAGGCCAAGGGACGACGCTTCCTGGTCATCAATTCGAGCGCCTCCTTCGCCGCGACCTGGCTTGTCGGGCGCATCGGCCGGTTCAAGGCGCTCCATCCCGACATCGACGTGCTGCTCGACGCCATCGCGAGGGAGGATTCGCTGGAATCGAGCACCACTGATGCGCTCGTTCGCTGGGGCCCCGGCGATTTTCCCGGCCTCGCCACGACGCTCCTCTTCAAGGAGAATGTGTTTCCGGTCTGCGCGTCGGAACTCGTCGACGGCGACAATCCCCTTCGCTCCCCCCAGGATCTGCGCCGCCACACGCTGCTGCATCTCGAAGCGAGCCCGGCCTATCCGTCGTGGCCGACCTGGTCCGACTGGCTCAAGGCGGCCGGGGCCCGCGACGTCGAAGCCCGGCACGGCGTCTGGTTCAACAACATGGCGATGGCGATCCGAGCCGCGGCGCAAGGGCAGGGGGTGGCGCTGAGCACGTTTGCGATCGCAGCCGACGAACTCGCGGCCGGCCGTCTCGTCGCGCCTTTCTCCATCAGCGTCCAGACGCCCTTCGGCTATTACTTCCTCTGCCGCCCGGAGGAAGCCGGAAACCCGCGCATCAAGGCCTTGCGGGAGTTTCTGGTCGAGGAGGCGGCCCGCTCGGCGGCCGAGCCGAGCTGATTTGCGCCCAAGGGACAGCCGCCGGACTGCGCCGTTTTGGTCGCGATCGAGGCTCCTCAACGGCTTAAGTGTCAAAAACTGGCCGTTTGGCCGTTTGACACTTTTGCCGCTCCCACGCCGGCCCGCCCGTCGCTCCACCGCCGTTTTGCGCGATATCAAAGGCTTGCAGCGACTTTCCATCGCAGCCCACTTCCGGTCGCTTGGCCCAGGCGAATGGCGGACCGAAAAACCGGCCGAGCGCCGGAGAATCGGACAGAGAGGGTGCCTTTCTTCGAGTAACATAAATATTTCAAATGGCTATATCGGCTTTTTCAGATATGACCTTCGCGCGGCTCCAGACAAAGACCACCTCCGAGCTGGACAAAGGCTCGCGGCCATGCCTATCCGGACCGGGCCGCCGGCCGCTGTCCGCGCAATGCCGAGATCGATCGGTTCCATGGGAGCTGTCATAGCGCAGGTTTCGAGTTTCCCAAAGCTTCTCGCGTTGGTTGTTGGTTAGGTCTTTGCCGATTGCCCCTTTGAGCCCTTGACGTCATGGCCGGGCTTGTCCCGGCCATCCACGCCGCGCTGCCGCAAAGACGGGACTGGTATTGGCGCGCATTGGCGCGGTGCGCTGCAAAAGCTTGCAGACGCAAGGTTTTTCGCATCCGCTGGTTGCTTGCCTGCGCTCGATTCGCCGAACCACGTGGATGGCCGGGACAAGCCCGGCCATGACGCTTTAAGAGCTGCCGGCAAATCTCTCACAT
>JAFAHO010000165.1 GCA_019237205.1 Hyphomicrobiales bacterium
AGCGGCCGGTCGACGAGCCCGCCGGCAAGCGCCGCGCCGATCATCACGAAGCCGAATTCCCCGCCGGGCCCGAGCAGCATCGCCATTTCGGCGCCGACGCGCGCCGGCAGCCGGAAGCCCCATGCGAGCCCCATCAGGATCACGCCCTTGACTGCGATCAGCGCCGCAGCGAGGCCGAGGATGAGGCCAGGCCAGGCGAGAATGAGCGCCGGGTTGATCTCGGCCCCGACGGAGACGAAATAGAGCCCGAGCAGGAGGCCCTTGAACGGCTCGATCGTCACTTCGATCTCGCGGCGATATTCGGTCTCCGCCAGCAGGAGCCCGGCAACGAAGGCGCCGAGCGCCATCGAAAGGCGGCTCGCCGCCGCGGCCAGGCCGTCGCCCAGCACCACCAGGAGGCACGCGGCCATGAAGAACTCGGGGCTCTTCGTCTCGGCCACGAAATGAAAGAACGGCCGGAGCGCAATGCGCCCGAAGACAATCAGCGCGGCCAGCGCCAGCGCTGCCGGAACGAGGGTGCCGAGAAGCGCCCAGCCGAGGCCGCGCTCGCTCCCTCCCGATAGGGCCCCCGCCATCACGAGAAGCGGCGCCACCGCGAGATCCTGAAAGAGCAGCACCGAGAAGCTCGCCCTGCCGACCGGAGCGCCGAGTCGCTTGGTCTCGATGAGGACCGGAATCACGACCGCGGTCGAAGACATGGCGAGCGCCGCGCCGATCGTCGCCGCGGAGGCCGGGGGCAGGCCGAGCGTCCAGGCGACCGCGCCGAGCGCCAGGGTCGTCACAACGACCTGTCCGAGCCCGAGCCCGAACACCAGCCTTCGCATCCGCCGCAGCCGCTCGAACGACAGTTCGAGACCCATGGTGAAGAGGAGCGCGACGACGCCGAACGCGGCGAGCTTGTCGATCGCCTCGACATTGATCGCGAATGCGTTGAGCCAGGCCGCTCTCCTGTCCAGCGAGCCGAGGCCGTAGGGTCCGAGCGCGACGCCGGCCAGCAAATATCCGAGCACTGGGCTGATGCGAAGGCGAAAGAACAGGGGCGCGACGACGCCTGCGGTCGCCAGGAAGAGCAGCGCTTCCTTGTAAATCGAAAGGTCGGTCGTCTCGTTCACGGGCGGGGTTCCGGCGCCAGGACGGGGTAAGTCTAGTCGATTCGAACCGGGGTGGCCTCATGTGCTAGAGGAGCGCCTCATTCCCCGGATCGTTTCGCTTCGACCGCGATGATCCTTCAAGGGCGCGCACGGATTTAAGCCGTGCGCGAACAACTCGGAGCGAGGCGATGGCGCACTATTCCCTGGATGGCGAAACGGCCTCGATCATGGCGCTCGCGCCGGTGATTCCGGTCCTCACCGTTCAGAGCGTGGAGGATGGGCTTCAGCAGGCGAAGGCCCTGGTCGCCGGCGGCCTCTATGCGATCGAAGTGACACTGCGCACGCCGAGCGCGCTCCTGGCCATTGCGGCGATTGCGAGACACGTTCCCGACGCGGTCGTCGGGGCGGGCACGATCGTTTCGGCCGAGCAGATTGACGAGGCCATCGCGGCCGGCGCGCGTTTTCTCGTCAGCCCCGGCGCGACCGACGACCTCGCGAAGGCGGCGGCGCAATCGCCCGTCCCCTTCCTGCCCGGCTGCGCGACCGTATCTGAGGCGATGGCGTTGAGAGCGCTCGGCTTTCGCGCGCTGAAGCTCTTTCCCGCGGAGGCGGTCGGCGGCGCGAGGCTTCTCTCTTCCTTCGCCGCGCCGCTGCCGGATTTGCGCTTCTGCCCGACCGGCGGGATCGATCTCGCCAAGGCGCCGGGCTATCTCAAACTACCCAACGTCGCCTGCGTCGGCGGGTCGTGGATGCTGCCGAAAGACGCGCATGCGCATGGAGACTATGGGGTCGTCGAATCGCTGGCGCGCGAGGCGGCGGGTCTTGCACGCGGGGGGGAGCTGAATTGAAAGGCCGCCCCGCAAGGGGGCGGCGTCCAAAACGGGAGCGGCGGGTCAGGCCGCCTTGGCCTCCGCCTCGGCCCGCTTCTTCTCGATCTCGCGCTTGAGCGCGGCGGCGCCGTCCGAGAGCTCCGCCTCGCGGGCCTTGGTCAAAAAGGCGTCGAGGCCGCCGCGATGCTCGACCGAGCGCAGCGCCGCGGCGCTAATGCGCAGACGGACCGCGCGTTCGAGCGCGTCGGAGATCAGCGTGACCTGTACGAGATTGGGCAAGAAGCGCGTGCGCGTCTTACGGTTGGAATGGCTGACTTTGTTGCCGGATTGAACGGCCTTGCCGGTCAGCTCGCAGCGGCGTGACATCGCGCGGATCCTTCGCAAAAAACTTCTAAAGAGAGCTGGACAAACGAGAAAGCGGGCCGCCTCGGTCAGAAGCGTCCCGCCGGTCGATCCGGCCCTAGCGTGTTGGGTCGCGGGTCTATAGGGGAAGGGTTTTTCCGCGTCAAGTTTCTGCCGCATCGGTCGTAGCGGAAGCGCGCGAATAAGGAGACGACGTTGACCGATCCCGCCCATCCCGGCGACCGCCTCGGCGCTGTCGCCCGCCTTGCGGGCTTACGCGATGTGATCGCGCGGCGCGCGCGCGACTGCGGCCGGTCGCCGGATTCGGTCAAGCTCATTGCGGTCTCAAAGACCTTCTCGGCTGACGACGTCTGGCCGACGATCGCCATCGGCGGTCAGACGCGGTTCGGCGAAAATCGCGTGCAGGAGGCGGTCCCGAAATGGCGCGACCTGCGTGCGCGCGCCGTGGAAATCGGCAAGACAATCGAGCTTCACCTGATCGGCCCTCTGCAGACCAACAAGGCTCGTGA
The DNA here is from genome assembly GCA_019237205.1 of Hyphomicrobiales bacterium. Taxonomy (GTDB): domain Bacteria; phylum Pseudomonadota; class Alphaproteobacteria; order Rhizobiales; family Beijerinckiaceae; genus Roseiarcus. Next base: position 2,794 of record JAFAHO010000165.1, read on the forward strand.
GGCGGTGGAGACCTTCGACGTCATCGAGACGGTCGACCGCGAGAAGCTCGCGGCCTCCCTCGCCCGGGAAATCCAGAAGCGCGGCAAGGCGCCGCGGCTCTTCGTCGAGGTCAACACCGGCGCCGAGCCGCAGAAGGCGGGCGTCTGGCCGGAGGACGCGGACGCGTTCTTGGCGCTGTGCCGGGAGAGGTACGGGCTTGGCATCGCAGGGCTGATGGCGATCCCGCCGGCCGGCGAGCAGGCGTCTCCGCATTTCGCCCTGCTCGGCCTCATCGCCCGGCGCAACGGCCTTAAGGAATTGTCCATAGGCATGAGCGCGGATTGGCCGCTCGCGGTGCAACTGGGCGCCACCTACGTGCGGATCGGCAGCGCGATCTTCGGCGCGCGCGGTGAAAAATAGGGCGCCTGCCGTGCTGCCGACATAATCTGAACGTTGAAGGCGCCTATGGCGATCCTCGTCTTTGTCTTCAGCCTGCTGCTGCTCGCTGCAGGTCTCGCGAGCGGCTACATGAGCCTCGATCTCCTGCCGACCAGCGTGGGAGTTCTCTATGCGCTCTCCGGCGCGGTCGCGGTCGCGCTCGCCGTTGTCGCCTTGGCGCTCGGCGTGCTGATCCGCCGGATCGACGCGCTCGCGAAGCTCATGCGGCAGCCGGTCGCGCCCCTCGCCGTCGAGGCAGTCGCGGCGGAGCCGGCTCCCTTGGAGGCCGAACCTCTCCCGGCTCAAGTGTTTCAGGAACCGGTGTCCGGGGAAACGGAGTCCGTCGCCGAGCCGGCCGCGTTCGCCGAGGACGCCGAAGACCCGATCAACGAAAATCGCGCCGGCCACCTGCCTACGCTACACGCGATCGAGCAAGCGCTCGAAACGCCCCAAAGGCCGCCGAACCTCATCGGCCGCTATTCTGCCGGCGGCGCCAATTACATGATCTTCGAAGACGGCTCGATCGAGGCCGAAACGGCTAAGGGGGCCTTCAAGTTCGCCTCGATGGGCGATTTCAAGCGCTATCTGGCCGATCGCAAGGCTGAGAAGGCGAATGCCCCCGATGCGGGCAGCGCGGCCTTGGCCCCAGGACCTGGGCGGCATTGACGCGCATCCCGACGGACTCTGTTTTACGACTCGATAACGAATTTCCTGCAGGGTCAAGCTCCCGCCTCCGATGAGACGAGGGCATGACCACGTTCTTCGACTTCCCGGCGAATCTGGCCGTTCGCGACTGCGCGTCGCCCAAAACCAAACTGACCCTCGAGGTTCGGTCGAAGCAACCGTCTATCGGGCGCAACGCGCCGCCGATCCTGTTCGTGCACGGCGCGTGGCACGCGGCGTGGTGCTGGGACGAGCACTTTCTCGACTATTTTGCCGCCCACGGATACGCCGCCTACGCGCTCAGCCTTCGCGGCCATGGCGATAGCGATGGACGAGCCGGTTTGCGGCTGCATCGGATTCGCGACTACGTCGAAGATGTCGCGGCCGTGGCGGCGATGCTGCCAGTGACGCCGGTCGTGATCGGCCATTCGATGGGCGGATTTGTCGTGCAGAAGTATCTTGAAACGAGATCGTCCCCAGCGGCCTTCCTCCTGGCGAGCATTCCGCCAACCGGCGCATGGCCGATGTTCGCGCGACTGGTTCATGGTCGCCCGATCGACGTCCTCATCGGGAATGCGACACTCAGCCTCTATCCGATCGTTTCGGACGCGGCGAAAGCGCATGAGCTTCTTTTCCCGCCGTCGATGCCAAGGGAGAAAGTCGTTCGCTATCACAGCCTCCTTCAGGACGAATCTCTGCTAAGCTACCTCGACTGCCTCGCGTTCGACTTGATCGCCCCGGCGCGTGTGGCGTCGCCGATCGCCGTGTACGGGGCTTCAGACGACGCCGTCATCAAGCCGAAAGATGTCGAGACGACCGCCCGCGCCTATGCGGTCCGACCGGTGTTCTTTGAGAATATGGCGCACGACATGATGCTGGACCCCGACTGGCGCACGGTGGCCGATGCAATCATCGCCACGCTCGAAGCCCGGTTTCCCGAAGGGCATGGCGTGGGTTCGCGGGAGCGGGTGGCGGCCTAGCTTAAGCTTAGACTGAGACTAGAGCGTTGTTGCGAAGCGGGGACTGGGCGTCAAGCCGCGACCGGCTCGGATCGCTCTCCGCGATCAGGAAAATTCACCCCGCAGAAAGAGCGCGCCGTTCGGCGGGATCGTGATCGCGGCCGACTGCGCGAAGCCGTCGAGAGGCGGACCGGTCGCCTCGACCGCGCCGCCGTTGCCAATCGCTGCGGGATTGGGAAAGCCGTCGTAAACGTCGCTGTTGAAGAGTTCAACCCATCTGCCGGCTCGCGGCAGGCCGACGCCGTAGCTGAACTTCGGCCGCTCGTCGAAGCTCACGACCGCGACGACGTCCTGGCCCGGACCGCCGTCCGCAACCCAGCGGTGGACGACGATCACCCGATCGTAATCGTTGACGCGCGAGACGCGCACGCCTTCCGCCGACAGCGCCGGCTGACCACGTCTCAATGCGATCAGATCGCGCATGAAGCGGCGGTAGTCGGCCACTACGCCGTTCTCGGCGAGCCCGTCCCAGGCGATCAAGTGGCCCGGATGGTCCGGCTCGTCGTCGCACCAGAGTTGATCCTCGAGAATCTCCTGGCCCATGAAGAGAGCCGGGATTCCGGGCGCGGCGAAGAGGAGCGCGGCTGCCGCCCGGCTGCGGCTCCGCGCGTACCAGGATTGCCGGTCGGCCGGATCGGCGAGCATGGGGACGCGGGCCGCGCCGTCATGTCCGAAATAAGTGAGGTCGTGGTTCTCGAGACACTGGACGAGCCGCCAGGTGGCGTCGTAGCCGGCCGGCGGACCGAGCGCTGACGCGACGGGGTCGAGCTGAAGCTCAGCGGTCTCCCCGCCCGCCGCCTGCGTCAGGAGGCTGCGCACTGAGTCGCGGAACGCGTCGCCGAGCGCCGCGTCGAAGCCGAGGCCTGCCGGCGCAGGCGTCACCGGAAAGGCGCGATCCCAATCCCAATACTCGGCAATCTGGATGGCGGACGGCCGGATGAAACGGATCGTGCTGGTCATGTCCTGACACTGTTCTACGCCCGAGGGCCGATTGTTCGAGATGACCCTCACCTCGTCGTAGCGGATGCCGTCGATCCGGTACTCCTTCATGAACGCCGAGGCATTGTCGATCAGGAGCTGCCTGACGTTGGCGTTCCAGTAGGCGAACACCAATCCGCCCGCCCAGCCCTCGTCGGTGAAGAAAAGGCTGTTGTTCTGGTCGCCGTTCGGGAAGCGGTCGTAGAAATAGAGGCTCTGCGGGTCGAAGCCTCCTCCGGCGTGATTGTAGACGAGATCGAAGATGACGGCGATGCCACGGAGATGCGCGAGATCGATCAGGCACTTGAGCTGATTGACGCCGGGTCGAAGGTCATCGAGAGCGAGCGGCTCGGCGCCAGACGCGGCGAGCATGGCGTTGATCGCCCCGAGGTACCACGCGAGATCCGTTTCGCTGCTCGCCTGGTATCGTTGCTCCGGCGAAAAGTAATCGACGCCATTGTAGCCCTCGCTGAACTGCGTCTCGAACTCCTGGATCGGCAGCAGCTGAATCGCTTTGACGCCGAGGTCGCGGAGGTAATCGAGACGCGTCGCCACGTCGAGAAAGCGCCCGCCGCGCGATGCGCGCACGTCCGCGCCCGTCGGGTCCACCGCCCACCACGTGCCGACATGGAGCTGGTAGATGATCAGCTTGCTGAAGTCCGGCGGTCTCCACCCTTGATCATGCCACGGATAGGAAGCCGGATCGCGAAGGATGCAGTAGGATTTGGGGAAAGCGGGCGTCAGGGTCAGTTCGCGCGCGTAAGGATCGCGCTTCGGCCCTTGCGAGGCCTCGCCGTCGACCCAGAACATGTATTGAAGCCCTTCGCCGGCGCCGACGACAAATCCTGCCCATGTCTCGTCCCCGAGCGGGGTCAGTCGGTCCGCGGGGGCAGGCGTCCAGCCGGTCGTCGCCGAGAGCACAAGCGCGTCGCCGGTCATGACATAGACGTTTCGCGCGCGCGGAGCCCAAGTGCGAAAGACAGCGCCGCCCGCAACAAGGTTCGCGCCCATTGGCGTCGTGCGGTCGACGAACTGGAACTGGACGTTCATCCGGACCCGCCTCCCGCGCACAGGCGCTGCAGAGCCGCCGGACGGGACTTGTCCGCCGAGCGGCAAAGTACGTCAAGATCGAATGGCCGAGAAAGAGAGAGCCCGATTCCGCTCCGCCGCGCAGGCGAAAGCGCACGCAAGTCCGCGTCAGTGCGACGACCCGCCCGCCTTCTTCCACGCGGCCATTCCGCCTTCGATATGCCGGGCGGAGGCTAGCCCCTTGTCCTGGGCGGCCTGCACCGCCATGGCGGACCGTTCGCCAAAGGCGCAATAGAAGACGATCGTCTTGCCGGACTGGCTAAGTCCGTGGATGAGGCCGCCTTCGTCGATATTGTCCTGAAGGTCGGCATACGGCGCGTGCAGCGACCCGGGGATGGCGCCGGTCCGCTCGCGCTCCGACTTTTCCCTGAGATCAATCAGCGCGACGTCAGGCCGTCCGACGAGCCCCTTCGCCTCGGCGGCCGAGTAGGCCCAGCCGCGGCGTGCGACCTCTTCCTGGTGCAGGCCCTGATGAATGTTGGCGGGAACTGCGACGTCCATCATCTTCGGATTGGGCAGGTTGAGGCCGGCCATCAGCGCCGCGTATTCCTCCGCGTCGCGAACCTTGAGGCGCGGATTGAACCGCTTCTCCTCGCCGATCGTGCTGACGGTGTCGCCCTTATAGTCGTGCGCGGGAAAGACGAGCGTCTCTTCAGGCAGGCGCAGGAGGCGCTGCAGGCTCTCATACTGGGCGCGCGAATCGCCGTTCTGGAAGTCGGTCCGGCCGCTGCCGCGAATGAGCAGCGTGTCGCCGGTGAAGACCCGGTCGCCGAAGACAAAACTGTAGGAATCGTCGGTGTGGCCGGGCGTATAGAGCGCGTCGAGGCACAGGCCCTCGACGGTCAGCCTGTCGCCGTCGGCGATCCGCATGGATACGACATCGACCTTGCTCTGCTCGCCCATGACGGTGACGCAGCGGGTGCGGTCGCGCAGCGCGCCGAGCCCGGTGATATGGTCGGCGTGCAGATGGGTGTCGACGGCCTTGACGAGCCTCAGATCGAGCTCCTCCATGAGCTTCAAATAGCGATCGACTTTGTCGAGCACGGGATCGATAATTAGGGCCTCGCCACCCCGGCGGCTCGCTAGCATGTAACTGTAGGTGCTCGAGACGCTGTCGAACAACTGCCTGAAGATCATCGAGGCTCCTATTCGCTTCCCTCTCGACCGTCAGAGGCCGAACCCATCGCGCCCTGCGCGTCGTTCCAAAGGCGTTCTTGTCCGCACGCAGCGTCAGGCTCGGCTCATAATACGTGCCTGTTGGCTTCGGCCCGGAAAAGAAAATCGACGTCGACGCAGCCGACGCGTTCGCCACCGAACTCGATATAGCACGACCCGGCGCCGCTGTAGAGTTGGCTCGGCGCCCAGCGCGACGAGGAGATAGTTGCAGTCATGGACTGCTGGCGTCGGTCGTCACCCGCCGTGCCGCAGGATCGATCGCGCTAATCGTTGCCCACAGCAGACGTACGCCTGGGCTTGGCGAACGTCCGGTAGGGCACCGCACAGCGTCGAGCGTCGTGCGGCCGAACATCACGTCGAGCTTCGAATCGCCGAGGGCGAACGCTTCGCTCTTGTCGTTGACCGCCCATCGACGCTGTCGCGGAGCCGGTCCGCCAGGATCGTGCTCGGCTCGAGGCCGCCGAATCCTGCGGCGGACACAAGAACGCGCGCGTTCCTGTTTCCCCGTTGACGGCAGCGCGGGGCTGACGCGCTCAGCGCGGTTGCTTGGTGTACCGCATATAGGGCTTGGGCGCGCGCCAACCTCCCGGGAACAACGTCTTGGCCTCGTCGTCTGTCACCGAGCCCGAGATGATGACGTCCTCGCCCTGCTTCCAGTTCACGGGCGTGGAGACCTTGTGCTTCGCCGTGAGCTGCATCGAGTCGAGCACCCGCAGGATCTCGTCGAAATTGCGGCCCGTGGTCATCGGATAGCTCAACATTAGCTTGATCTTCTTGTCGGGGCCGACGACGAAGACCGTGCGCACGGTCTGGTTGGTCGCGGGCGTGCGGCCTTCGGAGGTGCCCGGTTCCTCGGCCGGCAGCATGTCGTAGAGCTTCGAGACCTGGAGGTCGCTGTCGGCGATGATCGGATAGTTGACCTTGGCGCCCTGCGTCTCCTCGATGTCGCTGAGCCAGCGCGAATGGCTGTCGACGGGATCGACGCTGAGCCCGATCAGCTTGGCGTTGCGCTTCGTGAACTCGGGCTCGATCTTGGCCATGTAGCCGAGTTCCGTGGTGCAGACTGGGGTGAAGTCTTTGGGATGAGAGAACAGGATCGCCCAACCGTCGCCAATCCAGCTGTGGAAGTCGATCGGTCCGTGCGTCGTCCGGGCGCTGAAGTTCGGCGCCGTGTCATTGATGCGAAGAGCCATAAATAACTCCGTTCAGATGGGATTGCTGGTTGCGCGATGGGCTGTCCCAGACCGACAGCCGTCGCGTCTGTGAGGAATGTTACATAAACGCTGAAAGCCCGGAAGAACAAACTGTCCTCCGGGGACTGCGCGATGGACGGACAACGAGCTTGAGCGCTGCTTGCGAACACCGTAATCAAGGCGCTATCGTGAACCGAAGGCGACTGGGGAGTTTTGTGGCGAACGCTGCCTCGACCGATTATCTCGGCACCCTTCTTGCTCTTTCGGGGCTCGTCGTTTTCGGCGCATTCGCGTGGGGAGTCCGCGGCCATTTTGTGTCCGCCAAGCTGCCGATCGGCATGAAGCTGATTTTGGCTTTATCATCGCTTGGCTTGGTCGGCTATCTGCTCGAAGTCGGGAATGCTTCGGTCCCGGGTTGGCGGCGGGCGGCCGCCCTCGGCCTCCAGGCGCTCGCGGGCGGAGTGTTTCTGTGGGCGTGCGCAGCGACGAGACGGCATCGGCCTGGTGTGGCGTTTTCGCGGAGCGATCCTGTCCGGGTGTTCAAGACCGGCCCCTTTCGCTTTGTTCGCCATCCGTTTTATATGTCTTACCTTACGTTCTGGGCGGCCTGCACGCTCGCGACCGATTCGTTTCTCGTGAAGTCGATATCATTATTACTGATGACAATTTATATAGTAGCGGCGCTACAAGAACAGAACGCTATCTTGTCGTCCGCGCTGAGGCCTGAATACGAAAGGTATCGATCAACGACTGGGTTCTTCTGGCCAAGGATGCGCTTCTGGAATCGCAAGACTGGCTAGAATTCGTAATTCGTGCGACCCTAGACTAGACTAGGCTAGCCTTGGCCCGCCCTCTGCGCCGCCTCGATCTGCTTTCGCATTGGCTCGAACGCGGCGGCGAACATCGCGCTGGTCAAGCGGGCGATCGTCTGGCTCTCGCTGATGGCCGCCTCGACGCCCTCCCGGATCAGCGTCTGCTGCAAGGCGATCAATTCCGACGGGCTCTTGACCTTGGCCAGCGCCTCCATCGCGGCCGTCAGATTCCTGGCGTTCTTGATCGCCATTTCCTGGTACGCTTTGGTTAACTCCTGGAAAGCGGCAGTGGAGGCGGCGTTGCTCTCGGTCATGGCTTCGGCGCCCCCTTTCATCATCTGCGCTGCGGCTTTGCCGCTTCTGGCCAGGTCTTCGGCGTTCGTCTTGGCGATTTCCTCAATGGTCGGGTCGGCCATGGCTGGGATTCCTTGGCAAGTGAGGCGGGAATCTCACCCTAGCCGAAGCCGGCGGCAAAACGGTGACAGAACAGCAAAACGTATGGCGGTTCGATTCCCTTCCGAGGCCTCGGCTCGCGCAGGCCCGCGAGTTGCTGGCTTAGGCCGTCTTTTCGGCGGCTGCCTCGTCCCGTTTGCGCCGGGCCTCGTAAGCTTTCACGTGGGCGTAAGCGATGCGCAGAAGCGAATGTCTGTCTGTGTTGGCGGCGCGGCGCAGGAGATCGCCGAGGATCGCCTCCGATTCGACCGGCTTACCGCTCTCGACATCGCGCAGCATCGAGGCGGTGATAGGCGAACCCGGGGTCGAAAGCGTCGCCCGCACACCGTCCAGGAACGGCCGGCGCGGAGGAAAGCCCTCGGCCGCCGCAATGGCGGCGCACTCGTCGAGAAGCCCCGCGCTGAGCTCGGAGGCGCCGGCGGCGACGATGTCGCCGATCGCCGCGCGCATCAGGCAGGTGATGCCCGCGACCGCTGCGATGAACGTCCATTTCTCCCACATGTCCTGCCGGATCGCGTCGCTGAGCCGTGCGTCGAAACCGGCGCCGGACATCGTCGAGGCGATCCCTTCGATCCGCGGCGATCGCGAGCCGTCGAGCTCGCCGAACGTCAACGAGTGGAGGTCGTTGAGATGAACGATAACGCCGTCGGCGTCGAGCGTCGCTGAGATCACGCAAAGGCCGCCGAGCACATGGTTTGGGCCGAAGCGATCGGCGAGGACGTCAACGTGCCGCATGCCGTTCAGGAGAGGCAGAATGACCGTTCGCGGACCGACGGCCCTGGCGAAGGACGCCATTGCGCCTTGGAGATCGTAGGCCTTGCAGCTGAGCAGGACGAGGTCGAAAGGGTCCTGAACCGCGTCTTCAGTGATGGTCGGCGGCGCCGGCAGGCGAAAGTCGCCAACGGGACTTTGAATCGACAAGCCTTGTTTCGCCAGCAACGCCGCACGGCGCGGACGGACGAGAAATGTGACGTCCCGGCCTGCCTGCAACAACCTCCCGCCGAAATAGCCGCCGATTGCGCCGGCGCCGACAACGAGGGTCCTCATCGCGCTTGCCTCTTCAATGCGCGGCGCTCGCCGCGCGGCGCGGAACGACGAGTTTGGCCGTCAGAACCTGCACCACTTCGCCCTTCTGATTGCGCGTTTCGCTCTTCAGCGTCGCCATCCCACGGTTCGGCCGTGAACGGGACGGCGTGATCTCCATCACCTCGCTTGCCACCTGAAGGACGTCGCCCGGCCTTGTCGGATTCGGCCATGCGATGTCGCCGCCCGCACCTACGACCCCGCCGGCGATCGGCGCGCCGCTAGTGACGAGCAGCTTCATGGTGACCGCCGCCACGTGCCAGCCGCTGGCCGCGAGGCCCCCAAAGAACGTGTCCTTGGCGGCTTCCTCGTCGAGGTGGAATGGCTGTGGATCGAACTGACGAGCGAAGGCTTTGATCTGATCGACGTCGATCGCATGCGTCGCGCTGACAAAGCGCTGCCCCACCTGCAGGTCGTCGAGATAAAGGAGGTCGGAATCCGTGCGGGTCACGATCGCTGCTCCTGGAATGGCGCAGGGCTCCGAGTCTGAAGACGATTCCGTGCGCGGACCAAGTCTAAGGCTATCGCCGCCCGGCGCGCCAGCCCATGAAAGCCGGCTCGTCCGGATCCTAGATCGCGATCCCCTTCTCCTTCGCTAGCGTCTTCAGCGAGACGTTCGGCCTTGCGCCGAGATGCTGGATGATCTCCGCCGCGGCGAGGGCGCCGAGGCGCCCGCAGGTGATCATATCGGCGCCCCGCGCGAGACCGGCGAGGAAGCCCGCGGCGAACATATCGCCCGCGCCGGTGGTGTCGACGAGCTTGGCGATTGGGAACGCCGCCGCCTCCCAGGTCGCCTCGCCGTCGACGACGACGCAGCCCTTCTCCGAGCGGGTGACGATGCCGAGCACTCCCTCGGCGCGCAACGCGTCCAGCGCCTCCTCGAAATGCGGGGTCTCGTAGAGCGACAGGATCTCGTCGGTGTTGGCGAAGATCGTATCGACCGTCTTCGAGCGCATGAGATCGATGAATTCGCCGCGGAAGCGGTCGACGCAGAACGAATCCGACAAGGTCAACGCCACCCGGCGACCGGCCTCACGAGCGATCGCGCCCGCCTTCTGGAAGGCGGATTTGGCCGCCGGGCGGTCCCACATATAGCCTTCGAGGTAGATCACTTTCGCCGCGCGCACGAGCGCCTCGTCGACGTCGGGCGGCGAAAGATAGCTGCTCGCGCCGAGATAGGTGTTCATCGTGCGCTCGCCGTCCGGGGTCACGTAGATAAAACTGCGTCCGGTCGCGGGCCCGTGCGCGGCCGGTGGGGTCGAGAAGACGACACCGGTCGAGCGAATGTCGGAGACGAACGTGTCGCCGAGCGGATCGTGCTTCACCTTGCCGATATAGGCGCCGCCGACGCCGAACGAGGCGACGCCGACGACGGTGTTGGCGGCCGAGCCGCCGGAGATGACGCGCGGATCGACACGCGCCGCATAGAGCGCCTCGGCGCGATCCTCGTCGATGAGATTCATGGCGCCCTTCACCATGTCCTGGGCCTCGAGATAGGCGTCGTCCGCGTAGGCCAGAATGTCGACCAGCGAATTGCCCAGTCCCAGAACCTCGATCGCCATGCTCATCGCGCCCCTCAAAGTTTCGCGGCCGCCCTTTTGCATCGGCAGCGGGCGCGGTCAATCTGGGCAACAGACGGGCGGTCTCCTCGAGGCCCGCCGGTCGAAGCAACATTTTGCTCGCCCGCGGCGTTCGCCTGACGTTTCGCGCCGACCCGCCTTACGTCCGTCTCTTTGATGCTGAAATCTGATCGCTCGCCGATCGCGACGAGGCTCGTCGAACCGAAATGCGGAGGCGGCGAAGGAAAGGAGGAGCAATGGCCGAGGATCAAGCAGGGCCGGTCGGCCCCGATCTGGCGCACGAAATTTCGCTCTCCGAACTTCCCGACGGCGGCAAGCTCGTCGGTCATGTCGGCGACGAGCCGGTGCTGCTGGCCCGCCGGGGAGCCGACGTGTTCGCGATCGGCGCTCATTGCACGCACTATAGCGGCCCACTTGCCGACGGGCTGATCGTCGACGCCACTGTGCGCTGCCCCTGGCACCACGCCTGCTTCGACCTTCGGACTGGCGAGGCCCTGCACGCGCCTGCCCTAAGTCCGGTCGATTCCTGGGCGGTGGAGCAACGCGGCGGCAAAATCTTCGTGCGCGAGAAGCGCGCTCAGACGAGGGCGCAGCGCCGCGCCAAGCCGGGCGCGCCGGACAAAGTCGTCATCATCGGCGGCGGGGGCGCCGGGTTCGCCGCCGCGGAGATGCTCCGGCGGCGGCAATACCAGGGCAAAATCGTCATGCTGAGCAGCGACGACGCCCCGCCGGTCGACCGGCCGAATCTTTCCAAGGACTATCTCGCCGGCAACGCGCCGGAGGACTGGGTCCCCCTGCGCGCGGAGAGCTTCTATTCCGACAACGCCATCGACCTTCGCCTCGGCGCGACCGTCGCCGGCGTTGACGTCGGCGCGCGCGAAATCGCGCTCGACGGCGGCGACAGAATTCCGTTCGAACGACTGCTTCTGGCGACCGGCGCCGAACCGGTGCGCCCATCCATTCCAGGCGCAATGCCCTCCGACGTGCTGGTGCTGCGCTCGCTTTCGGACAGCCGGGCGATCATCGAACGCGCCAAGACGGCGCGGCGGGCGGTCGTGCTCGGCGCCAGCTTCATCGGGCTCGAAGTCGCGGCTTCCCTGCGCGCCCGAAACATCGAAGTCCATGTCGCAGCCCCGGAGGAGCGTCCGATGGAGCGCATTCTGGGACCTGAAATGGGCGCGTTCGTTCGTGCTCTGCATGAGGAGCATGGCGTCGTCTTCCATCTGGGCAACACTGCAAGCGCTGTGGAAGGTGGAAAGGTGAAGCTTTCGGGCGGAGGCGTCATCGAGGCCGATTTTATCGTCGCAGGGACCGGCGTGCGCCCGCGGGTCGAGCTGGCCGAGAGGGCGGGCCTCAGGGTCAATCGCGGCGTCGTCGTCGACGCCTATCTCGAAACGAGCGCGCCAGGCATCTTCGCCGCCGGCGACATCACGCGCTGGCCCGACTCGCACAGTGGTGAGGCCATTCGTGTCGAACATTGGGTCGTGGCCGAGCGTCAGGGGCAGATCGCGGCGCTGAACATGATCGGAGAGCGCGAGAAATTCTCAGCGGTCCCATTCTTCTGGAGCCAGCACTACGATGTTCCCATCAACTACGTCGGCCATGCCGAGACGTTTGACGAACTCGCCGTCGAGGGCGACATCGCCGGCAAGGATTGCCTCGTGCGCTTCAGGCGCTCCGGACGCACGCTCGCCGTGGCCTCAATCTTTCGCGACGTCCAGAGCCTCGAGGCCGAACTGAGCTTCGAGCGGGGCGCGGCGGGCTAGCCGGCCGCCGCCCCTTGTGAGGCTCCCTCGGCTTTGCTCCGGGTCCAGCGTCGTGATGGCCATGGCGTACTCCAGTCGTCCGAGAGGGCGGCTCTAGGATTGCGCGCGGGCCTTCGCGACGATCACCTCCGTCTTCACCGAATTCGCGATGTAGCACATGTCGTGGGCTTCATGGTGCATATGGTCCAGCTTCTGATCGTCAGGGGCCGCGCCCGTCCACTCGATATGCGGATGGAGCACAACCTTCGTTATGGCCTGCTTGCCCGGCGCGATCTCTTCCATCGTCCCCTCCGCGTGATCGCGGTATGCGGCGACCGTGAAGCTCGCCAATCGCGCCACGTGCAAGAAGGACAGCATGTGACAATTGGAGAGGGCTGCGACCAGCATCTCCTCCGGATCGACAGCGGCCTCGACCGCCCACTTTCCGACAACGTGGGGCGAGGCGGAAGCGGGGACCACGATCCCGCCGTCGAAGCTCACCTCATGCCCGCGGCTGAAACGGCCCTTCAGAAAATCCTCGCCATTTTTGAGCGTCCAACTGACATCCGCTGTGTAAGTCGCCATGTGTCGCTCCCTCTGTGCGCTATTTCCCGTCGACTTGTGCTATTCTGCACGACGCGCGAGGGGGCGCGATGTCCGAATCCCGAAAAATCGCCGCCATCCTGGCCGCCGACGTGGTCGGCTATAGCCGGCTTGCGGGCGCCGATGAGGAACGCACTCTGGCCCGACTAAGGGCGCTGCGCAGCGATCCGATCGACCCGACGCTCGCGGTCCACAGAGGGCGGGTCGTCAAGCGAACTGGCGACGGGCTCCTGGCCGAATTTCGGAGCGTGGTCGACGCCGTGCGCTGCGCGATCGAAGTACAAAACGGGATGATCGAGCGCAACGCCGCGGCGCCTGCCGAACGCCGGATCGAATTTCGTATCGGCATCCATTTAGGGGACGTTGTCGAGGAAGACGACGGCGACCTGATGGGCGATGGCGTCAATATCGCCGCTCTGGGCCAGCTTGAGGTCTACTTGGACGGCCTGCGCAAGGCTGGGGTCCCCGCGCATTACAGCATCGACACTTCGGCCCCCATGATGTAAGTAAGCCTTACATGAGTTGGCGCAAGGACGAACCCGGCGAGCGCGACGCGCCGCGCAGCTATCATCACGGCAATTTGCGCGAGGCGCTGATCCGCGCGGCGCTGGAATTGATCGCGAGGAAGGGGACAGCGGGATTCACTTTCGCCGAGGCAGCCCGCTTTGCCGGGGTCAGCCCGGCGGCGCCATATCGGCATTTCCGCGACCGCGATGAGCTGATGGCGAGTGTAGCGCTACGCGGCTTCGAGCAATTCGAGGCCGCGCTGGCGCGCGCCTGGGATGGCGGACGCCCCGATGCGTTCACAGCGTTGGATCGGGTCGGCAAGACTTATCTCGAATTTGCCCGCGGTGAGCCGGCGTTCTACTCGGCGATGTTCGAAGCCGGTGTTCCGGTCGCAGCGAACCCCACGCTGCGCGAGGCTGGCGAACGGGCTTTCGCCGTGTTGCGCGGCGCCGCCGAGGCGGTCTGCGCCGCAATGCCCGCGACCGGCCGCCCGCCGGCCCTGATGGTCGCGCTCCATATCTGGGCCATGGCGCACGGGGTCGCTTCGCTATTTGGACGCGGCGATGGCGCGCAACGCGCGCTGCCGATGTCTCCGGAGGAACTTCTGGAAGCGCACGTGCTGGTCTATTTGCGTGGGCTCGGGGTGAACGCGGCGGGGCCGTGAGGTCTGATCGTCCGCGCGGCCCAGATCGAGCCCGTTAAGTGAGACCCACAACCCGCGAGCGAGCGCTCGTCGCGCACGGAGTCGCAGACTGCAACAGGGGACTTGACAACGGCTGCGATCAAGAAGTAAATGTTCATTACATTTACACGAGAGGACGCGCCATGCCTATCATTCTTACGGTCTTGGGGTTCCTGTGGTGGTGGCCGATTGGACTGCTGCTTCTCGCCCTCTTTATCGCGCGAGGAAAGTTCGGCTCTTGGCGTCATTTAGCTTACGCAGGGGATGTGCCAATGTTCGACAGAGATCACGGTCGGGAGCGCTGGGATCGCGGCAGCGACCGCTGGGAACGAAAGATCGCTCGCATGCAGGAAAAAATGGAAATCATGCGCGCGCGAATGGATCGTGTCAGGAGCCGCGGCGGCTGGTTTGGCCCGACCACGAGCGGAAATCACGCTTTCGACGAGTACCGCTCGGAGACGTTGAGGCGCCTCGAAGAGGAGCAGCGCGAGTTTAAGGATTTCCTTGCGCGGCTGCGCTTCGCCAAGGACCGCGCCGAGTTCGATCAGTTCATGGCCGAGCGACGCCAGCGCCCCTTTGCGCCGGATTCGCAAGCCGAGCCGCCGCCCGCGGAACCGCGCAACTGAGCTTTTGCCGGGCTTCGGCAGCCGTGCCGGCCCTCGCGGCCGCGAGGGCCGGCACGGCTAGACTAGAATCGGAAACGTGTCTCACACCGAATCTTTCCCCAAGAGGCGCCTTTCGAGTCCGCGAGCCCGCTTGGGAGCTGCGCAAATTCAAAAGATATAGCCCCAGTATAACGTTGTTATTCAAGTCCGTCTGAGCCTTACATAGAGCGCGCCGGAGCCGCCGTGGGCGCGTCCGGCCTCCTCGAAGCCGAGCACGACCGTCCTCAGGTCGGGTTCGCGCAGCCAGTGAGGCGCGAGCCGGCGCAGCACGCCGCGCTCCTGCCCCCATGGGGCAGGCTCGTCGAACGGGCCGCCCTTGCCGGTGACGACGATCACCAGTCTTGCGCCCTGGGCCTGCGAATGGCGCAGGAACCCGCGCAGCGCCTGATGCGCCTCGGCTTGGTTCATGCCGTGGAGGTCGATCGCGCCGTCGATTGCGCCGCGGCCGCGCGCGAGCTCGCGCTTGAGCCGCCGTTCGATCGGCGCGAGCGGCAGGGCGCGCGGCTTGGCAGGCCTCGGCTCGGGGGCGAGGGCCGCATTCGCGGTCGGCGGAGCCGGCGCCTTTGGCGCGTGCGGCTTCGAGGCCACGGGCAGGCTCGCCCCGCGCCGCCGCGAGACGGAGCGCGCGACCTCGGTCCAGAGCGCGATCTCCTCGTCGCTGAGCCGCCTTAGGCGGTGCGGCGGCGGCGCCTCCTTCACGGCTCGTCTCCAACAGGCAGAAGCACGGCGAATGCGCCCTGATGGCGGATCGCTCCGGCGCGCGCGCCCGCCGCGTCGCCGCTGCCGAAGAATATGTCGGCGCGAGCCGGTCCGACAATCGCCGAGCCGGTGTCCTGGGCGATCATGAGCCGACGGAATGGGCGTAGGGCTTCGTCCGCCCAGGGCAGGTCCGCCTCGATCCAGAACGGCAGGCCGTAGCTCCAGATAGTCTTGTCGACCGCAATCGAGCGCAAGGGCGTCAGCGCGACGCCGGCGCCGGCGACCGGACCGAGGCGGGGATCGAAATCCTCGATGAGCCTGAAGAACACGAAGGAGCGGTTCCGCCGCATGAGCTCGAGGCCCCGTTCGCCTTCGCTCAAGCCCGCGGCGCGAAGCCAGGCCTTGAGGCTCTCGAGCGACATGGCGCTCTCGGCGATTTCGCCTGTCTCGGTCAGGATCCGCCCGATCGACGTATAGGGCAGGCCGTTGCGTCCGTCATAGGCAAGCCTCGCCCGCCGGCCGTCCGCGAATTCGATCTGAGCCGACCCCTGCACCTGAATGAGGAACGCCTCGACCGCGTCGCGGAGCCAGACGATCGGGCTCCGCTGTTCGCGCTCGATAGTCCGCCGATCGTCGTAAGGGACGAGCGAACCGTCGCCTCGCCGCCGCGCGCCGCTGACGCCCTCGGGAAAGCCGGGGGGCGTCTCGCCCGGGGCGAGGCCCACGAGATCGGGCGGGCGCGCGAGGATCGGCCAGCAAAAGGCGTCGGTCTCCACCGGCGACCCCTGGACGCAGGGTTCGTAATAGCCGGTGAGGAAGCCTGCGTCCGGCGGGTCGGGGACAATGCGGAACGGACGGAAGAGGGCCTCGAAGAAGCGTCGCGCGTCGATGCCGTCCGTTGCGCCTGAAGCCAGAGCGGACCCCGCGGCTGCGACGAGAGCGGGTGACGGCGGACGCGCCGTCCTTGTGCCGCCCTCGAGCCTGACGAGGGCTCGAGCCGACCGCTCGAAGCAGCGAAACGCCGCCAGATGGTCGTCAGCGCCAAAGCCCTGGAGGTCTTCGTAGTCGAGCGGTTGGAGGCGCAGCGACGCGGGCCCCGACAAGGGGTCAGCGTTCCGCCTGGGTCGCCGTCAGCCGCCAGTTGGGGTCGCGCGAGCGCACGTCGCGAACGAACGTCCAGAGATCAAGGTGGTCGGCGACTTCGGTCGGCGAGCCCTCGACCACGTTTCCTGCGCTGTCGTGGGTGACCGAGGCGAGCTTGCTCGCAAAGCGGACGGTGATTTGCGCGTTGCTTCCGGCGAGTTGCGCCGCCGCGATGGCCGCGTCGTCGATCGAGACTACCGTCGTGGACATGGTGTGGCCCGCCGCCGCGCGGGCGCGGATGGCGTTGCCGAAATTGGCGAAAGCTTCGGGCGCCATCAGCCCGCGAAGGGTCGCGGAGTCGCCAGCCGCGAAGGCATGCACGATCATATCGTAGGCCGCGCGCGCGCCAGACAGGAAGCCTTCCGACGCGAAGTTGTTGTCTGCGGCGGCGATGGCGTTGAGACCGCTCCAGGCGCCGGGATCAGCGACGCTCTTCCAGCGGTCGCCGACGGCCGCCACGGGCGACAGCCCGGTCGGCGCCGCGTCCACGGGGGCGACCGAGGGTGCGGGACCAGTCGCGCGCCGCAATGGCGCGAGGAGCCCCCCCGTCGGTCGTTCCGCGTCGGAGCGCATGCCCAATACGGAGCGCAGCTTGTAAGCGACGAACAGCGCCACCAGCGCGAAAATGACGGTCGGAAGGTCAATGTCCGGCATCGGTCTCAAAGTCCTTAGCGCGGGCCTGCGCCCGAAACTCTACCATACCTAGGCGCAAGCCGGCGTTTTGGCTAGGAC
>JAFAHO010000240.1 GCA_019237205.1 Hyphomicrobiales bacterium
GGAATCTTCGTCTGCTTCGCAACATGCGCCAGCATATGGACCGAGGGGTTCGCTAGACGTCGCCGCACGTACCGAAATTGAGACCCAGACATGCCGAGAAACTCGGCGTATTCAGGATTCGTCATGCCGCTTACCGTCTGCAGCGCGAGAAGGCGCTGCGCTAGCCGCTCCAACCGCGCCGAGCCGAGCATGTCGGCTGGAGTAACCAGAATCTTGCGATGATGGCTTTCCAGCTCCTGCGGATTGACCTCCGCGACTTTGCGCCGCTTACGTTTGTTCGCAACCATCGTCCCTTAAGCCGCTTGACGCCATTGGGAACTTGTTCGATCCAAACTTCCCACAAGGCCCGCCAGCCCACGATAGAGCGTGCGAGAACGGGCGAATTGCCACCCGCTGTTCGAATCTTATGACCGCAGTGACGACTGGAAATCGCAAAAGAAACCCCGCCTCGGTCGGCGAGCCTGCTTGGCGTCGGTCAAGCAAACCCGCCTCCGGCGGGGTCTCCTGATTTCCCAGAATCGAAGTTCTATAAAAATTCGATCCGGGGTCAAGGGAAGCCTCTGGTGTCAGCGCCCGATGGCCTGCTTTATCAGCAGACGGGATTGCAGATCGAAAAGCACTGCACGGACGCGACGCGTCATCGACCATGTATTCGGGCTCTACCCTTGTTCGGGTTCCGGTTCGCGCCCCGCATCCGCGATGTGAAGGATCGACAGCTCTATCTGTTCGCCGGTCAGGACGCCCGGTCGACTCTCGCTCCGCGCGCCGGCGGCTTTGTCGATCATGATCATATCACGGCGCATTCGGATGACGTGCTGCGCCTCGGCGCGTCTATCCGCGCCGGCACGGTCCCGACGTCCGCAATACTCGAGAAACTGTCCGCAAAACCATGTCAAAACGGACCGGCGGTGGCGCTGCGCGAGCTCGGCCGGATCGAGCGGACCCTCTTCACGCTTGAATGGCTGAACAGCATGGTACCTTCGGCGGCGCGCCAATGACGGATCAGGGCAAGACGATCGCCGAGACGGTGAAGGCTATCGCTCAAGCGCGTGAGCACGCGTTGGCCGCCGAACTCCCGTATCCCACGGCGGCTTACTGCTGACGGCCGCCGGGCCTCGTGACGCGCTCTTCAACCGGGAGGCAGATCGTCATGGCGCCGCAGCCTGTGTCGCCGATCGGAATTGCGGCGCGCCTTGGCGGGCTCGTCGCCATCGGCTAGCGTTCGCACATGCGATTTGTTGGTTATCTTGGTTCGCTCCTGGCCACATTTCTCGGCCTCAGCGCCGTGACTTTCGCCATCGGCCGCTTCATCCCGACCGATCCGGTGCTCGCCATCGTCGGCGACCATGCGTCCCGCGCGACCTATGAGCGGGTGCGGCTCGAGATCGGCCTCAATCGCACGATCCCCGAGCAATACGCGCTCTACCTCGGGCGCGTGCTGCACGGCGACTTCGGTCATTCGGTGATGACGTCGAATCCGGTGGCCTCAGACATCCTGCATTTCTTCCCGGCAACGCTGGAGCTCGCTACGCTCGCGACTGTGATCGGCGTCCTCGTCGGCGTGCCGGCGGGCGTGGCGGCCGGGGCTCTGAGAGGGCGCTGGCCTGACCATCTCGTGCGCTTCCTCGGCCTGTTCGGCTATTCGATGCCGGTCTTCTGGCTCGGGCTGGTCGGGCTATGGCTGTTCTACGCCAAGCTCGGCTGGGTGGCGGGGCCGGGCCGCATCGACGTCGGCTTCGAGGATCTCGTCGAGCCGCGCACCGGCGTGCTGCTTGTCGATGCGGCGCTGGCGCGTCAGTGGGACGCGTTCAGCAACGCGCTCGCCCATATCGCCTTGCCCGCCACGCTGCTCGGCTACATTTCGCTCGCCTACATCGCCCGCATGACGCGCAGCTTCATGATCGACGCCCTCTCGCAGGAATACGTGGTCGCCGCGCGTGTCAAGGGCTGCACGTTCTGGGGCGCCGTGTGGACGCACGCTTTCCCCAACATCCTCGTCGCGCTGATCACAGTCGTGGGCCTTAGCTACGCCTCGCTGCTCGAGGGCGCTGTGCTGACCGAGACCGTTTTCGCTTGGCCGGGGCTTGGGCTATACATCACGCGCTCGTTGTTCAACGCCGACATGAATGCCGTGCTCGGCGGCACGCTGATCGTTGGCGCGGTGTTCATCGGCGTCAACGCAACCTGCGACTTTCTGTACAGGATCGTCGATCCGAGGCTACGGACTGCATGAGCGCGACGACCGGCTCACACGGCGCCTGGCGCGCTTGGCTCGACGACGCGGCGCCGAAATCGCAGTGGCAGGCGCGGCTTGGCGAAGCCTCGCGCGTCGTCGGCAAGCTCGCCGCCAATCCGCTCGCCGCCGCCGGGCTGGTTATCGTCGCCACACTCCCGCTCGCCGCCCTCTTCGCCCCCTGGCTCGCCAGCGGGCACTCCCCGACGGCCCAAGCGCTCGGCGAGCGGCTCTCGGCCCCGAGCGCTGAGCATTGGTGCGGTACCGACGAGCTCGGGCGCGATATCTATGCGCGGATCGTGTTCGGCGCCCGCGTCACGTTGCTGATCGTCGCGCTGGTGGCGGCGATCGTCGCCCCGATCGGCCTTGCCGTCGGGGTGGCGGCGGGTTATTTCGGCGGCCGCGTCGACATGGCGTTGACACGCATCGTCGATATCTTCCTCGCCTTTCCCCGGCTGATCCTCGCCCTCGCCTTCGTGGCGGCGCTGGGGCCGGGAATAGCCAATGCGGTGATCGCAATCTCGCTCACCGCCTGGCCGCCGTATGCGCGCATCGCTCGCGCCGAGACGGCGTCGATCGCCCGCAGCGACTTCATCGCCGCCGCCGTGCTGTTGGGCGCGCCGTCGGCGCGCATTCTCGTGCGCCATATCGCGCCCCTGTGCGTCTCCTCGCTGGTCATCCGCCTCACCCTCGACATGGCGGGCATCATTCTCACCGCCGCCGGGCTCGGCTTCCTCGGCCTCGGCGCGCAGCCGCCGACGCCGGAATGGGGCGCGATGGTCGCCAGCGGCCGCGACGTGATCCTCGATCAGTGGTGGGTGGCGACCAT
>JAFAHO010000253.1 GCA_019237205.1 Hyphomicrobiales bacterium
ATTGGCGCGCCGTCGTTTGTCGACAGCCTGACGAGTGATCCCCAATGTGTGGCCGGCCTCCTCAGCAGACAGCGCGCCTCCTGCTAACTGCAGGAGTTTCTGACGGTGCTCCACGTTCCGGGCCAGCATAGGCGCCAGGGGGTCGAGTTCGACGACTGCCGAGCCTACTACGTCAGATCGGCTCAGCAGTTGAGCGAGCGATCCGACATCGGTTGAAGCAGCGAGCGCGTCTGTCAACGTCTTTGCCGAAGCGCTTCCGGTGATTCGTTCCAGGGCTGACATGGCGCGACGAAGAAAAGCGGCCTGGACTGAACCAGGCGCAGCGTGGACATTGAGCATGAAGCTCGAGGATGAATGTTCGCGGGCCAAATCGGCCTCCATCGGTTGTCGTAGTCATATTATTGATATGATAACGACAAAGTCAACCACGGCGGGCGTTTCCGGCTACGCAAAATCGATCTCGTCGCGCAAAAGCGCCTCAACCTTTGTCCTCGCAATTCTCAAATTAAACGGCTTCAGAGACGAAAATTCTCAAATTTGATGATAGTTCCCACGCCTGATGGCTAACAATAACGCCATGATGGCCTCCCGACACAGACATGCAGGCGGCCGTATCGGACTATCAAGAGACTGGCGGACCGTTCGATCGGCAGCGGAGCGTTTTCAACATCGCCGGGGAACCGGACCTCCCCGGTCCGACTGCCTTCCGCGATCGCCACAGCGTACTTCTTCTTGGCAACATCAAAAGCCACAAAGACAGCCCGCGAACATGATCTCTAGTACCCACTATCGCGGCTGACTGAGTCGTGATTCAAGGCTGCATGAGCAGCAAGATCGTTCCTGAAGCCACGGCGATTATTTTGACGAGCGAGGAGCGGGTCGAACTGGAGGGCTTGGCGCGTTCGGGGAAGAGCGAACACCGGACGCGCCTGAAGGCGCGGATCGTGTTGCTTGCGGCAGGTGGCGCAGCGACGCGGGCAATTGCGCGGGATGTCGGCTGCACCACCGGCACGGCCTCCAAATGGCGGGTCCGTTACGCCAAGGATCGGATCGCCGGCTTCAGTGAGAAAGGCCGGCGTGGCCCTGCGCCGAAGTACGGACCCGAGACGGGCCGCCGTATTCTGGCGCTGCTTGACGCCAAGCCGCCGCCGGGCTTGGCCAACTGGACGGCGGCTGCTCGCCAGGGCGCTTGGCGACGTGCACGAGCAGTATATCTGGCGGTTCTTGCGGGCCCACAAAATCGACCTTTCGGGACGCAAATCGTGGTGCGAAAGCACCGATCCCGATTTCGTCAGCAAGGCGGCCGAAATCGTCGGCCTCTATATGGCGCCCCCGGAAAACGCCATTGTTCTCTCTGTCGACGAAAAGCCTTCGATCCAGGCGCTGGAGCGCGCGCAAGGCTATCTCAAATTTCCGGATGGGCGATCGATCACCGGTCAATCGCACGATTACGTCAGGCACGGGACCACCACCCTCTTCGCCGCGCTCGATGTCGCCACCGGACAAATCATCGGCCGCCACAGCAAACGGCGCAGGCGGGTCGAATTCCTCGCCTTCATGAACGAGGTCGCCGCCGCCTATCCCGATCGAGAGATCCACGTCATCCTCGACAATCTCTCCACCCACAAGCCGAAGCGCGACCTGTGGCTCGCCCGCCACACCAACGTGCATTTCCACTACACGCCCAACCCATGCCTCTTGGCTCAACCAGGTCGAAATCTGGTTCTCGATCCTCGCCAGCAAATCCCTCAACGGCGTTTCCTTCGATGCCCTCGACCAGCTCAAGGCCCACATCGATGCCTTCATCGCCGCCTACAATGAAACCGCAAAGCCCTTCCTCTGGACCAAATCCAAAGTCCACCAAAAACGCCTCAAGCCATGTTTCGCCGACCCGTGATTCTGGGTACTAGAGCGCCTTCGCCGGCGCGCCCTCAAAGCAAGCGCCGGCAACGTCGGAACTCCCTCGCCGATATTTTGGCCGGCTGAGAAGGCTTGTAGTGCACTCCCCCGAGGGCGTCACCAGGCGGGTTCATGCTCTTGATCGGGGCTGTCGGAGACTAAAGGCGTCGAAAACAGAAAGAGCGTCCCAAAACCGGAAGAGCCCCTTGACCCACTAGAGAACGCAATCGGCGGGAAGCGACCGTTGGCCGAACGGCTGGAATGGCGGGAAAGCGAGCTACAAGCCCGAACTTGAACACGCGCAGCCCGCCCGGAGCGGTCCTCCGATTTTCAGCGCCGTGGATCCGTCGACATGCGGTCGGGCCCTTGGCATGCTCGATGCGCCCCCGGCTATCCAGGCCGAGCGTTTCGTCCCGCGCCCGTCCTAAGCTTTGGCGCGAGACGGCGGCTTGATCCGATACCAGGTCACATAAAGCGCCGGCAGAAACACGAGGGTCAGGACGGTTGCGGCGAGGATGCCGCCGATCATGGCGAAGGCCATGGGACCCCAAAAGACTTCGCGGGCGATCGGCAGCATGCCGAGACTCGCCGCCGCCGCGGTCAACAGGATCGGGCGGAACCGGCTGTTGGTCGCAACGACCACGGCCTTCCAGGGGTCGAGCCCCGCTTCGAGATTGACGTTGATTTCCGCCATCAGGATCACGCTGTTGCGCGTGATGATGCCGATGAGCGCGAGCACGCCGAGGATCGCCACGAAGCCCAACGGCTTGTGGAACAGCAAGAGCGACGCGACGACCCCGATCACGCCGAGCGGCACGACGCTTACGACCAGAATGAGCTTCTGCACGCTTTGCAGCTGCGCCATCAGGATCACCGCCATGAGCACGAGCATCATCGGCACGACGGCGGCGATCGGCCGTTGCGACTTGAGGCTCTCCTCGACCGCGCCGCCGATCTTGATGTCGTAGCCTTCGGGCATCGTCTGGCGGAAGGCCTCGACCTGCGGCGCCAACTGGCTGACCACCGTCGCCGGCTGTACTTCGCCCACGGTCTCGGCGCGAACCGTGACTGTCGGGAGGCGGTCGCGCCGCCAGATGATCGGCTGTTCGAGCCCGTAATGGACCTTGGCGAAGGCGAGCAGGGGCGCGACCGAACCGTTGCTGGTGGGGACCTGCAAGGTCTGCACGTTCTCTATCCGGTTGCGGGCGTCGTCCTGGCCGCGCCCGATCACGTCGATGAGGTAGATGTCGTCGCGGATCTGGGTGATCGTTCCCCCGCTGATGGTCGCGTTCAAAATGGCTGAGATGCTCGCCGAGGAGACGCCGAGCTGGCGGGCCTTGTCCTGTGCGATGTCCACCTGGAGCACTTTGCCGGGCTCGTTCCAGTCGAAGGTCGGGTTGGCGGCCCCCGGGTTGGACGCGACGACGTCGGCGAACTTCAGCGCCTGCTCGCGGACGCGCTGGACGTCCGGACCGCTGACCCGATACTGGATCGACCGGCCGATCGGCGGGCCGAGTTCGAGCGGATGGACCCAGACGTCCGTGCCGACGAACGCATCGCGCGCGAGGCGCTCGAGCCTCGCCTGAACCCGCTGCCGCGCCTCGAGCGATTTGGTCACGACGACAGCTTGGCCGAAAAACGCGTTCGCGAGCTGCTCGTCGAGCGGCAGGTAGAAGCGGATCGCGCCCTGCCCGACATAGGAGCTCCAGCGAACGATGTCGTCGTCGCCCTTCAGCGCGCCCTCCATGCGATCCATCGCGGCCTTGGTCGCGGCGATGGTCGAATTTTCCGGCAGCGTCAGGTCGACGAGCAGTTCCGGCCGGTCCGAGCTCGGAAAGAACTGCTGCTCCACGAAACGCAAGCCGAAAACGGCGACGCCGAGCAGCGCGAGGGTCGCGCCGATGGTGAGCCATCGCCAGCGCAAGGCGCGGGCGAGAAGGCCGTCGAAAGCGCGCAGGACTGGGTTCGGGCCTTTTTCGCGCCGCTTGGCCAGCGTCCGTGGCAGGATCGTGACGCCGATGAGCGGCGCGAACACGACCGCCACGAACCATGACACCAAGAGCGCGCACGCGATCACGACGAACAGCGTGTAGGTGTATTCGCCCGCCTGGCTCGAGTTGAGGCCGATCGGCATGAAGCTCACGACCGTGACCAAGGTACCGGTCAGCATGGGAAAGGCGGTCGACGTATAAGCGAAGGTTGCGGCCTTCTTGAGTTCGTCGCCGGCCTCCAGCCGGGACACCATCATCTCCACCGTAATCATGGCGTCGTCGACCAGAAGGCCGAGCGCGATGATGAGCGCGCCCAATGAAATGCGCTGCAGCGAGATTCCAGCATAGGCCATCACAACGAACGTGATCGCGAGAACCAGGGGAATTGCGATCGCAACCACAAGGCCGGCGCGAAGGCCGAGGCTCAGGAAGCTGATGCCAAGCACGATGATCACGGCCTCGAACAGCGCTTCGGTGAAGCCCGAGAC
>JAFAHO010000081.1 GCA_019237205.1 Hyphomicrobiales bacterium
CGCCGCGCTCGACAACATGCACAAGTTCGGCATCAAGGAAGTGCTGTACGAAGGCGTGAACACCGGCGAGAAAGACTATTCGGCGATCGTCTCCAAGATCAAGGAATCCGGCGCCGACTATCTGATGTGGGGCGGTCTGCACACCGAGGGCGGGCTCATCATCCGCCAGATGCGCGACCAGGGCATGGCAACGGTCATGATCTCCGGCGACGGCATCACCGACACGGAATTCGCCGCCATCGGCGGTCCCGGCGTGGAAGGAACGCTGATGACCTTCGGCCCCGAGCCGCGCAAGAACCCCGAACGCCAAGACGCTGTGGCGGCGTTCAATGCCAAGGGCTTCGATCCCCAAGGCTACACACTCTACTCCTACGCCGCAGTCCAGATCATCAAGCAGGCCGCCGAAAAAGCAAATTCTCTTGACCCGAAGAAGGTGGCCGCGGTCATGCATTCGAGCATTCCGTTCCACACCGTGATCGGCGATATTTCCTACGACAAGAAGGGCGACCGCACGACGGTTGACTACGTTTGGTACGTCTGGAAGCAGGGCGCTGACGGCAAGATCGGGTTCGAGCAGCTCTAGCCCTTCGATCGACCGCTATCGGGCGCCCACCGCGCTGACGACATGATATCAACCCGCTGCGCGCCGCCCCACGCTGGGCCGCGGGAGTTCGGCTTTCATGACCATTCTCGTAACCGGAAGCTCCGGCCATCTCGGCGAAGCGCTGATGCGCACGCTGCGCGAGGCAGGGCGTTCGGCAATCGGACTCGACATCGTTCCGGGGCCGTTCACTGATTGCCTCGGCTCGATCGTCAATCGGAACTGCGCCGCGCGCTGTATGGCGGGGATCGAAACGGTCCTGCACCCGGCGACTCTGCATAAGCCCCATGTCGCGACCCATCCGCGCGAGGCGTTTGTCAAGACGAATGTTCTCGGCACGCTGAACCTGCTCGAGGAGGCGGTTCGCGCCCAGGTCAGGAGCTTCGTCATGACGAGCACGACGAGCGCCTTGGGCGACGCTCTCAGGCCTCCGCCCGGTGAGCCGGCGGCCTGGATTGACGAGCGCGTCGCGCCCGTTCCCAAAAACATCTACGGCGTCACCAAGACGGCGGCCGAGGATCTCTGCGGGCTCTTTCATCGCAATGAGGGGCTCGCCTGCGTGGTTCTCAGGACCTCGCGCTTTTTCCCGGAGGAGGACGACGACTCGCAGGCGCGCGAGGCCTTCGCCGACGACAACGCCAAGGTGAACGAGTTCCTATTCCGCCGTGCCGCGATCGAGGATGTGGTCGACGCGCATCTTCTGGCGGCCGAGCGCGCGCCCGCGGTCGGGTTTGGAAAATATATTGTCAGCGCCACCACGCCGTTCCGTCGCGAAGACCTCGCCCGCCTTCGCGCCGATGCGCCCGCCGTCGTCCGCGAGCGCGCGCCAGGATGGGAGGACGAATACGCTCGGCGAGGCTGGCGGATGTTCGCCAGCATCGACCGCGTCTACGACAATGCGCTCGCGCGCCGCCACCTCGGCTGGCGGCCGAAATGGGACTTTGAAGCGGTCATCGCGCGGCTCCGCGAGACCGGTGATATTCGCGGCCCGCTCGCAAAGGCGATCGGCGAGAAGGGGTACCATCCGGAGCGGTTCGAGGGACGGCCCTATCCGGTCAACGGTCTCTGACATGAATGCGCTTTGGCGACGGTTGGACCGACCCGGACACGACGCCGCTTGCCTGCGTTCGTGCGGCGACGGCTGGAGGTTGAGCGGCGCCGCCGTGTTCTTGCATGACGACGGCCCCGCTTGCCTCGCCTATTGCGTCGAGGTCGACAGCGGCTGGGCGACGAGACGGGGGACCATTCGCGGCTTTGTCGGACACCGGGCCGTCGACCACGACATCCGCCATGACGAGGAAGTTTGGCGCCTGGATGGCGTCGCGGTCGAAGGTTTGGGGCGCCTGTTGGACCTTGATCTCAGCTTCACGCCGGCGACGAACGTGCTTCAACTGAGACGAGCTGCGCCGCCATTGGGTCAGACGGTCGACCTTCCTGCCGCGTGGTTCAATCTCGACGACGCGACGCTGGCAGAATTGCCGCAGCGCTATGAGCGTCTCAGCGAGATCAGTTGTCGATATCAAGCGCCGTCTGTTCTTTACGAGGACGTTCCGAAGTCGGCGCGAGCGGTTTCATCAAATCCTATCCAGGCTTGTGGGCGCTGGAGGCATGAAACGCCGAAGCCGGTCCTCACCTCAGCGCCGTCTGTCGCTCGACGAGAAACGCGCGCGGCGGGGTCCGCCTGCAGGCCGATCGCAAGGTGGTGGGCGCGGCGCGCCGCCTCGTTGTCGGCGAGCCTGGCGCAAAGATCGGCCTTCGCGGCTCGAACCCCGCGAGCCCGCCATGCGCGCCGGATATGCTTGAGCAGCGCAAGTGCCCTTGGGGCCCGTGCGCGACCGCGGCGGCGCGATTGACTGCGACGACCGCCTCGCCAAATCCATCGCGGGATTCAATCTTTTCAAGCCCTTGCAGCGTCTTTTCCATCGGACCCGTTTCCCGCTTCTCCTCGACTTCGGCGGCGCGCCTTCTGCGGCGAAAGGCGGCCTCTCCTTCGATCGGCCACACGCAGTCCTGCCCAACGCCTCGGACTGAAAAGGCCAAGTCGCAGGATCATGACTTCCGATTTTCACAAAGCAAGATTCATTGGCTAGTTCTAGCGTTTGTATTTTATATCATAGTATTATGCATCATGGCTTAAGCTTTAATTTAACTTAGGTGGGACGGCCAGCAAGCCAGAACGGGCGGCGCGTTCTCACGCGAGCTCACGGGACGTAGTTGCTCTGCCCTGGACCCGTTAAACTGTAGACGTCCCCCTTGTCGTCCTGAGTGAGCGCCGCGTAACCGCCCTTCGGCTCCAAAATCAGGTCCTTGCCGAGCACTGCTGTGCGAATCCTCCAGCCTTGTGGCGGTTTCAGGAGATCGCCAAGGGCTCCGAGCTTGTCGATCGTCATGCTGGGATCGTCCTTGGTCGTGTAGGATATCATAACCCAGGTCCTGCCCTTGGGATCGTCGAGCAGATAGACCGGCGCTCCCCTCTTGAATCCTTCGACCGCGGTTCTCGCAACGAGCGTGGTGCGATAGGCGGCTGAGACCGGTTTGGCGGAGAGCCTTGTCGCAGGCGCGAGGCTGTTTCCCATCCACGCCGCATCCAGCCCGTCAAAATTCCTCACCGCGCCGACCCGGTCGGCGAGCCAATCGACCGTCCAGTAGCGGGGAGGGCTCGCCGCTACGGCGAGCGCCTGGTATTGCCTGGCGATCCTTTTGGGGTCGAGCCTGTCGCTGAGCGGCTTCGGCGCGGAGTCGCGGGTTTCGTCGGCGTCGTTCTGGCCGGTGGTGTTGTAGACGCTGACGTAAAGGATTTTTTTGAGCGCATCTTTGGCGAAGAGTTCGATCTCCTCGTAGCGATAGTTGCGCAAATTATCGTATTTGCGCTGTTCGGCGCCCGCGCAATCGTCGGGCAGCTGGCTGAAATATTTGCAGGTCGACCAATCCGAGCCGTAGGCCGGCAAAACGCCATGGGCCGTCAGCCACGGCAGCGCGAGGGCGAGACAGCAAAGCGCCAAGCCGCCGTTGTGACGCCTTCCGACCGCAGGCATGTCGTCCTCCCGACTCGCCCTCCCACTGGTGAACAGTAATTCTGAATAGGGCGTTCCTGCAACTTGGCGCGCGCCTGAGGCGATGCGGCGCTTCACCGTCCCCTTGCCCAGTTGCGACGGCAGGAGGACGCCTTTCCGCTCGCGTTTCCGACGCAGTCCTTGGTCAGGGCGGCGGCGAAAAAAAACCCCCTCAGAAGATGTCGGGGTCGGTGAGCGACGGACGGTCCCGAAAGACCGCCGGTCGGAATGCCAGGCGCCGCGGTCAGGCGCGGGCCGGAGCCGCGCTCCCGCCTTTGGCCTTGCGATATCCGGCGAAGCCGAGGCCCGCGAAGCCTATGAACAGCATCGCCCAAGTCGAGAGCTCGGGAACGGAGGCCTCCCAGACGAAGCTGCCGCCTTCGCCGCCTCCGCCAAAGAAAGTTGTCGAAGTCGCCGGTCAGGCCGGAATACTGGACGTCGCGAATGGTCCGGCTCGAATTCTTTGACAGCGCGGCCGCTCGTTGATCGTAGCGACGATGCGACGTCAGGCGTTCATCTTGAGGACGACGCGGAAGCGCGCCTTGCCGCTCATCATGCGCTCGTAGGCTTCCTGAGCCTTTTCGAACGGGTAGATTTCGTTCATCGAGCTCACCTTGTTGCGCAGACTGAATTGCACCGTGTCTTCCGAATCTCTCGCGGTCCCCGAATACCAGCCTCTGACCGACGCGCGTTTCGCGAGAAGATCGAGCGAATCGACTGTCAGCGGGCCGACCGCGCCGATGACCATCAAGACCCCGTTCGGGCCGAGGCCGCCGGCGATCGCCTGCATCGCCTTGCCATTGGTGACGGTGGCCAGAATCGCTTTCGCGCCGCCCATCGCCGTCAGCGCTTTGGCCGGGTCTTGCGCCGCGCTGTCGATATAGTCGCTGGCGCCGAGCTTCCGCGCGAGTTCCTCCTTGTCGCTGCCGCGATTGACGGCCACGGTGCGAAAGCCCTGCCGCGCGGCGAACTGGATGCCGAGATGCCCGAGGCCGCCGACGCCGTGGATCGCGACGAGCTCGCCGGGTCCGGCGCCGCTGTGGCGCAACGCGTTGAAAGTGGTGATGCCGGCGCAGAGCAGCGGGGCCGATTCGACAACGTCGAGCTCGTCCGGCACATGCGCGACCGCGGAGACATGGGCGATCATATGCGTGGCGTAGCCGCCGTCGCGAGTGACGCCGGTGATCTCATGCACGTTTTCGCAGGCGAAAGGGCTGTCGCGCCGGCAACGGCCGCAATAGCCGCAAGAGCCGCCGAACCAGCCGACGCCGGCGCGCGCGCCGGCGCTCCAACCCTTGACGCCGGCGCCGAGCGCATCGACGACGCCAATGACCTCGTGACCGGGAACCCGCGGATATTGGATGCCTGGCACAAGGCTTTGGACCGTCACGCTATCGCTGTGGCAAACGCCGCAGGCCTGGACGCGAATGCGGATCTCCTCATGCCCCGGGACCGGAAGGTCTCGGTCCTCCGCGATGAGCGGCCCGCCGACTTTCTGAACGACCATCGCGCGCATTTTCGCCATTGTACGATCTCCTTCAATGGAAACAGCCTACCGCGCTCTCGACATAAGGCAAATATGCGTCGGCCGAACGGCAGTCGCGCGAGTCGTTCCACGACGGTCACATGAACGTCTTGACGGAAATCAGCACCAGCATCCCGATCCAGACCGTTTCGGCGACCATCAGTCCCACGGGACGCAAGCCAGCCTCGAAAAGATCCTTGAACGACGTTTTCATGCCGAGCGCCGCAATCGCGGCGACCAGGCACCAGCGCGAAACGTCGTTGGCGAAATCGATCGCGGCGCGGGGCAGCAGACCGAATGAGTTTGCGAGAACAAGGAGTGCGAAACCGATTAGAAACAGCGGCAACGCCGGACGCGGGCGCCCGCCGCCGCTTCGTGCGGCTGCCAGCGAGATGACGAAAACCGCCGGAAGCAGCATCGCGACGCGCAGCAGTTTGACATAGGTGGCGATATCGCCGGTTTCGGGCGAAATCATGTATCCGGCGCCCACGACTTGAGCGACATCGTGAATCGTGCCGCCGAGGAAAACACCAGCATGTCTGTGATCGAGCCCGATCGAAGTCGCAAAGACCGGATAGAGGATCATCGCCAACGTCGACAGCGCGGTCACGCTGACCACGGTGAGGATCGTATCGCGCTCGCGGTTCTCGCTGCGCGGAAGGACCGAGGCGATGGCAAGCGCTGCCGAGGCGCCGCAGATCGCCACCGCTCCGCCCGAGAGGACGCCGAACATCGGCGCCAGGCCGAGGCGACGCGCCAGCAGCAGTCCGAAGAGGATCGTTGTGGCGACGCCGACGATGACGATTGCGACTGGAACGACCCCGAGCGTTGCGATCTGTCCCAGAGTAATGCGCACGCCGAGCAGGGCGACCCCTGCGCGCAGCACCGACCGCGAGGCAAACTCGATGCCGGCGACACAACGCCCGCCCTCATGCAGGAAATGGAACGCCATCCCGAAGAGGAGCGCGAAGAGCATGACCGGGGCGGTGTAATGCTGCGCCAGCCAGGTCGACGCCAGCGCGATCGTTCCCGCGACGAGCATGCCGGGATAAACTGCATGGATGAGTTTGGCCTGCGGCCACGATTCAAAGCGGCGCGGCGGCGGGCTCGTCTCGATGGCGGCGATGCCCTCCATGCTGTCATACGATTCAAAGCTTATGGGATATTGCTTCATCCGAAATCGCTCATATGCGGCGGTCCTTGTCGAATCTATACGACTCTCCCACGACAACAACACGCCTCGTCTTTTTTACGAAGCCTCTCCGTGGCGTGCGGTTCGAATTCGGCGAAGATCCGGTCCGCTCCGGCGCCGAGCAAAGCGGAGGGCTCGAAGAGTCCGAAGTCCGCCGCTCGGCCTCGCGGCCGAATGATGCTAACGGATATCCTGATGACGTCAGTCGATCAGCGACCATAGCGGCGCGGCGCGCGCCTAGGATGTGGCGCCGGCCGTGGTCTTCCGCGCCTCCGACGCCGCGTGCATGGTTTCGGGCGCGGCCTACGAAGTCACCGCAGGCGACAGCGCCCGCAATACGGCGTGATCGCGCGCAGGTCTGAATGCGAAGCGCGGCGGCATGTGGCGGACGGCGCTCACGCCGCGGGCGCCACGGTGGCCTCCGTAACCTGAACCGGCATGGCCCAAGCTTCAACGGGGCCAAGCCCGCCCGTGTTGTGCTATCGTCAGGCTGGCTCTTTCGCGATGATCCGTCTTTGTTTCGAGGATGATTCAGCCATGCGGCAGATCTGGATTTCGAAATCTGGCCCGCCTGAAGTTCTTGTCGTCAAGGAGGCGACTGATCCTCAGCCAGCCGCGGGTGAGATGCGCATCCGGGTGGAGGCGAGCGGCGTCAATTTTGCTGACATTATGGGCCGCCTCGGGTTGTATCCGGACCTTCCACGCATTCCTGTCGTGCCGGGTTACGAAGTCGCCGGACGCGTTGACGCAGTCGGCGCCGGAGTCGACGCTGGCTGGATCGGGCGCGACGTGTTTGCATCGACCCGTTTCGGCGGCTACGCCGATGTGGTTTGCGCGCCGCAGATCCAAGTCTTCCCACGACCGTCAAACATGTCGGCCCAGGAGGGCGCGGCGATCCCGGTGAACTACCTGACCGCCTGGCAGCTTGTCGTCGCGATGGGCGGATTGAAGGCGGGCGAGACGGCGCTCATCCATTCCGCCGGCGGCGGCGTCGGCATTGCTGCGACCCAGATCGCCAAGCATATCGGGGCGAAGGTCATCGGAACGGCGTCTGCCGGGAAGCATGCGGAGCTCAGCGCGCTCGGCGTCGATCACCTGATAGACTATCGGACCGAGGACTTCGAGGAGCGGGCGCGTCAGATCACGGGCGGGCGAGGGGTCGAGCTGATCCTCGATCCGGTCGGCGGAGACTCGCTCAAGAAGGGCTATCGCCTCCTCGCGCGCACCGGCCGCCTGGGAGCGTTTGGCGCCTCGTCGGCCGCCGCCAGCAAGGGAGGAGGATACCTCGGCATGGCAGCCATGCTGGCGAACACACCTTGGGTCCAGTTCAATCCGCTCTCGCTGATGAACGCCAACAAGGGGGTCTTCGGCGTCAATCTGGGTCACATGTGGGGCGAGTTTGACCGCGCGCGGGGCTGGATGGAGCAGCTGATGGATTTATGGGCAAACGGCGCGATCAAGCCGAGGATCGCGCGGGTTTTCAAGTTCGACGAAGCCCCGGCGGCTCATCATTTCATCCAGGACCGGAAGAACATCGGGAAGGTGCTCCTCGTGCCTTAGGGCAGGGGTTAGGCTTTGAGGAGCTTCTCCGCCATGCGCGGCGCGATACAGGTCACCGGTCCGCGCCGGCGCGCTTGAAGCGATGAGGCTTTCCATCATCGCCTTGTCGCTGTCGATCCAGCCGTTTGTCGCTGCGGCCATGATCATCGAATATTCCCCCGGCTCTCCTGATGGGCAAACGCGGGAACCCCGGGTTTCCCAACTGGCGTGTGCAGACGCCTTTGCGCGGACGCGCGGGCGGACTCGATGAATGAGCCCGCGCCACAGATCCGTTGACGGGTCCGGTCGGTCGGCGTGCCCAGCGGGGGTATCTCAAGCCGCCCGGCGAAGAGTCATTTCGGTCAGAACAGCGCGTCCCTGTTCGGTCAACGAATAAGGCGCGTCGAACTCGAGTCCCGCCTTCGCCACCAGTCGCTTGCGCTTCAAATACTGCATCAGCGCATTGATCGATTTCGGCGGGATTTTCGTCAGAGTCTTTACTTCCTTGATCCGCAATGCGCCCGCGTCGGCGATGGTTTGCAGCACAAGGCGGACGCGGCCCGATCGTACCGGCAGACGTGACGGCGGGAGGGGTCGTTTCGGGGGAACGTACTGCGGATGTTCGAGGCCGGCCGCAGTCAGCCGGAAAGCCGGCGCGCCGCTCGGGCTTCCGACAATCTCGACCAACCCGCCCTCGACCAAACCATCGAGAATCCGTTCGACATCGCATCGAGCGAGTGGCTTCATCATCAGGCCCGAAACATCCGCAGCGCGCTCTGCCGGGACCGCCGACAGCACCCGCGTCTCGTCGCGGGCTAGGACCGCGCTCTCGTCCGCCCGCTTGATCAGCCAGGACGAATGATCCGGGTCAACAAAATGATTCGTCCGTGCGCTTGGAGTTGAAGGAGCAGCCGTCCGACTCTCTCGCGGGAGAATCAGACTAAGCAGCCAACCAGCGCCTGTGGCGCGCCATTATGGATGAAAATGGCCGGCGCCTGACACCGGCTATTTTCATGGCGGACATTCGCGGAATGGCGAACGGATCGGGATGCAAGTCGACGCCCCAAGTCGATCGGCGGCCGCGCCGGCAGGAATTGTGGCAGAGTAGATGAGAATCTGCAGCCGCTCGAGGTTTTTCAGTCGCTCAGGCGCCTTTTTTTGCAACTTTTGATGGAAATAATACATTATGATAGTGTTGTATGTGGCCGTCGGAAAGTTTAACCTGTCACGAATGAAAGATATAATCTCA
>JAFAHO010000082.1 GCA_019237205.1 Hyphomicrobiales bacterium
CGCCGCGCTCGACAACATGCACAAGTTCGGCATCAAGGAAGTGCTGTACGAAGGCGTGAACACCGGCGAGAAAGACTATTCGGCGATCGTCTCCAAGATCAAGGAATCCGGCGCCGACTATCTGATGTGGGGCGGTCTGCACACCGAAGGCGGCCTCATCATCCGCCAGATGCGCGATCAGGGCATGAAAACCGTCATGATCTCCGGCGACGGCATCACCGACAACGAGTTCTCCCAGATCGGCGGCCCCGGCGTCGAGGGCACGCTGATGTCGTTCGGTCCCGATCCGCGCAACAACCCGGCGGCGAAGGAGGTCGTGGCCGAGTTCAAGGCGAAGAACTTCGATCCGGAAGCCTACACGCTCTACTCCTACGCCGCCGTCCAGATCATCAAGCAGGCGGCGGAGAAGGCGAAGTCGCTCGATCCGAAGAAGGTCGCGGAAGTGATGCATTCAGGCATGACCTTTCACACCGTCATCGGCGACATCGCCTACGACAAGAAGGGCGACCGCACCAGCGTCGACTACGTCTGGTACGTCTGGCAGAAGGAGCCCGACGGCAAGATCACTTACAAGCAGATGTGAGGAGCTCATTCTCCCCGCGCGCGGGGAAGGAGAGCGACACGAGGGAGACCCGCCGGCAACGGCGGGTTTTTCTTTGGTTTCGTCATTCCCGTCGGACCGCAGGCGCGACCGGGAATCGAGCAGTGGTGTCGGAGCAGCGCAGGACTGCGTCAGGCAGCCCTCCGGGGCGTCTGGAATGACACGTTTTGTGAAGATTCGGGGCGATCCCATGACGACATCCGGCGAGCTGCTCGAAGACACAATCGAAGCCCACGGCGGCCGGGACCGCTGGCGCGCGGTTCGCGCAATCGAATTCGCTCTGTCGTCGGGCGGCTTCGCCTTCCTCTCGCGCGGCCAGCCCAGTGCGCTCAAGAAGCTCAAAGTCGCTCTGCGGCCCCATGAGCGGCTAGTGCTGCTCGGCGATTTTCCTTACTCCGGCTGGCAGGGAGCCTGGACACCGGATTGCGTTGAGGTCCGCGGCCCGGAGGGCGCGCTCAAGGCCGAGAGGGCCGATCCCCGGCGTCATTTCCGTGGGCCCCTCAACCAGGTCTACTGGGACAAGCTCGACATTCTCTATTTCGCCGGCTACGCGCTCTGGAACTATCTGTCGTTCCCGTTTCTTCTCGAGGAGCCGGGGGTCGTCGTCACGGAAGCCGGCGCCAGCGGAGCGTCGCCCCGCCTCGCCGCAGTCTTCGACCCGAGCTTTCCGACCCACTCGGCGAGGCAGAGCTTCCACCTCGATGCGTCGCGCCGCCTCGTCCGCCACGACTACAGGGCCGATGTGATCGGCGCATACGCGACCGCCGCACATTTTTGTGAAGAAAGCGTCGAGGTCGACGGGCTGCGAATCTATACCCGCCGCAAAGTCTATCCGCGCCTCGGGCCCGCCGAGACCGTTGTCCGCTTCCCGACGCTGGTCTGGATCGCCATCGACGACGTGCGGGTCGTTCGGAGCGGCGCGTGACGCCAAGGCCCCGAGCCACATTAATCTTCTCCAATGCGTCGTATTATGCTGGCTCCAATTTTGACAGCACTTTCGGAGAATGCGCCATGCTCAAGTTCGTCGCATCGATCCTGCTCGGGGCCGCCCTGGCCTCTTCGCCGTTGCCCGCCTTCGCGCAGACGACGCAGCTAGGCGCCTCCGCCATGCATCACCCGCACGCCCACCGGCCGACCCGCTCCTACCGGAGCGAGATGCGCCGCCGCGGCAACGCTCACAAAGAGCAGGCGAGGGCCGGGGCGGAACACGTGCGACAGATGCGCATGCAATAAGGGCGCGCGGCGCCGGGGCTCAGCTGGCGCGCGGCCAGGCGGCGCGGTACGCCGCCTCGATATGGGGCCCGCAGGCCAGAGGTTCGTAGAGTGCGGAGCCGCGCGTTTCGCCGCCGAGCACGGGCGCGATCGTCGCGTCGTAGTCCGGATTGACGAAGAACGGAATGGAGAAGCGGCCCTGTCCCGTCCGGTTGGCCACGCGATGCGGCGTGGATGCGAAACGGCCGTTGGTCCAGCGCTGCATCATGTCGCCGATGTTGATCACGAAGCTATATGGAATTGGCGGCGCAGGGATCCACCGCCCGGCGCGGTTGCGCGCCTCGAGCCCGCCCACGGAGTCCTGCAAAAGAATCGTTAGGGCGCCCGGATCGGTATGCGGTTCGACGCCTTGCGCGCCGGGCTCGGGCGCTTGCGGCGGATAGTGCAGCAGGCGAAGCTGGGTGAGGGGCTTCGTAAAATACCCTTGGAAATAGTCCGGTTCCTCTCCGAGGGCACGCGCGAAAGCGCTGAGCACCCGCTCCGA
>JAFAHO010000115.1 GCA_019237205.1 Hyphomicrobiales bacterium
CGCCACGAACGCCTTCTCGACGTCATCGTCATACTCGCTCGTTTCGACGCTGTCAGCCGCGTGCGCGAGGCGGTTCCCCGTTCGTTACGGCAGGCGGCGGCGCTGCCCACGGTTCGCCCTTGGCATTTGAGTTCCGCCTCGTAGCCAACATTGCCCCGCGGGAGCGTCCGGGCTATCGCCTCGAAGGCGGCGGTCGTGATGGAGATGCGGATCATGAGAAAGATTGAGCTGCGCCGCTCTCAATCTGCGAAAACTGGCCGCGCACATATGCTTGAACCGGCCCGGTCAGCGGCACCTTGTGAAGATCATCGATCGGGACGAGCTGCGCGCCAATAATCTCGCGATTATCGAGCCGCAGTGTGGGCAAACTGCCTAATCGCAGCGCCGGCTGCCGTACCCGACCTGCGTCACCGTGAGCAGCAGCGCGCCGTTGAGCCAGACTGTCGGGCCCTTGGTTGTCCTGACGTTGGCCGGCCAGTGAATGCACTCCTCGCACATAAACCGGATGTTCGTCGTCGGCCTCGATGCCGGTCGCCAAAGTTCGGAAACGGATAATTTGCAGTCGGATGGCGGTACGGCGCGCAGCCAATCCGCCATCGGGAAGACTTCGGCGTCGGGCGCTCTCACGGTAAGATACTGCACATTGACAAAGCAGTGAGGCGTGCCAGCAAGCGGGACCATCGTCGCACCATCGTCGCGGATGTATGTGTCGGCGGCGGCTCGCTGCTCGGGCGCGACCATCAGATGTTTCACAAGGTGCCCCCGTCGCCGCGAGCGGCCCGGAGCGCATCGCAGATCGCCCATTCCAGCGCCCTGACGCGCTTATCCTTGCGCGCGGCCTCCACTCTCACGCCGTAAAAGAGCGCACTCCTGGCCGACTGCAGCACCGCGACCGCGGTGCGCTGATATTGTCGGTAGACTGTTTTCGTTTCACCTCGTCCTCCTTTCAAGGTAGTCCGCAATCAGCGAGCCGAACGCTCGCACGTCGTCGTCGGGCATGCCCTCTAGCTCCGGTCCGATCCTGCCTAACAACGCGGCCGGTGTGATGGCTGCGCCGGACCCGCTGCGCCGCGTTGGATCGAGGGCTATCTTGTGGGCGAGAAGCATCAGCGCGCGACCGGACACAAAAACGGGCACAAGCGGGTCGCCGCTTGCGCTGTTATCTGCCGTAACTGCTTGATTTTATTGGTGCCGGTTGAAGGACTCGAACCTCCGACCCACGGTTTACAAAACCGTTGCTCTACCAACTGAGCTAAACCGGCCCGCCGACGGCTCTTTGGCTACCAGCGGCCCGGCGCGGACGCAAGGCCTTCAGCGCCCGGGGCCTCATGCGCCGGCGGGGATGGTCGGCGTCCAGGGACCAGCGGCCGGCAGCGCCTCGTCCACGCCGGGCCAGGGCGGCATTGTGATCGCGAGAAAGGCGAGCGGCGCGCCGGCCTCCGCGCGAAACTGGAATTCCGTCCCGAGCGGAATCGCGACCGCGGTTCCGGGCCTGAGCGCCTCGATGCGCTCCGTGCCGCCATGACGGCGCCACAGCCTGCCTTGGCCTGAGAGCATGTACCAGATCTCCTCGACCGTGCGATGCGTCACTGCGTGGGACACGGCGCCCGCGGGCAATTCGAAATGCGCCATGCTCCCGCCCGAGAGGCTCAGCAGCAGGCGAACGGCCGTGCCGTCCGGCGCGGTCGCGTCGGCCTCCGCGCCGAGCGGCTTCGTCGCGAGCGGCGAATCTGCATGGGGCGAATCAGGCGGCATCGGCTTGAAAATCCTCTCGACAAGGCCGGGTCGCCCGCGCCTTGGCGAGGCGCGCGGCGGCCTGCTAAGAGGGGCCATGAGCGCGACTTTAACCGCCGATGAGACGCTTGACGAGTTCCGCGCCGCGGGCGCGCTGCTCGAAGGCCATTTCATCCTCTCGTCGGGACTGCATTCCGCGGTGTTCCTGCAAAAGATGTTCGTCTTTCAGGATCCGGCGCGCACGGAGCGGCTATGCCGGGCGCTCGCGGAGAGGGCGCGCGAAGCCTTCGGGCCGATCGACATCGTCGCCTCGCCCGCCGTCGGCGGCATCGTGCCCGGTTACGAGACCGCGCGGCAGCTCGGCGCAAAGGCGATCTTCGTCGAGCGCGAAGACGGCCGCTTCCGGCTGAGAAGGGGGTTTACGATTCCGCCTGGCGCGCGGGTCCTC
Source organism: Hyphomicrobiales bacterium (assembly GCA_019237205.1). Lineage (GTDB taxonomy): Bacteria > Pseudomonadota > Alphaproteobacteria > Rhizobiales > Beijerinckiaceae > Roseiarcus. Next base: position 2,183 of record JAFAHO010000115.1, read on the forward strand.
ATGGTCGAGGACATCATCACGACCGGGCTCTCCTCTCGCGAGGCGCTGGAAGCGCTCGCCGAACATCCCGGAACGATCGTCGGCGCCGCCTGCCTCATCGACCGGTCGGGGGGAAAGGCCGAGATCGGCGTCAGGCGCGTCGCGCTGGCCACGCTCGACATCCCGGCCTATGCGCCCGACGCCTTGCCTGCGGAACTCGCGGCGCTGCCCGCCGTGAAGCCCGGAAGTCGCGCGCTCTCTGGCGCGGCTTAGGGCCCAGGTTCCGGCGCCGGCAGCAGCTCCCTGAGCTCGCCGAGCCAGGGCTCATAGCGCCGCCAGCGCTCGACGGACGTCTTGTAGACCGGCTGGCGCGCCTGCCACATGCTCTGTGTTTTCACAACCCGCGGGTTCCGCTCAGGCGCCAAGCAGGCGTCGTCCCAGTCCAGTCCGCAGAAGGCGATAAGCCGGCGTGTTTCGGCCTCTGGGTTCGCGATCAGGGCCTCGTACTCGACCTCGATGAAACGATCCGAAGGCAGCACGCGGCGCCAGTGGTCCATCAGCCGCTCATACTGACGGTAGAAGAACACCAGGTCGCCGCGATTCCAGGCGTAATCGTGCCGCTCCAAGAAGTTCGTGAAATAGATCGACAGGCACGTATCGATCGGGCGCCGCCGGCAATGAATGATGCGGGCGCCCCGGAAAGCGAGGCCGATGACCCCGAGCAGCTCGAGATTGGCGGGCGCCTTGTCGGTCACCCGCAGCGCCTCTGGCCCGATCTTGCGCAGCACGGCGCGATAGTCCTCGGCGGCCTTGGACAGCATCAGCGCCTCGAGGGGGCCGATCGTCAAGATTCGCCAGGCGCTGACACGGTTGTGCCAGAAACTCAGCTCGCCGCCGGCGACGACGGCCGGATGGGACGACAGGATCTGTTCGATGAGCGTCGTGCCGGAGCGGACCATGCCGGCGATGAACACGGGCATGTCGTCTCCGGGACACTCCGGCCTGGGGAACGATTTCGCTGCGCGCTCGAGCGCTTCGGCGGAGAAGAGCGCAATGGTGCTGTCGATCTGAGCGGCGAGCCCGGCGCGATCCAGCCGCTCCGACTTCGCCCTGAGTTCGTTTCCCGCATCGTAGTGCCGCATCGCCTCCGCGTAATCGCCGAGATCGTCGAAAGCCTTGCCCAGGCCGAAGCGAACGGCGATCCGCGACTCCGCATCAAGGTCGGGCCGCTCGGCAAGGTCGCGCATGCGATCGACCAAGGGGCGGTCGGCCTCCGACATGCGCTTCACCATCGTCAATTGCTGGAAGGCGCTCGGGAAAGCCTCCGTCGCCTCGGCCAAGTGGCGGGCGGCCTCTTCGAACTTCCCGCGACTTGACAGCAGCTGCCCGAGGAGAAGCCGCGTCTCGGCGCGATTGGGCGCCAGGACGAGGAGACTGAGAAGCTCCTTCTCCGCCTCCTCCAGTCGTCCTTCCATCGCCAGCGCCCTGGCGGAATACTGCTTGCGTTCGAGCGGGTCATCGGCCGTTTGGCTCAACCTGCGACAGGCCGGCAGCGCTTCGGACTCGCGCCCCTGTGGCACGAGCGCCTCGACAAGACCGCGGAGCGCCATGTCGAAATCGGGCCGCAACTCGACCGCCCGCTGCAGGCTCGCGGCCGCTTCAGGCAGCCGGCCGCAGCGCAAACAGGCGATGCCGAGGTCGCAGTGCGCCTGCGGACGCGTCGGGTCAAGCCGCGCAATCTCGTCAAACAACGGAATTGCCTCGGCCCACCTTCCGGCGCCGCAGTAGTTCCTCGCCGTGAGGTGCAACGCCTGCAGCCTTTGCCTGACGGCGGGCGAGGTCGGGCGCCTTGGGGCGACTGCGGGGGAAACCCCGGCTTGCGCGTCCTTGCCCTGGCAGCAGTGCTTATATTTCTTGCCGCTGCCGCATGGGCACAGGTCGTTGCGACCGACCTTTTTTGTCGCACTGGCCGCGGCGCGGGTTCCGCTCATTCCACCTGCTCCCGGCTTATCGTTTGCGCCTGTCCCGCATTGCCCGAAAGGGCGAACATCGCCTTGCGGCGAACGGTGACGCATGAAGCCTGTGTCAGGGGCGGAATCGCGCGGAACTCGTCAGGGACCTGATCGGCGGTTAGAGTCAACGTCGGCATGATCCCTCTTAGCAGGCGGCCGCTCACCGCGCCAAGGCAAGCGGGCGGAACAGCTGTCCCGGCGTCACGTGAAGCGCACCGCAATTGCCGGCCATCGCCACAGGTCGCCCTTCCGCGAGCCTTGACGCCTCCGCGCGGATCAGGCCTAGGTCAACCTTGGACTTCGACGCGCAAATTCGGCGCAAGGGGCCGGGTCGGCGGTGCCGAAGTGCATGGCGAGACCAGGCCGACGAGGCCCTCAGAAGGGAGAGGTTGTGTGAATCCGATAGCCCAAATTGCGGGCAGGGGAGCGCAGGGCCCGCCTCGGCCCATCAGAACCGGCAACGCTCCCTGCCTGCAAAGGAGGGGACCGATCCGATGACCGCGCTACGCCTTGGCATCAACGTCGATCATGTCGCGACGGTCCGCAATGCGCGCGGCGGGGCAGCGCCCGATCCGGTCCGCGCCGCGCTGATCGCCATCGAGGCGGGCGCCGACGGGATCACGGCGCACCTGCGCGAGGATCGCCGCCACATCCACGATGACGACATGCGGCGGCTCAAGGCCTCGATCACGAAGCCCCTCAATTTCGAAATGGCCGCGACCGAGGCCATGCTCGACATCGCGCTGCGCATCCGGCCGCACGCCTGCTGTCTCGTGCCGGAGAAGCGAACCGAGCGCACGACCGAGGGCGGCCTCGACGTCGTGGGCGGCTTCCGCGCGCTGAAACCATTCGTCGCGGAGCTCGGAGCCGCAGGGATTCGCGTCTCGATGTTCATCGAGCCTTCCAGCGAGGCGCTGAAAGCCAGCGCGGATCTCGGCGCGCCGGTGGTCGAACTGCACACCGGCGCCTGGTGCGACGCGCTGGCGCGTGGCGATTCGGGCCGCGCCGACTACGAGTTCGGCCGGCTCAGGGTCGCCGCCGCCCAGACGCCGGGCCTCGGACTCGAATGTCACGCCGGCCACGGCCTGGACTACGATTCGGCGCGCGTCATCGCCGGACTGCCGCAGATCGTCGAACTCAACATCGGCCACTTTCTCATCGGCGAGGCGATTTTCGTCGGCCTCGCCGAGACGATAAGAACGATGCGCGCCGCGATGGAGGAGGGCCGCGCGCCGCCGGAGCGTCGCCGGTGATCATCGGGGTCGGCAGCGACCTTTGCGACGTGCGGCGAATCGAGCAGACGCTCGACCGGTTCGGCCGGCGGTTCATCGACCGCTGCTTCACCGAGATCGAACAGCGCCGGTCGGACGCGCGCGCCGGGCGCGCCGCCTCCTACGCCAAGCGCTTCGCCGCGAAGGAGGCCTGCGCCAAGGCCCTGGGAACGGGGCTGCGCCATGGGGTGTTCTGGCGCGACATGGGAGTCGTCAATCTGCCGTCCGGCCAGCCGACGATGCGGCTCACCGGCGGCGCCGCGGAGCGACTCAAGGCGATTCTGCCGCCGGGCGCGGAAGCCTTCATCCATCTGACCATCACCGACGAGACCCCGCTCGCCCAGGCGTTCGTCGTCATCGAGGCGCGGGCGGCGAACGACCGGGACCTCTGAAACCTTGCTTGCGCGAGGCCCGGCGGCGCGGCGCATCGCCGCCGACCGCGATGACGTAAAGAAAATCAGAGGCTTGCCGGGAACCGGTCCGGTTGCGGCGTTCAGCAAAGGCGCCGAAGTTGGCCACGGGTTAACGGATTGATAAACGTATTCCAGCGCCGCGCCACGCGGACCTCGATCCTCAATTCGTGACCTTTATGCAACATGGTCGCAGGAAAGGCGTTTCCAAGGCGATTTCGAGACGATTAGCAGTTGAGACTCCGCGCGACCGGGGTATGGTTAGGCAAGTGAGCGGGAGATTCCCGGTCGCGGACGGGTCGGAGGCGTCACTTGCTGGGGCAAACCGCCAACATCCGGGGTAATCGGGAATAGGGTGCTGACCACCTTCGGTTTTGGGTTCGTCAAGGGCCGGGGACTCGAAAGTGAGAAGAGAACCAACGCCCATCATGTTAACTGGAGGTCAACAATGACGCTCATCAAGAGCATTCTGCTTGGTTCAGCGGCCGGCATCGTCGCCGTCGCCAGCGCCCAGGCGGCCGATCTGCCCACGCATAAGGCGGCCCCTGTGGTTCAATATGTCCAAATCTGCAACGTCGGCGGGATCACGGGCTGGACCCTGCCAGGCTCCGACACCTGCGTGAAGCTCAGCGGCTACATCACCGCTCAGTTCACCGGCGGCAACCTCGAAAACCAGTACAACTGGGGCGGGGGAATCACCTCTGCTATAAGGACGGCGCTCGATCCATTCGCCGTCGCTCAATCCGATCAGCGTATCCTCGTCGAGGGCACCGACACCGCCGCGCCCATCTTCTACGCTGTTCCGGGATACTATGTCGGTGGCCAATTGGTGTTGCCCAACACGCCCGGGGCGGTCTTTCACGCGGCCGGAGAGCAGACCGGTCTGATTAATCCCAACACCCAGACAGGCACCTTCAATCGTCACGCCACCGGCTGGACGACCCGCGCCAACTTCGGCTTCAGTTTCGCGTCCAACACCCCCTACGGGCCCCTGATCGGCCATTTCGACCTCAACTCTGAAAACGGCAACGGATTCGACAACACCGGCAACGCGACCTACCTCAACACGGGCTATCTGACCTGGGCAGGGATCACCGCAGGTAAGGCGCAGTCGTTCTTCTCGTTCACCGGCGGCGGCGACAACTGGGCGAACATCTTCTCCCCCGACCGCAAGGGCTTCAACGAGCCTGACCTGATCGCCTACACTGCCTCGTTCGGCGGCGGCTTCTCGGCGACGCTCTCGGCGGAAAGCCCAGGCACGAACGGCAGCTCCGGCGGGGGTACCGACGTGGGCAACCCGAACTTTGCGAATATCGGGGTTAACGGCTTTACGCCCTCCAGCATCACCTTCGGCGGCGAGCGCTGGCCCGACATCGTCGGCGCGCTACACGTCAAGCAGGGCTGGGGCGAGGCCCAGGTCTCGGGCGTCATCCATGACGTCAACGTGAGAGAGTATAACTACGCCGGCACGTTCCCCCCCTCCTTTTGCGGCCTTACTGGCCTCGTCCTGTGCAATGCGGCGGAGAACAAGGTCGGCTGGGCCGTCGACGCCGGCGTGAAGTTCAACCTGACGGGCTGGGGCGGCTTCTTTGGCGCGGGCGACAACATTCTGGTCACCGGCGCCTACAGCCAGAATGCGGTGTGGTACTCGGGTCTCCTCGACGGCATGTGGGGCGAGAACGGCCAGGTCAATGGCAATGGCCAGCCGATGTACCTCCAAGACGCCTTCTTCAACCCGCTCTCCAACCAGTGGGCGGTGCCGAGAGCGTGGTCGGTCACGGCGATCTTAGAGCATCACTTCACCCCGCAGTTCTATATCGATCTCGAAGGCTCGGTCGGCGGCATCAACTGGAGCAACCAGAACAACGGCTGCGGTGGATTCTTCGGTTGCGGCGCCTTTGCCACGGGAGCCTTAAATAACGGCTACGGCATCGGCGCGATATCGTCGCACGCCACCAGCTGGATCGTCGGCGCTGATCTCGGCTGGAACCCGGTCACGAACCTCAACTTCGATCTGGAGTTGATGTATCAGGGCACCACACAAGACAGGCCGAGCGGCTTCATCGGGACGGTGTTCAACAACGGCGCGTTCGTGCCCGGTGCCTGGAAGGGGGAAAGCGACGGCTTCGCGGGCCGCTTCCGCATCACCCGTTACTTCTGATCGCAATACGGTCGGATGAAAAAAGAGCCCCGGAGCGAAAGCTCCGGGGTTTTTTCGTGAACCCTCTCCGAGAGGAAGAGGGGCGGGGGTTTGAGCTCCGGGAGAGGGAGCACACTCCACTTTTTGGCTTGCGAACCCGCTCCCGCCGGTTGATGATTGTCGAGACCCGCCCTGAGACGCGCGGCAAGTTGCGTCCGGTCCGGGCGGACGCCTTGCGGCGCTCCTACAAATCACGCCGTATCCTCGTGGATCGCCCGTCGGCGCGGGCCCCATGAGCATCTCGGCCGTCCCGGATGATTGAGACGTTGCGGCGATGATGCGGCAATACGAACTGGTCGAGCGCGTCCGCCGCTACAATCCGAACGCCAACGAAGATCTGCTCAACCGCGCCTATGTGTTTGCGATGAAGGCGCACGGCAGCCAGAAGCGGGCCTCCGGCGATCCTTATTTTTCACATCCGCTCGAAGTCGCCGCGATCCTGACCGAACTGAAAGTCGACGACCCGACCATCGTCGCGGCCATGCTGCACGACACGATCGAAGACACAGCCATCACGCGCGAGGATGTCGACAAGGCGTTCGGCGAAGAGATCGGCGGGCTGGTCGACGGCCTGACCAAGCTCGGCAAGCTCGACTTCGTCACGAAGCACGCCCAGCAGGCCGAGAATTTCCGCAAACTGCTGCTCGCGATCGCCGACGACGCCCGCGTCCTGCTGGTGAAACTTGCCGATCGCCTGCACAATATGCGCACGCTCAAGTACATGCCGGAGGACAAGCGCGCCCGTATCGCCCAGGATACGCTTGACATCTACGCCCCGCTCGCCGGCCGAATGGGCATGCAGAGCATGCGCAGCGAACTTGAGGACCTCTCCTTCCGCTGCCTGATGCCGGACGCCTACGCGCTGATCGTCTCGCGCCTGCAGACATTGAAGACCAAGAACGGCGCGATCATCGCGCGCATTGCAGCCGAACTCACCGACCAGTTCGCCCGCCGCGGCATCAAGGTCGAGGTGAAGGGCCGGGAGAAACAGCCCTATTCGATCTGGAAGAAAATGGAGCGCCGGTCCATCGCCTTTGAGCAATTGTCCGACATCTACGGGTTTCGCATTCTGGTCGACACCGTCGCCGACTGCTATGCGGCGGTCGGCGTCGCGCATACTACTTGGCCGAGCGTGCCCGGTCGCTTCAAGGACTATATTTCCACGCCGAAGCAGAACGATTATCGCTCGATCCACACGACCGTCATTGGTCCCGGGAGCCAGCGCGTCGAACTCCAGATCCGCACCCACGAAATGCATGAAGTGGCGGAATACGGCATCGCCGCGCACGCGATCTACAAGGACGGGCGAACCGGCGCCGACTTGCCGGGGGTCAGCGAAACACGCGCCTATCGGGGCTTGCGCCAGACGATCGAAGCGCTTGCGGGCGACGATTCGGAACGGTTTCTCGAGCACACCAAGCTCGAGCTGTTTCACGATCAGGTTTTCTGCTTTACCCCGAAAGGCCGGCTCATCGCCCTGCCGCGAGGCGCGACCGCGATTGATTTCGCCTACGCGGTTCATACCGACATCGGCAATTCCGCGGTTGGCTGCAAGATCAACGGTCGCATCGCGCCGCTCATTTCCGTGCTGCAGAACGGCGACGAAGTGCTCATTTCCCGCTCGGAGCGCAGCGCCCCGCCGGCCGCGTGGGACGGCGTTGTCGTGACCGGCCGCGCGCGCGCCGCGATCCGGCGCGCCACCCGGGAGGCGGCCAAATCCCAGTTCGGAGGTCTGGGCCGGCAGATCGTCGAGCGCGCGTTCGAACGGGCCGGCAAGAAATTCTCCGAAGCCAAACTGAAAGCCGCGCTTCCGCGTCTGGCGCGCGCTTCGGTAGACGACGTGTTCATCGGCGTCGGGCGCGGCGAAATCTATTCGACCGACGTCGTGCGCGCGGTGCATCCCGATTTCAAGGAGGAGCGCAAGGCAGGTCCCGCCGTGCCCGAGAATGAGAGCGGCTGGTTTGGCCTGCCCAAGGCGGTCGATCTCGTTTTCCGCGTGCCGGGCAAGTCGGACCCCGCCTCGGTCCTGCCGGTGCGCGGCATCGATCTCGACACGACGGTGCGGTTCGCCCCCAAGGGAGGCGCTGTCCCAGGCGAGCGGATCGTCGGCATTCGCGGTCCCGAGGGCATCACCATCTATCCAATCCACTCGCCCGCGCTGATCGAATACAACGATCAGCTCGAATTGTGGCTCGACGTGCGTTGGGATCTGGAGAACGCGCCGAAGGCGGTCTATTCGACGCAGCTCGTCGTGACCATGCTCAACGAGCCGGGCGCGCTCGGCGTGATCGCAACGACGATCGGAGAATACGGAGCCAATATCGACGCTGTCTCATCTTCGGCCAATGGCGCGGACTTCCGCGAGCTGCGCATCGATGTGCAGGTTCGCGACATTCAGCACCTCAACGCGATCCTCTCGGAACTGCGCGGCAAGAGCGTCGTCCACAGGGTCGAACGGCTGAGCGGGTAGGGCATGCCGCTTTATTTCGCCTATGGCGCCAACATCAACCGCGAGGCGATGGCGCGCCGCTGTCCGCGCTCGAAGACGCTCGGGCTCGCGCGGCTCGCGCGACATCGGCTCGCCGCGATGCGCGAGGGCTGGTTGACGGCGGTACGCGACCCGCGCGCCTCGGTCCACGGGATCTTATGGGACGTCGCGCTGTCTGACGTTCCGGCGCTGGACCGGTACGAGGGACTGGCGCACGGCCTCTACACGAAGGTCGCCCAGCCGGTCCTCACCGGACCCGGACCCAGGCGGGCGCTTGTCTATTTCGGCGCCAATGACGGACCTGGGGCGTTGCGTCCCGACTATCTGGCGGAGATCCTGGCCGCGGCGCGCGCCTGGCCGTTGCCGGTCGACGCGATTGCGGCGTTGGAGCGGTTGGGGGAGGGGTCCTCGGGCGTCGGGCGCTACGGCGCGTCAGCCGGTCAGGCCCCAGGCGACTCCGTGGCTCAATTCGCCGCCGCTTCCGTGGGCGCGGCGCCAGTCGCGCCGCCGAGGCTCAGCCACATGTTCGGATCGTCCTGGGCCTGGCGCTTGAAGAACTGGTAGCCGGTGTCGCTCCAGGCGCGGATGTCTCCTGTCAGGTTGTCGAGCACGAAATCCCCGCGATCGGTCTTGACGGTCAGCACCGCATGGCCTTCGCCGTTGAGGTCGCGCACGATCGTCATCAACAACGCCTGGCGGGGGAAGCCGCGCTCGACGAGCAGCTTGCGCTTGAACAGCGCGTAGATCTTGCAGTCGCCCTTGCCGTCGATCGGATAGTCCCAATGATCCAGCGTCGTGCCCCAATGGTCGAGATTGCTGATCGGCTCGATCGTTGAATTCGCGAAAGCGTTGACTTCGTTCAGCACCTTCCAGACCTGCCGGGTCATGCGCACGTCGACCGGCTTCAGCTTGCCGAGAGCGCACTCTTCCGCATGGCGGTTGCAAAAGTCGACCCAGCCGTAGGGGATCGCGGTCTCCTCTCCGACCGGCGTCCAGGTTGCCTTCGGCAGACCCTGCTCGGAGGCTTGGCCAAAGCTGTTCCAGGCAAGACCGAAGACGACCGCGGCGGTGACGAAGCTGAAGAGCCGGCTAAACATGGGGCGCTCGCTGGGTTTCGACCCTCGCAGCATCGCGCCTTCCGCTTGGCGAGCTCAGAATAAATTGCGTCGAATTTTATCGATCGAAGCGTTGCGAAGCCGCAGAATTTCTTAACATTGACAATCGGTTCTCTTGGGTCGGGCCAGACCTGCGAAGGTTGCCAGAACATTGACGCGCCGGCGCGCTGCGATGGCGCGCCCGCCAGCGTCAAGCTATTGTTTCACTCGGCGTTTATCGATGCGGTTCGCCAGACGCGCGAGCCGCAAAGGGGAGAGCAAGATGTCAAGCCAGGCGACCGCTGCGCCAACTCAACCGAACGGGCGCCTTGCGCTCGCCGCCCTCGCGGCGCTGGGCGTGGTGTTCGGCGACATCGGCACGAGCCCGCTCTATACGCTGAAAACCGTGCTCGACTATACCGGCCCGCATCCCGATCCGGCGGCGGTGCTCGGCGCCCTGTCGCTCATTCTCTGGACGCTGTTCCTCATCACCACCGTCAAATACGTCAACTTCGCCATGCGGGTGGACAACGACGGCGAGGGCGGCATCATCGCCTTGATGACGCTGCTCGGCGTCAAGACGCATCATCGGCCGATTATCATCTCGGTTGGGCTCTTCGGCGCAGCGCTCATCTACGGCGACGGCGCGATCACGCCGGCGATCTCGGTGCTCTCCGCGCTCGAAGGCGTGGAGCAGATCGCACCGGCGCTAACCGCGTATGTGTTGCCTGCGGCGTCCCTCATCCTGCTCGCGCTGTTTGCGGTGCAGCCGTTCGGAACGGCGGCGATCGGCCGCGCATTCGGGCCGATCATGCTGGCCTGGTTCCTCATCATCGCGGCGCTCGGCGTCTACGGAATCATGCAGCATCCGGGGGTCTTTGCGGCGATCAATCCGCTCTACGGGCTCGATTATCTGATGCGCGGGGGCTTGCAAGGTTTTCTCGTGCTCGGCGGCGTCTTCCTCTGTGTGACCGGCGCCGAGGCGCTTTACGCCGACATGGGGCATTTCGGCCCCGGGCCGATCCGCCTCGCGTGGAGCCTTGTCGTCTTTCCGGCCCTCATCCTCAACTACGCCGGACAGGCGGCGATCGTGCTCGCGGGCGCGCAGACGGAAGGCAACATCTTCTACCGGCTCTGTCCGGCGCCCCTTCTGACGCCGCTGATCGTGCTCGCCACAATTGCGACCGTGATCGCAAGCCAGTCGATCATCACCGGCGCCTATTCGATGACGCGACAGGCGATCCAGCTCGGCTGGCTGCCGCGCGTGGCCATCAAGCAGACCTCGGAGGAAGGCTACGGCCAGATCTATGTCGGAACGGTCAACTGGCTTCTGATGATTGTGACGCTCGGCCTGACGATCGGCTTCGGCAAGTCCGACAATCTCGCCGCGGCCTACGGCATCGCGGTGTCGGCGACGATGCTGATGACGAGCGTGCTCCTGTTCATCGCCATGCGCGAGATCTGGCATTGGCCGGTCGCGGCGGCGGGGGCGGTCGCGGCGGTCTTCATCCTCGTCGACGGCAGCTTCTTCGCCGCCAACATGGCCAAGGTCATGGAGGGCGGCTGGGTCCCGCTGCTGCTCGCCTCGATCGTTTATGGCGTAATGTGGATCTGGCACACCGGCGCGACCGCGGTGCAGAAGCGGGTCGAGTCCGAAGTGACGCCGCTTTCGACGTTTCTCGAGCTCCTTCAGTCCGGCAAGGTCGCGCGTGTGCCAGGCTCGGCCGTGTTCTTCACCCGCGCCAAGGCTCAGACCCCGCCGGTGCTCGACTGGCACGTGCGCCACAACCGCGCGCTGCATGAAAATGCGTTGACGCTGACGATGACAGTCCTCTCCGTCCCGCGTGTCGACGAGGCCGAGCGGTTGACGGTGCAACGCGAGGGCGACCACTTCTGGCGCGCCGAAGTCAAACTGGGCTTCATGGAGCATCCGGACATTCCCGAAATCCTGGCCAGCTGCAAGATGAGAGGGGTGGGCATCGACCTCGACGACGTGACCTACTATGTCGGGGCCGAGACCATCGTGCCGGCCGAGGACGGCAAGGGCCTGCCGCGGTGGCAGGAGGTTCTGTTCGCCCTAATGGGTCGCAACGCCGCGCGCATAAGCGACTATCTTCACTTGCCCTACGATCAGGTGGTCGAGATCGGGCGCGAGATCGAGATTTAGGGCGGCTCAGCCAACTTGCGGCGCGTTTTGTTGGGCGTTCAGGAGGGGAATCAATGTCTGGTGATCCGACGATGGGACGTCTCGAGGATCAAATCAATTGGTACGACAAACGCAGCACCAGCAACCAAAACTATTACAAGTTTCTCAAACTCACGGTTATTGTGCTCGCGGCGCTGATCCCGCTGCTCTCGGCTTCGTCGCAGATACCCTTCACCCAGGTTGAAGTCCCCAAGATTCTGCTCGGAGCCTTAGGCGCCGCCATCGCCGTGATCGAGGGAGTGCAGCAACTCAATCAATATCAGGCGAACGGGATTTCCTATCGGTCGACCTGCGAGGCGCTCAAGCACGAGAAGTATCTCTACCTTGCCAAAGCAGGTCCCTATGCCGCTGCGGCTGACCCTCATGCGCTGCTGGC
>JAFAHO010000142.1 GCA_019237205.1 Hyphomicrobiales bacterium
CAACGACCCGAACGTCGACGACAAGAACCGCGTGTTGATGACCTTCGCGGCCTACAACGCCGGCCCCGGCAACCTGCAAAAATTCCGGGGTCTTGCCAAAAAGGACGGCTACGATCCGAACGTCTGGTTCGGCAACGTCGAGAACGAGGCCGCCAAGGTCGTCGGCGCCGAGACCGTCCAATACGTCAGCAACATTTACAAATACTACGTTGCCTACAGCCTGTTTCTGGAGCGCAAGGCTGCGGCAGAGGCAGCGCGTCAAAAGCTCAATGTTCAGACTCCGCCGGGCGCCGAACCGCCGGCCACGAAACCGTGAGGTAAATCCCACCGTGTCGAGCGAAATCAAGTCTCGCTCCTCGCACGAGGCCCATGTCATGCACAGCCGCGACACCGGAACGCAGCGAATCCACGTCGTGAGGATTCACTTCCCCCGCGGCGACGCGGCGAGCCTGATCATCGGCCTCAACGGAGACGACATTCGGATGGACTCTCGTTGGCGCTGACATTCGCATCGATGCCGGAGCAGGGGGGAGCGCGCGCGTTCCTGCAGCGCTTCTCCCGCAGGCGTGACCTCGCCGGTCTGGGCCCGGTCTTGGCCCGCGCCGGTGCGCTCGAAGCGCGCCTCGCCGCGACCGGCAAGGAGGTGCGGCGCGCCCAGAGGCTGCGTTATCGCGTCTTCTTCGAGGAGGGAGGGGGGATCCCCGACCCCGCCTCTCGGCTGACCCGAAGAGACCTCTGCCGGTTCGACGCGGTCAGCGATCATATCCTCGTCGTCGACCGCATCGCGCCGACGCGGGACGGATCGCCGGGCGTTGTCGGCGCCTATCGCCTACTGCGTCAGGACGTGGCGGAGCGCAATTTCGGCTTCTACAGCTCGCGTGAATTCGAGCTTGAGCAGCTCATTGCGCCCCGCCGCGGGACACGCCTGCTCGAGGTTGGACGGGCCTGCGTCGCCGAGAGCCATCGCGGCGGGCGCACGCTTGAACTCTTGTGGCGCGGCCTCTGGGCCTATGCGCGCCATCACGCCATGGACGCGATGATCGGCTGCGCGAGCCTGCCCGGCGTCGATCCCGCCGCCCATAAGGCCGCCATCCGCTGGCTCGCGGCGGGCGGCGATCCGTCCTGGCGCGTTGAGCCCCGCGCGGACCGCAAGGCCGCGCTTGAGGACGACGGGCCGCCGACCGCCCTCGACCCGCGCGCCATCGTGCGCGGGTTGCCGCCGCTCGTCAAAGGCTACTGGCGCCTTGGCGCCACTTTCAGCCCCATCCCGGCCCTCGATCCGGCCTTCGGAGCCACCGACCTCTTTGTCGCGATGCCCCTCCGCGACGTCGAGGCGCGCTACCTGCGGCATTTTGGGGTCGAGCCGATTCTCCCGCCGGTCGCGGCCTGAACGGGACGCCGGGGAATGTCCGGGCTCAGACAGATATGAGACGGAGCGATTGGGGAAAGGACGGGGTCTCCGAAGCTGAGAGTTGCGAATCAACCAACCTCAGGAGACCGCGGCAGATGATCAGGAACGGCAGGGCGGCGTCGCGCGCCGGCGGCGGGCGATGAGCGACGGGCTGAGCGCCGAAGCCGCGGCCCGGGCGGTCGGCCTCCCCCGTTCGACCCTTTATCGCTGGGAGACGGACGCCACGCCGAAAAGCCGGCGTCCCCGCCGGGCCCGGTCCAAGACATCGACGCCCGAGTTGCGGCACGCGGTCGAGCGGCTGCGCCAGGACTTTCCGATGTGGGGGAGAGCCAAACTCGGGCCGCTCGTGCGCGCCGAAGGCTTCGCGGTCAGCGACGCGACGGTCGGGCGGATCATCGCCGACCCCGCAGCGCACGGCGTCGTCGAGCCCGGGCCGGCTCTGCCTCCTACGCCCGCCGACGGACGGCCTAGCGCCGCTCCGCCCAGCGCCTGCTGCGCCACCTCGCCGTCAGCGAGCCCGGCGGCCTCGTCAGCTCGACACCGTCTTCGTCAATCTCGCCCCGAGCAAGGCGATCAAGCACTTCACGGCCTACGGACCCGATCGCCAAATGGACCAAGGCCTTCAACCGCGCCACTGCCCAGGCCGCCGCCCTCCAGGTCCTGCCGCCGCGAAGCCCACAAATGAACGGCGCCGTCGAGCGCTGCAACGGCGCATGGCGATACGAGTTCTACGAAACCTACGATCTCCCCTCAGGCGTCGATGAGCTCAACCCCCATCCTCGAGAGCTGCCGGAACCTCTACAACCACCATCGGCCCCACGGGCGCTCTTGCCGGAAAAACCCCAGCCCAGTATCTCGCCAGCAACTCCGCCGCGAGACCCCAGCCGTCTCACATGTGCAGATCCCATGCAGGGAATTCCCTTCGGCGTCGAATTGGGGTATGGGACTCGCGCGGCCCGACGGCCGTGAAAGAAGCGCCCGTAGCTCAGCTGGATAGAGCGTTGCCCTCCGAAGGCAGAGGCCACAGGTTCGAATCCTGTCGGGCGCGCCAAT
>JAFAHO010000392.1 GCA_019237205.1 Hyphomicrobiales bacterium
TGGAACGATGGGAATGACGCGTTGGCACTCAACGCGCTCCCCGTCGAAGCGATATTGCTCATATGGGCTTCCGCGCGGGGTTTGGGTCCGAAAAAAGATGGAAGGAGCCGTCGTGTTCACCCATTGAATTGAATTGCTTTGCGGCGCTCACCATGAGCAACGGGTGAAGCCCGTCAAGGCCTACCCTTAATCCTGCATATCAGTCGGCCTCCAGGTAGCTCCCCTCGTTTCCTTTTCGCCGCCCAAAAGAGGTTGAGACCCCGTGCGGGGCCGACACCAATGCTACGCTGACTGGCGCCCCACGTACGGAGTTCGTCCGATCTTGGTCGGCAGAGGAATTTATCGCCAGCGACGCCGATACCTTCGTCAAGAACAAATTCTTAGAGGGATGGAAAAAGGCCCGTACCAAAGCGCGGTGGCACAAATTGAGACACTCGTCGCCGTAACTCTTGTCGGGCGGCCATGGCATCGTTCGCCTGGCCATCGCCTTCAGAGAGGCATCGCTTTTGATCCGCCTCTCGCCCGACGGCAAAGTGATCCTGTCACAAACGCTTCGCCGGTTCAGCCCGTGGAAACCGCACCTTGTGACAGTCAGACATGCGTCGGAGGCGTACGGCAAAGCTACGCTAGGGGGCCTTTTGCCGCGACGCCCACGCTCAAACCGCGCCTCCGTAAGCTGGACCGGGCGAGCCGGGCGCCCAAGACGGCGGGGCGGCCACCATGGGATCCGAGATTACTTCGATCACCGCCGGCCGATCGGCTGCGAACGCTGCGCTCAGCGCCGGCGCCAGTTCGCCCTGCCGCTCCACCCGGAACGCGGCGCAGCCGAAGGCCTCCGCGGCCCCGGCGAAGTCGACCGGCGAGAAACGCCAATTGCGCGAGAGCGTCTCTTCGTCGCGCCACAAGAACTTCTCCTGGCTGAAGCTCGCGTTGTTGTTCACCACCGTCACAGTCCGGATGCCGTAGCGCAGCGCAGTCTCCATCTCCGGCATGTGGTACATAAAGCCGCCGTCGCCGGTGAAGCAGACTACGGGTCTGTCAGGCTGGCCGCACTTGGCGCCGAGCGACGCCGGGAAAGACCAGCCGAGCGACCCCGCGGCCCGGAGCAGGCCCTGGCCGCGCTTGTCGAGGTAGAGGTGGCGGCAGGACCATGCGGCCGAATGGCCGGTGTCCACCACGACCAGCGCGCCTTCAGGCAGCGCGTCGGAGAGCTCGCGCATGATGCGTTCCGGCCGAAGCGGCAAAGCGGAGGTGGCTTCCAGCTTCGCGGCCTGTTCCGCCCACTGGCGGCGCAGGTCAGCAATGCGCGCAAGCCAGTCGCTCCGGCCCGGATTTGGCGCGATGATCGCAGCGAGCTTATTGAGCACCGCTCCAGGGTCGCCGAGGACGCCGATTTCCAACGGATAGTTTCGGCCAAGCTCGCGCGGCTCGATGTCGATCTGTGCGGCGGCGATCCCGACCGCGGGAACTGTCCAGTTCCGCGTGACCATGCTGCCGGTGCTGGTTCCGACGAACATGACGAAGTCCGCTTCGCTGACGGCCATGTTCGCGGTGTCGCGCGAATAATCGCCGACGACACCGACCGAGAAAGGCTCGCTGTCGGGGATGGCCGCCTTGGCGTCGAGGGAGGTCGCGACAGGGATCTGAGCTTTTCGGACAAACGCCAAGAGCTGCGCGGCCGCCTGCGACGCGCGGATGCCGCTGCCCGCGACGACAATGGGCCGGGCCGCTGCGGCGAGTCTCTTCGCCAAAGTGGCAATGCGCTCAGGGTCGCCGGAAGGCCGGCAGGGCGGGCAGGCGCCATACTGCGGCTCAAACGCCGGCGGTTTGGGCGCCTCCTCGGTCCCGAGGCTCCCCCAAAAGCCCGCGATCTCGAGGTGCGTCGGTCCCGGCTGGTCGGACACGGCGGTACGGACGGCCTGGCGGATGAGATCGGCGAAGCGGGTGGGGCTCCCCACGCGCGAGCTCATCTTTGTGACGCCGGCGAAGAACCCGCGTTGATCGGCCTCCTGGTAGAAGTTTCGCTCGCCAGTCTCGGGGGTGCCGCTGCCCGTGACAGCGAGGACCGGCGAGCGCGCCATAAAGGCGTCCAACAGACCGGCGGCGAGATTAGCCGCGCCAATCGCCTGCGAACCGCAAACGCCGATCCGTCCGCTGGCCCGGGCGTAGCCGTCCGCCATATAGGCGGCGGCTTTTTCCGTATGCGCCACGATTGGGTTGAGCCTGCGTGCCGTCATCTCGACCACCGCGCCCGGCAGGATGACCGGCACGTAAAAGAAATGGTCCGCGCCGTAAGCGGCGAGCGCCTCCGCAAAAACCTTGTTGCCCGTCCACTGCGCAGGTGGGCGAACCTCGGCCGCATGGCCAGCATGGCCAGCGTCATGACTTGACTTTGAGGCTACGACTGCTTCGCTCATTTCTTTCTCTCTCTTAAGTCGATTGGGGGCGCACGTGATCGGTGACCTGCTGAAGCTCAGCGAGTCCTCCAATCGATGAAAAGCGACAGGGTTGTCCCTTCAACCCGTCGCGAGGTTGAAGGCGAAATCGGCGCCCCAGGCGTTGAGCTCCGTGGGGCCCCAGCTCCTCGGCTTCATCGGGAAATGCTCGTGCCAGGGCCTGGGCTCGCTCATGCCGAGTTCGGGAATGAACGTGTCCATCTCGGTGTAGAACTCGATCATCACCTTGTCGGGGTCGTGGTGGTAGGACGCCACGTTGTGCCCCGCAGTATGCCGTGACGGGCCCCAGAGAATATTGACGCCGGCCGCGCGCAAGGCGTCGGAGGCGACGCCGTGGCAGGCGGTGTCCCTCAGCTCGAAGGCGATGTGGTGGACCCGCAATTCCGGCGCCTTCACGAGGTTCACGACGTGGTGCTCGCGGTTGCAGGTGAGGAAGTTCGCGATCCCCGCGATGTCATCGGTAAGGACGAAGCCGAGAAAGTCGGTCAAGAACGCGATCGCCTTGTCGCCGTCAGGATTGATGATCGCCACATGGCCGAGCCGGAACGGCGCAGCGCCGGTTTGTTTGAAGCCGGGGGCCGAAGCTTCGATCGCGCCGTAGAACTGGATGGCCAAGCCGCCCGGCGCGTCGACCTCGACCAGTTCGGCGACGCCGGGCTGACTGTCGGTCTTGATCGTGGCGGTGAGGCCAGTCTCCCGAACGTCGCGGGCGAACTCGCTGGGCGTGATGTGCGGCTTAAGCTGAAAGCCTACATTGAGCAGCGCCTTTTGCGCCGTTGGGCGCAGGACGAGATCGTGATGGTTGTAGCCGATCGAGAGATAAACTGACCCATCGCCATCACGCGCGACCTCGGTCATGCCGAGATTTTGGAGATAGTGCTGCTTGGCGCGCTCGATGTTCGGCGTCCCGAGCGCGACATATCCGAGCTGGAACACTTTGGGATCGAATTTCATTTGCATGGGGCTCCTCCTGTTTGAATCATGAACTCTTCAGCTGCGGCCCGTCGTTTTGCGCCGCCAGGCGTCAAGTAGAGCGTTGAGCTCCGCTCCGTTTCGGGCGCCTCCTTGCACGTAGAAGTCCGGGCGCACGAATACCGCCTCGCATCCCAACTCGTCGAGCCACTGGCCGTAGCGGCCCGTTACGTCCCGAACCTCGCTGGGCGAAAAGTCCACGAGCGCGGCGTTCCAGCGCGCCAAGGCCTTGTGGTTCTCATCGCTGATCGAGCACAGCGCCGAAGAGTTCCGCGCTATCACAGCGAAGCGGACGCCGATCAGGTCGTCGAACAGGCCACGCCGCCCGTTGACCTCAATCTCGCTTTGAAT
>JAFAHO010000173.1 GCA_019237205.1 Hyphomicrobiales bacterium
CGGGCGCGGTTTCGTGCGCCACTCGCGCGCCGGCGGCCGAGAGAGACCGCGCCAGCTCTTTGGCGCTCGACGCAGGGACGATCGGGTCGTTGTGGCCCGACAGGATCAGGACCGGGACTCCGGACAAGTGGCTTTTCGGCGGATCGGCGAGCGGCGCCATCGCTCGCAAGAGAATCGCGCCGATAAGAGCCTCCGGGCGCAGCAGGAGAACCGCGGCGGCGATATTGGCGCCGTTGGAATAGCCTAGCGCAACCGGTGCCGCGATTCGATAGGCACGCCGCGCCTCGCCAATGAAGTCGGCGAGCTCATTCGCCCTGCGGCGCACGTCGTCCTCGTCGAACAGCCCTTCGCGAATGCGTCGGAAGAAACGCGGCATGGCACCTTCGAGAACGTTGCCTCGTGGAGAGAGAAGGGAGGCGGAAGGCGCCACCTCATGGCCGAGCGGCAGCAGGTCCTCTTCGTCGCCGCCTGTCCCGTGAAGAAGGAGGAGCGGCGGACGGGCCGGGTCGCCGCCCGGCTCGAAGCGGTGAATATAGGAGAGCTGAGCCGTCATGTCGGCGCCGCGTTCGCGAGGCGCCAACACCGGCCGTTGAGAGACCGGCCTCTTCGACGCCCTATGGCGGCGACGCATCGATCCACAGATCGCAGGGCGCCGCGTTCCGGCGGGTTGCATCCGCCTCGCTCCGCTCGGAGCCGCAACGATGATCTCGACCGGGGCGACACCTCGGCGGCTCAGGTCAGCGTCGGCAGCGCAGCTTCGATTTCCGCGCGGCGACCTTCGAGGAAAGGAGGCAGTTTCAGCGCCTGGCCGAGCGACTCGATCGGCTCGTCGATCGCAAAACCGGGCGGGTCGGTCGCGATCTCGAACAACACTTTGCCCGGCTCGCGGAAATAGACCGAGCGGAAATAGTTCCGGTCCTTCTGCTCGGTCGGATAGAGCCGATGATCCTGGACGAGCTTCTTGGCCATCGCCGCTTGTGCGGCGTCGTCGACCGCGCGGAAGGCGATATGATGGACCGAGCCCGCGCCCTGCCGCGCCGCGAGGAATTCCCCCGCCGTCGTGAGGTCGACGACCCCCCCGGTCGCAACGTCCGGCGCGCGGTAGCGCTCGGTTGAACCTTCGCGCCCGTCCGCCACAAAGCCGAAGACGTCGCTGAGAATGGCTGCTGTCGGGGCGGCCTCGGCGAGAAGCAGGCTCACGCCATGGAAGCCGCGGATCGCGTGTTCAGGCGGCACGCGGCCGGTGCCCCAAGCGTCCGCGGGCTCGATCGCCTTCGCTCCAGCGAGCGCAAGCCGGGTTCCGTCGCTGTCCTTGAACGCGACGGTGATTTCGCCGAACCGCTTGACAGGCGTTTCGTGAGCGACGCCCTTCTCGACAAAGCGCTGGGTCCAGTATCCGATCGAGCTTTCCGGGACGCTGAAGACCGTTTCGTGGACCTCTCCTATTCCCGCGCGGCCAGGCGGAACCCCTTCCCAAGGGAAGAAGGTCAGGATCGTGCCGGGACGGCCCGCCGGGTCGCCGTAGTAGAGATGATAAGTGGCGGGATCGTCGAAGTTGACGGTCTTCTTGACGAGCCGCATGCCGAGCGTGTCGGTGTAAAAAGCGAGATTTCGCCGCGCCGAACCCGCGATGCTGGTGACGTGATGAATGCCGCTTGCCATTCGTGTCTCCCTCTTCGCATCATAGCAGCGTTTTTGACAAAACACTTCGCGCTCGCTTGAGAATTCACTGCGCGGGCTTCTCGGCGCCAGCGGGGAGGCGACTGTGCGGCTCATGCTGAGGAGCCGCCGAAGGCCTCTCGAAGCATCAGAATGGGCGTGGCGATCAGCGGCGCAGACCCTGTCGGCGACCGTCCAGGCTTTGGGGAAATGCTGGAACGACTTCTCGGCAATGGCGCCCGGACGATCCCTTGTCGAGAGCCCGGACCGCTTTGCCCGCGACCTCATGGTGCAGCTCGTAAGAGCCTAGTCGAGACGAACCCGGAGGCTGTGGCTCTGGCGAAGCGGCTCGCTCGCAAGAAGCCCAAAGGCAGGAAGCTGAGCCTGCGAGCGATCTCCGCGGAGTTGGCCGCCCAGGGCTTCCTGAACGAACGGCGAAAGCCGTTCAACCCGAAGTCGATCGCGTCGATGCTCACGGGCCAAGAGACGTCCTCCGGGTGGAATCGACCGCAGTCGTGCCCGCGTGCGAAGTTGAGGTCAGGCGAGGTCCAGGGCGAATCGCTTGAGATCGGTGAGCGAGCAGTAGTTGAGTGCACCTTCGTGAGTAGCCCGCAAGACCACAAGTGGCGCGTAGCCGGCCTCCAGCGCCTCGCGCCAGCGAGGCGCACACAAGCACCAGCGGTCGCCGGGCCTCAGGCCGGGAAAACCAAATTGGGGCATCGCCGTTGAAAGATCATTGCCGCGGGTTTTGGAAAACTCGAGAAACGCGGCAGTCATCACGGCGCAGACCGTGTGGCTGCCTACGTCTTCTGGACCGGTGTTGCAGCAACCGTCACGAAGGAACCCCGTCTTGGGCGTCATCGAACATACGTCGAGTCGGTCGCCGAGAACATTCAAGGGCGCGCTCGGGCGACCTCCACCGTTCCCGCTGTCGTCCCTTAACATTTGCCGACTCCTGGATCGCCGCGATGCCGCGCGAAGACGGCATC
>JAFAHO010000225.1 GCA_019237205.1 Hyphomicrobiales bacterium
GAGCCTGAATCTCGAGCCAGGCGCCTGTGTCAGCGTGCCGCTCGGAACTCGCCGTGCGACCGGCGTCGTCTGGGCGGTCAAGCCCGGCGGCGGCGACAATCTCAAATCCGTCGCGGGCCTGCGCGATTGGCCGCCGCTCCGCCAGCCCCTGCGCGACTTCGTCGACTGGGTCGCGCGCTGGACCCTTAGCCCGCGCGGCATGGTGCTCCGAATGGCGATCCGCGTCGGCGAGATCATCGAGCCGCCGCCGCCGAAATTCGGCGTCGTCGCGACCGGCAAGGCGCCGGCGCGGATGACCGAGGCGCGCACTCGCGTCCTGGCGGCGCTCGCCGGCGCCGAGGCGCCGTTCCCGAAATCCGCGCTGAGCCAGGGCGCTGAATGCTCGACGGGCGTGATCGACGGCCTGATCGCAGACGGCGCGCTGATGATCGTCGCGCTGAAGCCGGAGCGGATCGCCGCCACGCTCGACCCCGAATTCCATTCGCCGCCGCTCAATGCCGATCAGCGCCGGGCTGCCGACGATCTGATCGCCCGAGTCGCGGCGCGCGCGTTCTCAGCGACGCTGCTCGAAGGCGTGACCGGCTCGGGCAAGACCGAGGTTTATTTCGAGGCCATCGCGGAAGCTTTAAGGCAGGGACGGCAGGCGCTCGTGCTCCTCCCCGAAATCGCGCTGACCTCGCAATTCCTCGACCGCTTCGCGGCGCGCTTCGGCGCGCGGCCCGCCGAATGGCATTCGGGCCTGACTGAGCGCACTCGCGAACGCGTCTGGGGCGCCGCGGCGAGCGGCGAAGCGCGGGTCGTCGTCGGCGCGCGCTCGGCGCTCTTCTTGCCGTTCGCCGATCTCGGCCTCATCGTCGTCGACGAGGAGCACGAGGGCGCCTACAAGCAGGAGGACGGCGTCATCTATAACGCGCGCGATATGGCGGTCGTTCGCGCGCGGCTCGAAAAGGCGCCGGTCGTGCTTGCCTCCGCCACGCCCGCGCTCGAGACGCGGTTCAACGCCGAAAATGGCCGCTACCGCTGGCTGAGGCTCCCCTCGCGCTTCGGCGCAGCGACCATGCCCGACATCGCGACAGTGGACTTGAGGCGTGAGGGTCCGCCGCGCGGGCGCTGGCTTTCGCCGAAGGCGATCGCTGGAGTCGAGACGGCGCGCGAACGGCGCGAGCAGGCGCTCCTCTTCCTCAACCGCCGCGGCTATGCGCCCCTCACCCTTTGCCGCGCCTGCGGGCATCGCTTCGAGTGCCCGAACTGCGCTTCGTGGCTGGTCGAGCACCGCTTCCGCGCCGCGCTCGTCTGCCATCATTGCGGCCATGTCGAGGGGCGGCCGAAGATCTGCCCCGCATGTCATGAAGCCGATGCGCTGACGGCCTGCGGGCCCGGCGTCGAGCGGCTGGCCGAGGAGGCGGCGGTCCTCTTTCCCGACATCCGCACGCTCGTTCTGTCGTCCGACTTCCTCGGGGGGATCGAGACTCTGCGGGCGCAGCTCGACGCCGCCGCGCGCGGCGAATACGACCTCATCATCGGCACCCAGCTCGTCGCCAAGGGCCACAATTTTCCGCTGCTGACCTTCGTCTGCGTGGTCGACGCCGACGTCGGCCTCGCCAACGCCGACCCGCGCGCCGCGGAGCGGACGTTCCAGCTCTTGCGCCAGGCGACGGGTCGGGCCGGGCGCGCCGAGCGCGCCGGACGAGCGCTCCTGCAGACCTGGCAGCCGGAGCATCCTGTCATCGCGGCCCTCGTCTCAGGCGACGCCGAGCGATTCTACCGGGAGGAGACCGCGCAGCGGCGGATCGGCGGCCTGCCGCCGTTCGGACGCCTTGCAGCGATCATCGTCTCGGCTGAGGACCGCGGCGCGGCGGAAGCCCACGCCCGGGCGCTCGCGCGCGCCGCCCATGGCCTGCCGGAAGGCAAGCGCTGGCGCGTCGCGCCGCTCGGCGGGCATCCGCACGACGACGAGATCACGCTCCTCGGCCCCGCCGAAGCGCCGATCGCGGTCCTGCGCAGGCGCCACCGCTTCCGCCTCGCCGCCAAGGCGCCGCGCTCGGCCGACATGCAGGGATTCTTGCGCGCGCTCCTCGCCGCCGCGCCGCCGCCGCGCGGCGGCGTCAAGGTCGCGATCGACGTCGATCCGCAGAGTTTTCTGTGAGGGCTGTCTGTCCAAAGCCCGCCCCCTGTTTCTCCCTGTTAACGGGGAGAACGCCGGGCTGTTGTCCGTTTGTCGCGGGCTCTTGTGGCGGAAAGGCATTGGAATTGAACAGCTAAGGAGAACAAAGCGCGCGCGGTAATCGTAGAAATAACAGGGAGATTTTTTCGAGATAACAGGGCGAAGCGGATTGCGACGGGAGGCGCCTCGCCTTGAGACAGAAGTTTTGAATCTTGGTCCAACTCTCTTAAGACATTGCGTTTTCCTGTTTCATGGCCTACGCTAGGCGCCCGGCCAGAGTCGTCAACGCGCCGGGCCGGCTCCGTATGGTCGCGGGTCACGCATCCGCCCCTTCAGGCGGAAGTTCTGATCCTTGGTCCAACGATCTCAACAAATTGGTTTTTTCCTGTCGGGATATCCTACGCCCCAGCGCGCCCACCGGCGCCGTCGACCCGCCGGCTGGCGACCTTCGGATGCTCCTCATGGAATCCAAAGCTTCGAGTCGAGCTTCGGCTGCGCTGGCTCCCGATTGTATCCGGCGCAATCCCGGCTAGATTGCCGCTCGTGACACGCCCGCTGCTCGCTCGGATCCATCGCCGTTTCGTCATCGAGGCCCGTCCGCTCGACGCCGAGACTGAAGCCGCCTTGAGGACCGATCCGCGCCCCGGCGCACAAGCCATTCTGGACGCCATCGCGCGGCGGCGCGCCGAGAACCGCTCGGAGGGGCAGCGATTGCGCAAGCTCCTGCAGTTCGAGAGCGCGCTTTGGGCCGAAGGCATGCTGCACGTCGCCGGCGTCGATGAGGCCGGCATGAGCCCGCTCGCAGGGCCGGTGGCGGCCGCGGCGGTCATATTCGCGCCAGGGTCGCGGATTCCGGGCGTCGACGATTCGAAGAAGCTCGATGCGGGGACCCGGGACAGGCTCGCAGCCGGGATCAAGGAGCGCGCCGTGGCGTGGTCGGTCGCCTTCGCTGAAGTCGAGGAGATCGACCGCATCAATATCTACTGGGCCGGTCTCCTGGCCATGCGACGCGCCGTCGAAGGACTTTTCCCGGCCCCGCAGCACATCCTCCTCGACGCGCGCCGTCTCAGAGACCTTAAGACGCCCCAGCAGGCCATCGTGAAGGGCGACTGCAAAAGCCTGACCATCGCCGCCGCCTCGATCCTGGCCAAGACCGCCCGCGACGCCCTCATGCTTAAGCTGGATGCGGCATATCCGGGATACGGCTTTTCGAAGCACAAGGGCTATCCCGTCCGCGAGCATGTGGCGGCTCTTCATCGGCTCGGCGCCTCGCCCGTTCATCGCCGCTCCTTCGCGCCCGTCCGCACGGTTTTGGGCCTGCCGCCGCTCCCGCCATGGCCGGATGCGAAGGCCGTTTCGGAGAGCGCGCAAGAGCTTGCTGAACCGGAGCCTGCTCCGGGTCGTGTGTCGGTTTAAAAGTCGACTTCGGGCTGATAGTGTTGAAAAATTCGGAAATTGAGCCACTGCGAAAATCTCGTTTTCGCGCGCATCGGGTCATCTCAGCCGATAGCCCTCATGACAGGGCATGGAGGAGGAGCGTACGCGGCAAAACCAGTCGCTCCGCCGTACCCCTAAGCCATTTTTCCATTCTAGGCTGCCAGCAGTCTTCTGAGTTGTGATCGATGCGGAGAATCGAATTTTTCAACAGTATCGGCGCGGAGCCGACCTTTGTGCACCTGATTTCTGCTGCGGGTAACCCATTGTATTTATTCAGCCGCGGGGGAGCGTATCTCTTAAAACCCCTTGTTTTCGCGCTGAAATCCGCGTGTTGGCCATCCTCGAAGAACACGCGCTCGCGCCGGTTTCCCCCGCTGGGTCACATGATGCGGCAGGCCGGGAACCACGAGGCAGGCGATGCGGGCGATGGCGCAACGGATAGCATACGCGCGAAATAAGGTAAAGACGGTCGTGTCACCGTGATTCCCGTGATTCCGCGCCCGCCGTGAGCCTGACATGAACTCTGTCGGAAAGCCGGATGCGGCAAATCCGCATGTCCGGTTTGACGAGCGGGGAAGGGAAACGGGGCCGTTGGCAAACGCCTCAACGCCACCGCGCCCTTCCTCGACTCTACAATTCCCGTAATTCCAATTCTAATTCTGAACTCGACGCGGCTGGTTTGCGACGAACGACTGCGTCTCACCGAGCCCGCTGGCCAGGAACCGTGTCCGGGCTGCGCCAAACCGTTCTGCCGCGCCTGCCATCCGACGAAATGTCCGCGATGCGGCAGGGCGGTGAATAGTAACGCTGTAACCGGCGCCGACGCAGAAGGCCCAGCCTCAGGTGCAAGCTGGCGATAGCGAATTAACTTGTCCGGTTTTGGTAGGACGGCGGCGGCAAGCGGCCCGAGGGCGAATTGCTGTCGTGGGCGCTCGGATTCGCTCGATGGTCTCGATCGCCTGATCAAGGCAAAAACAAGCCTCTTGAAAGTCGCCGCAAAGCGGCTCTCTTTTTTGGGTCCCCGTCGCCGCCGGAGCGACGATCAGACGCAAGCGCTCGCGCGTGACAGCATGCGGCCCGGTGATAGACTGCGTCCTGGACGGCTCGCCATCGGACGGGCTCGCGACGGCGCCGTCCCTTTCGCCATCGGACCGCGCCGCCCGGCGGCCCGGCGACAAGCAAGGGAGTGTGACATGCCCGATCATCCCGTCGCGACGGAAGACGAATGGCTCGCCGCGCGCCGCGAGCTTCTCGCCGAGGAGAAGGACTTCACCCGCTTACGCGACCAGCTCAGCGCAAAGCGCCGCGCGATGCCCTGGCTCAGGATCGACAAGACCTACCGGTTCGACGGGCCAGAGGGCGCGAACCTCGCGCTCGGCGATCTCTTCGGCGGCCGGCGCCAGCTCATCGTCTATCATTTCATGTTCGGGCCGGATTGGGAGAAACCCTGCAAGAGCTGCTCCTTCTGGGCCGACGGCTATAACGGCGTGACGGCGCATCTCGCAGAGCGCGACACGCGGCTCGTCGCGGTTTCGCGCGCGCCCCTCGCCAAGCTCGAGGCGACAGCCAAGCGGATGGGCTGGACCTTCCCCTGGTATTCGTCGGGCGACGGCGACTTCAACTACGACTTCCACGTTTCCTTCCACCCCGAGCAGGTGGCCGACGGCACGATCCGCTACAATTTCGCCCCGACCCAGACGAAGATGTCCGACCTGCCGGGAGTCAGCGCCTTCATCAGGGAGCCGGACGGGACTATCTACCGCACCTACTCAGCCTACGCGCGCGGCCTCGATATGCTGAACCCGGCCTATCAGCTGCTCGACATCACTGGGCTCGGCCGCCAGGAAGACGACCTGCCCTACCCCATGGCCTGGGTGAAGCTGCACGACGAGTACGCGGGCTAGACATCGGTCCAGTCTGAACCCTTTTCGAGCTTCTGCGAAATAGGCAAGACATTGCGCAAGAAGCGTCATGCGCCGGAAGGCTTGGGCGCGCGAGCGGGGGAAAAGGGGGCGCGATGAGTGCGGCGGCGATCGGTCTTGTCGTGGCGGCGCCTGTGTTCGCCGGAGGCGTATTGGGAACGCAATTGCACCGCTTCCTGCCGCGCGAACACATGTCCAAGGAGTCGCGCGACGTTATGATGCTTGGGACCGGAATGCTCTCCGTTCTTTCGCAGGGTCGCTAGGCTCCGCCGCGGGGGTCTTGACGTGATACGCGCGCCCGCGCGCCCCGCGATATGGCGGCAGGCCCGTATACGGCGCTCATTTGGCCGCTGATCGAGGACACCCGGTCGGTTGTGTGATGTGGATCACAGCGCGTCGCCGACCAACATGCGCCACTAAACTGGCTCTTGGCGCGCGTTTGCTGGGGCAATACGTTAACAGGTCTAAACCAGCCGCCCACTGAACAATTATCTGGCGGCTTGGTTGGCCCTCTTTGAATGAGGTGGCGGGTGTTCTAGTGAGGCAGCAGGGCAGGTTCTTTCCCGTCCCTTTGCTGCCGGCCGCGACTTGACGAAAGGCAGCGTCAATCGGGAGATCAATCGGGGAGCGCGGCATGCAGAGCGACGTGCAGATTACCGATCGACCTGACGCCGCGCCTGCGTTAAAGCTCCTTATCACCTCGGAAGTGAGGTTTCTCCGGGAAAGCCTTGGCGAAATTCTGGGCCGCAACCGCGCCATGCTGGTGATCGGCCATGCCCAGGACAGCAATGAGATGCTGAGTCTGAGTCACGAACTTCGTCCCGACATGGTGTTGCTGGACGCCGCGGTGCGCAACGGCATTGCAGCGGTCCGTCAGTTGCGGGAAACGACGGCGAGGCCTCGGTTCGTGGTCTTCGCCGTCATCGAGTCGGTCGAATCGGTGGTTGACTGGGCCGAGGCCGGCATCGCCGGCTATATTCCAAGCACCGCCGCCCTGGCCGATCTGAATGCGCTCGTGACCGATATCGAGGCCGGACGGCAGGCCTGCTCGGGGTCAGTATCGGCTGGCTTGATCCGGCGCATCGCCGCGACCGCCAAATGGTCGGACGGCCGGCGGCCATCCCCGGCCAAGTTGACGCGGCGCGAGCTCGAGATCGTCGGCCTGATCGGAACCGGGCTCAGCAACAAGGAAATCGCCAGACGGCTCAACATCGGGGTGGCGACGACGAAATCCCATGTCCACAGCGTCTTGAACAAGTTGAACCTGCAACGGCGAGGCCAGGCCGCGAACTGGACGCGATCGCCAGATCGCTGATCCGGAGCTCCATCTTCTCTCCATCTTCGGACGCATATCGAGGCGCGACCGCTCAGGTCACAATGCAGCCCGTGATTGTCCTGGAGCAGGAACGCGAGTGACGGTTTTGCGGACGGTGGTGGTGACGCTGTCGCCGTTCCTTCGCGAACTGGTGACGACTGTAGTGTCTCCGGAGATCGTCCTCGACGTGATCGAGGTGCTCGACACCCGCGAGCGCCTGACCCAGCGGCTTGGCGATCTGGCGCCGGATCTGGTGCTGGTCGGCCTTTTGGACGCCGAGACAGATGCTGTCGCGTTGCCGCTGCTCGCAGCGGCGCCATCGGCCCGCATACTCGTGCTCGCCAGCAACGGCGAACATGCCTGGCTGCATGTGTCGCCGGGCCGGCATTCGAGCCTGTCCAATGTTTCCGTGCATGCCCTGAAAGAGGCGCTGCAAAAATCCGCCTCCTCGACGGACTGAGCCGTCGCGCCAGGCCAAGAAGCACACATTGCCGTCGGTGTCGCAGCCGAGTTCGCGGGCTCACGTCGCGGTCCGGACGCGGCCACCCTTGTTCGGCCGAGATCTAGACCTTCTCCTCCATCTCCGATCCTCCCCCGGATGGATAGGCGGGGCCGCAACGCGGCCGTTAGCTTTGCGCGTAGGAGACGGCCGGCGAGGAGCAAGCGCTTGGCGAACTATACCGCTGTCCAGGGCGTCATGTCCGCCATCGCGGACATGCTTCAGGAAGCGCTGCCGACGGAGCTCAGCGGGCCCGCGGTCGGAGCAAGCGTGCAGCTGCTCGGCAGCGCGCAGCTCAACAGCACCGTCAGCAACAATACGCTCGTGCTCTATCTCTACCGGATCAGCGTCGATCCGACGATGGTCGGTGGCTACCTCCGCACGAAGCCAGGCGCTGGCGCGCGCACGCCCGAAATCTCGGTGATGCTGCATTTCCTGATGTTCACAATCGCCGACACCGCGGTCAACGAGATCAGCCTGATGGGCTGGGGATTTCAACAAATGGCTGTCACCCCCATGATCGGGGCGGACCGGCTTGCCGCGCAGGGCCTCGTGGGACTGGCGACCCCTCCTGCCCCGACTATTGCCTGGGACGAGAGCGATAGCGTGCAAGTGGCGACCGAGGAGCTGACCCGTGAAGAGTTGATGCGGATCTGGGATACGCTGCCGCTTAAATACCGCCTCACTGTTCCCTTTGTCGCCCGCGGGTTGCGCCTGACGCTCACGCCCGACATGCGCCAATACACCCCGGTGGTGGACCGCTCGATCGTCCTGGAGCTCACTCCATGATCCAGGAGACGATCCGCACACCCGTCTGGTTCGCAGCGTTTTGGGTCGAAGCATCCGCCGATCCGAACGCACAAGGCGGCACGGTCGCGATCGCCGGCGCTCCGCCAAAAATCCTCGCCAAACTGATTCCGCCGACGCTACTGCCGCTGGGCGCGCCGGGCGCTCAAACCGGCAGCCAAGGCGCCGCAACCGGCGTCACTATGGTGGCGAACAATCGGGGATTGCTCTTCCAGACCCTGCCGGTCTGGTACCCGAGAGCGCCGAACGAGGCCGATCTCAATCAAGTGCCCAGCACGCCTCAGCTGCCGAGCGGGCAGACCGTCATCTCGGTCAGCCTGCTATCGCTCGATGGGCGCTATCATCCTCGAATAGCGAATTTGCAGCCGCCGCAAGTCTTGGCCGCCAGCGGAACGCCGACGACGATTCCAACGCTCCAGTACGTCGCCTTGCGACCGAGCCTGAAAGGCACAAGCATCAGCGAGTCCGGCGCGTTGGCGATGAACTTGAACTGGTCGGCTGCCCCGCTCGCCGCGTCTTGGGCGGTGGTGACGCTGACATGTAGCCGGCCGGGCGCAAGCTACACCTTTACCGGACAGGCAGACGTCAACGGCGACGTCATCGTTCCCCTGACGGGGTTGCCGCCGCTGCCGCTGCCAACGTCCCCCTCCGATATCATGACTCTGAGCGTTCAAGCCGACCAAAAACAATCCGGCGTCACCGCGGGCTGCGACACCGACGCCTTGCTCGCGCTGAGCCCGACGCCCGTTCTCGTGAGCGGCAGTTCGACTGTTGTGTCGACGCTGCCAATCAAGCGTGGCGTGATCAATACCGCCGCGATGGCCGGCTTTGCTGCAGGCTTCACCCTCCAGGCTCCTGCCCAGCCATCTTCATAACCGACGAGGAAGCAAACCATGTCCGAATATCTGGCGCCCGGCGTCTTCGTCGAAGAAGTCAGCTTTCGAGCCGCGCAAATCGTGCCCGCGAGCACGAGCATGGGCGGAATGGTCGGCCCGACACGGTTTGGTCCGGCCGGGGTCGCCCCGCAATTGCTCACCAGCTTCAACGATTTTCTGACCTATTTCGGCGACGCGGAGGATCTCGCCTTCAGCGACGGCGCCGTGCCCAACTACAGCGCCTACGCCGCCCAGACGTTCTTCGACAACGGCGGGCAGCAGCTCTATTTCGCCCGCGTCTACAACAACGTCGCGAACGCACCTGGGGTTCAAACCTCGCCGCAACAGGCTTCGCTTGCGATTCCTGGCGCTGGCGCATCTTTGCAGTTGACGTTCAACGCTCGATTTTTGGGCTCCGGCGGCAACCTGGATGTGGTTCTCCTCCCGCGCCTCTCGCAGCCGTTGCTGCAATCCACGAAGCTCAGCGGCGCGGCCACATCCGGCGCGACTTATCTGCTGCGCGTCACAAACCCGCCCACGACCGCTTCGGCGTTGCCCGGGATGAACCTCCCTCAAGGCGTCACTGGAATTCAAAGCCTGATGGCGCTCGCAACATTTGCGCCGGGGACGCCCGGGACGCCGGCCGCCGGCGGAAACCCGGGGACGCCGGGCACGCCGGACACCTACACGTTCGCTTCGGGTCAGCCGATTTTCTTTACGGACCAAACTGGGACTGCGCATGTCCAACAAATCCCGGGGACCGCTCAGAACCCGGCTTTGGCCACCGGAATTGTCCCCAGCCAGATATCGCCGTCTGGCGCTGTCACCGTGCAGACCGTCTCCTTTCAACCCTTGCCAAACAATGCGGCGGGGCCGGTCTACTCGATCCCGGTCGGCGTCAATTTGAGGAGCCTGTTTGGCCTGCCGCCGAACGTCTCGACACTTTATGCGACCGTAACCACCGCAACTCCCCCGACTTTCTCGGCGACTCCGACGCTGAACCCGGGTGCGAATCTGTCCACGACGATCACGGGTCAGCTCGGCTTGCTCGCGATGGGAAGCCGGGTCGGCGACGGCAACCTTTACTATTGCAGCTACGACGTCTCGATCCAGCGCAACGGAACGACGGTCTTTAGCGCCGCCGCCGTCGATCTCGATTCAGGCGCGAACAACAGTCTCGCCAAGGCGCTGCCGCAGAATCCAACCGGCTCAGCGGCCGCCACGCAACCGCTCTGCGCGATCTACAACGGAACGCCTACGGCAGCGACTCTGTGGCCCGCTCTCTATGCGGCATTCGATCCGGCCTTCCTGAAACCCTCGACTCCGGGCGTGGCCCCAAGTTTCGTGCTGCACGTTGGCCAAGCGACGCCCAATACGACAGCCGCCGTGACGCAGGGCACGGACGGCGCATCGCCGGAGCCGGTTGATTATTCCGGCGCCGACGCGCCGAATTTTGGGCTCGCCGCTCTGGAGTCGATCGACGCGGTATCGATCGTCATCTGCCCCGCGGCGGCTGCCGATCCCGTCAATCACCAGGCGGTGGTTGCCGCCATGATCGCGCATTGCACGAAGATGCTGTACCGCGTCGCCGTCATCGACTCGCCAAAGGGCGCGGCGATCGGCGATGT
The DNA here is from genome assembly GCA_019237205.1 of Hyphomicrobiales bacterium. Taxonomy (GTDB): domain Bacteria; phylum Pseudomonadota; class Alphaproteobacteria; order Rhizobiales; family Beijerinckiaceae; genus Roseiarcus. The sequence goes on from JAFAHO010000225.1 coordinate 10,648, forward strand.
GCAGACTTTCCGGAGTCTTTTCTCCGACACGCGAACGGCGCTCTATTACCCTTGGGTTTCCGCGGCCTCGCTCGGCCCGAGCGGCGGGACCATTCTGTTGCCGCCGAGCAGCTTTGTCGCCGGGCTCTACGCCTATACCGACATCACCCGCGGCGTGCACAAGGCGCCCGCCAACGTGGTGGTGCAGGACGCGCTCGGCCTCGAGCTTTCCATCAACACCGCGCAGCAGGAAGTGCTGAACCCGATCGGCATCAATTGTCTGCGGCAATTCACCTGGGGCGGCTTTCGCGTTTGGGGCGCAAGGACCTTATCGAGCGATCCGCAATGGCAATATGTCAACGTGCGCCGCTACTTTCTCTATCTCGAGCACTCGCTTCAGGCGTCAACGAGCTGGGTGGTTTTCGAACCCAACGGGCAGGCGCTCTGGGGCGCTGTGGCGACGACCGTCAGCGACTTTCTCTACAACGAGTGGCGCGAGGGCCATCTGTTCGGCGCGACTCCCGCCCAGGCTTTCTTCGTCCGCTGCGACGCAACCACGATGACGCAGGACGATCTGGACAACGGCCGGCTGATCTGCGTCATCGGCGTCGCCCCGCTCGAACCCGCAGAATTCGTGATCTTCCGGATCGGGCAATACACCGCCACCAGCACTTCGTAGCCCTCCGCGCCACTCCAACAAAGCGTAGGTACGTCATGGCCGATCGCACAACTCCCTATCTTGCTTTCAACTTTCAGGTTTCGCTGACGCAGGGCAGCGGCAGTCAGCCGAGCGGCGGATTTTCCGACGTGAGCGGGCTGAGCACCGAAATCACCGAGGCGGAATATAGGCCAGGCAACGCCCAGGAAAACCATGCCGACAAGTACCCCGGCGTCTACAAGACGGGGGACGTGACGCTCAAGCGCGGGCTCATCCGCGCCACCGACATCCACGACTGGGTGGAGGCGGTGCGCACCACTGGTTTCCAGGGGAAGAAGGACTCCGTGGTGATCACCCTGCTTGATGAAAAGCGAACGCCGGTGGCGAGCTGGACGCTCAGATCAGTCAGCCCGAAAAAATGGACGGGCCCGACTCTGGCGGGCAAGGGCGGCGCCGACGTCGCCATGGAGGAACTCGTCCTTTCGGTCGAGAAAATCGAATTCGCGCTGATTTGACGATGAACGCGCTTGTCTCCCCTGATCACCGCATTCGCCTGATTGGCGCGGCCAGCGTCGCGCCGATCGCGCCGGAGTTGGAGGCGGTGTTCGTAGGAGAGGCGGCGGCAAGCCCGGCATTCGGCGCCGCCGCAAGCGCGGTTGTCGCGGCGGCGGCGCTCGGGTTTTCGCCTGCCGAGGGGGATACATCGCTCAACGGCCTGCCGCTCGCCTTCACCGATGTTGGATCCTTTGTCGCGGCCTTTCCCGACGATGATTCCTGGCTCGCGCGCGCGGTGAGAGACTATTTCGCGGCTGGCGGCCTGCGCGCCTGGGTGGTGCGGGTCGCCGTCGATCAGGCCGCGCCGTTGGACGCCTATGTCAGCGCGAGCCCGCCGGTGCTCGCCACGCAGCCGCTGAGCGCCATCGCGATCGCGGCCCAGGCGCCGAGCGCGGGACTGCTTGTGTTGCCCGACCTCGAACAGGCTTGTCTCGCCGCGGCGGCGCCGGCGCCTCCGCTCCCCTCGACGCCGCCGCCAGACATGTCTGTCTTCCGCCCCGCCAAGGATTTCGTCGATCCGACGCCGTCCTCCGCCGCGACCAAGCTGCAAGCCGCTCAAGCCCCCACAGCGCCAATCGCCCCCTTCGATGTTCTCAAGCGCGTCTCCGCGGCCCTGGCGGTCCTGCGCCCGGACATGATCGGCCTTTTCGCTTTGCCGGTCGGCGCCGACCCCACCCTCTCCCAACCGGCGCTGGCGAAGCGCGCCGTCGCCTATGTGCACGGCGCAGTCGCTCCGAATCCGGCGACCGATCTGCCCCATGTCCAGGCGCTCGCGCCGCTCGTCATGGACGCTTCCGGTGAGATCGCGACGCCAAGCGGCCTTGTCGCGGGCCTCCTGTGCGCGGCGGCTCAGACCGACGGCGTCTGGCGGTCCGTCGCCGGCCGCTCTCTCCCGCTCGGCGTGACTCCGGTTCGCCCCATCGAAAGCAACGCGCTCGCTGAGTTGCGCAAGAGCGGCATCGTGGCGTTGCGCTTCGTCCAGGGCGGGACGATCCTCGACGACGACATCATGGCATGCTGGCAGAATTTCCCGGGAAGCGCGCAACGGCGTGCGGCGGGAGGCCGGCGGCTGATCGGCTGGCTGATCCGGAACCTGCAGAGCTTCGGCGAGCAGCTGGTGTTCGAGAACGTTCTCGACGATGGACGGGTCGAACTGGTGCTGACGAGCCTGTTCGCGGAATTGTTCAAACGAGGCGCGCTCGCGGGCGGCCAGGTCAGCGACGCGGTTCGGATCACTCGCCGCGAGCTCCACGTGCCCAACGCCTACGCTTTCGACATCGCGGTTGCGACTGTCTCCGCGGTGGAAACGATCCGGTTGCAGTTTCTCGACGGAGTCTTGACCAGCACATCGGGGGCCGCGGCATGACCACCGGCCCATTCGTCCCCTTTCGCTTCCAGATCAGCCTGACGGGCGCCAACCTGCCAGAGGGTTTGGGGCCAGGGCCTCTCTGCAGCGGAAGCTTTTCCGAAGCGACCGGGATCGAGGCGACGATGAGCCCGCGCACCATCCGTGAGGGAGGTCGCAATTTCGGTCAGATTCAGCGTCCAGGCCCAACCGCGTTCGGCTCGCTCACCCTCAAGCGCGGCGTCACCTCGGCCCAGGATTTGTTCACCTGGTTCGACCTGGTTGCGAATCGCGAGCGGTTCGGGCGCTTGTTGAACGGCCAGATCGACATCTACTCGGGAACGGACGTCGCATTCAGCTGGATGCTGGTCAACGTTTTGCCGGTCAAGTTCAAAGGTCCCGATCTATCCGCAACGGCGGGCCAGGTCGCGATCGAAGAGCTGCAACTGGCCTACGAGCAACTATCCTTGCAGGTAGCGTGATGGCGAACGCGACCCTGCAGAAAGCCCAACTGATCCCGATCGATCCGAGCGGCACGAATTTGCTTCTCGATCAAGCGATCACCGTGCATTTCAATCCGGACACGCTCAAGCTCAGCTACACCATCACCAACAAGGCCGACACGGGGAGCAAGAACAGTTCGGACCAGGCCGCTCAGCAGGCCAGCAGCAGCAGCGCCAAATTGGCGGTCGACCTCGTGTTCGACACCACCGATCTGTTCGAGACCCAGCAGGACGGCGCCGACGTCGTTCAGACGATAACGAGCAAAATCGTCAAGGCCTTCGTCGCTCCGCCGGCCCCCGACAGCGCACCTGCGGGCAAACCCGTGCCGGCCAATCCGTGCATGTTCCTTTGGGGCACTTTTCAGTTCATGGGGTTGGTGGACAGCTATAACGAAACTCTGGAATTCTTTTCGGCCAGCGGCGTGCCGCTACGCTCCGCAGTCAGCATCTCGCTGACGCAGAATCGCTACAAGATCAGCAACATTCCCCAACGCACGCCGGGTCAGGCGCAGCCATTGCCGGCCGGCAGTCAGATCGGGCCCGCGCTCGCCGCGGCCGGCGCCGATCCCACGGACTGGCGAGGTACGGCGCTCGGGGCCGGTATGGAAACCCCGCGTTTCTCAACTTCCGGCGGCATCGACGTCGGCATCGGCGCGAGCGTCTCGGCGAGCGCCAGCGCGTCCGGCGGCGGAGGGTTCTCCATCGGGGCCTCCGCCAATCTCGGCACCGCGATTCCGGGGGCGTTTCCCGCCGGCGCCGTGACGACCTCATCAAGCGCCGGTTTCGGCGTCAGTTTTGGGTGAGCCCATGCCGATCCTTATCGACGAATTGCTTGTGGAAGCGGAACCCCCCCGTTCTCCTGCGCCTGCGCAAGGGGCGCCCCCGGCCACGCCGCAAAAATTGCCGGGCCAGGCCGATCGGATGCTGGAGCTCGCGATCATCGCCGACCGACATCGCCGGCTCGAGGTGGACTGATGCGACCGCGTAGCCAAGCCGAGAGGGATGGGGTCCCGACGCACCTCAAGGAGCGGTTCGGCGCCCCCGGCGCACGCCGAGACGCGGGGGCCTAGCCCATGGCGAACGGCGCGACCTACGTCTCTCCTCGGCCGGCCATCAAACTGAAGGGCGCGCCCAACGACGACATGGTCACGTCGTTGCTGGACATCGCCGTTCGCGCTCCAGAGGGAGGCATGGCCTCGGCCGAGATTCGGATGGTCAATTGGGGGACGCAACCAAGCGCTCCAGTCAATTTCCTCTTCAACACAGTCGCCATCGGCGACAAGATTGAAATCGCGTTTGGCCTCGCGCAACAGAAGACTGTGTTCTCGGGCGAGGTGACGGCGATCGAGGAGCGCTACGGCGACGGCGTTCCGCAGATTGTCCTGCTCGCCGAGGATGCGCTGCACCGGCTCGCCCGCCATCGCGTCAGCCGCGCGTTCGTGCAACAGAGCCCGAACAGCATCGTCCAGACTCTGGCTTCCGACGCCGGGCTTCAGGCCGACGCCAAGCTCTCCGACACGCCGGGCGACTACAACCAGCTCAATGAGAGCGATCTGCATTTCCTGCGCCGACTCGCGGCGCGTTATGCGGTCACGCCCAGAGTGACCTCCTCCACGCTGACCTGCAGGAAGCGCGAGACCTTGCCGGCTCCGGTGACGCTCGACGCCGGCGACACGCTGAAGCGTCTGCGCATCATCGCCGATGTGACGCGCCAGCCGCTTCAGGCCGTCGTGAGCGGTCAAGACCTGACCGCGGGAACTCCCATCACGGCCACCGGATCGACGCTGATGGTTCCGGCGTCGGGCCCGACTGCTGCCTCGTTGTTGCGCGGCCTCGGCTGGGACGGCGCCGAGACCTTCGTCGGTCCCGCGCCGGCCACCCAGACCGAAGCGACCGACTACGCCAGCGCCGCGTTCGACGGGCAGGGCCGCCGTTTCCTCCATGGTGATCTCGTGTGCGGCGGCAATCCGGATGTGACGGTCGGCGCGGCTGTGTCGCTGACGGGAGTCTCTCCTCGCCTGACCGGCGTCTACGCGGTCGTCGCTTGCGCGCATCTCTTCGACGAGAGCGCCGGCTACCAGACCTATGCGCGCATCGAGCGCGCGGACAGCGGCTGAACCCATGGACGGCATGCAGCACCTTTATGCGCCGCCGACGGGACTGGCGCTTGGCTTGGTCAAGGACACCGGAGACCCGCAGTCCCGCGGGCGCGTGCAGGTGACGCTGCTGGCGACGAGTTCGGCCGGAACGACGTTGGACGTGTGGGCTGCATGCATCGTACCGTCGGCGGGGTCGTCGACAGGTCCACAATACGGAGTGGCGTTGCTGCCCAAGCAGGGCGAGATCGTCCTGGTTGCTTTCTTGTCTCCCGATCAGGCCTTCGTCATCGGGGCCGTATGGTCTGGCCAGAACAGCGCGCCGAGCGCAGCCGCTCCAGTCCAGCAGCGCTATGCGATCGTCACGCCATACGGGAACAACCTCGTCTTCGACGATAGCGCCGGAACGATCACGCTCTCGACCAAGGGCGGCTTCTCCATCGTTCTGGACGATATCGGCCAGACTTGCACCGCGACCGTGGGGACGACCAGCGTTCAGGCGACGACGACGGGCGTGACCGTCACGACGAGTTCGTCCATCCAGCTGCAAACGGCGTCCCTGACCGTCACCGCGCCATCGGTGACGGTGAACGCAGCGATGTCGCAGTTCAGCGGCGCCGTCCAATGCGACACGCTGATCGCCAATACGGTCGTGGGCGCGAGCTACACTCCGGGGGCCGGCAACATATGGTGATCGCCCGCGAATCCCATGACGTCGCCGTTCTGGCGCCCTGGTACGTCACCGGGCCGCAAGCTGTCGCCATCCATCGGTATCTCGATCCCGGCTTCGTCGCGCAATTCCAGGCGGACGTCAGCAGCGCGCCGCAGAACAACGCGCATCTCTTCGACTGGCAGTCGGAAGATCAGGTCTCGGCGACAGACACGCGCCTCAAACTGCGCCGGCCGGTTCATCGCACCTTCCATATGCTCGCGTGGGAGGCCTCCTGCAAAATGGCGACCGCGCCGGCGGGCTACGCCGCAATCGCGCCGGAAAAGATCGCCTCGGCGGGCTTCGTGCTGCGCGACGTGAGCAACGCAACGGGCTTCAGTCCGTTGGGCTTCCAGATCGTCAAAGGCAAGCCGCAGGGCTGGGCGCCGATCCATTGCATCAATGCGGACCCGGACGCGGCGCGCCACGTCAGGTCGCTGTCGCTGGTTCCGAGGCAGGCTACGCCCAGCCCCGGCTATACCGGCGAGGAGACTTATCCCCTGCATCCGCTTTCAGTCATGGCGGGCGGCAGGCCGCACACGCTTCTCTACGGCTATCTCCCGATTGGCGGCGGCGACTACGTGCCGCAAGCGGCGCCCTCGTCACCGACGGGCGCGCCCACCGAGGAATTGCCCTGGCCGTTCGGGCTCATCGGCCACCCCGGCGGCCCTCCGACGACCTATGTGAGCGACCAGCAGATCGTGAGCGGCCAAATCCAGCCGGCGATGGCGGCTTTCCTGCGTCTTCTGCTTGGGCGTTACCAACTTGCCGATCCAACCGCTTGGGATCCTGGCAATGCAAGCGCTCAGGCCAATCTTCAATTGATCGCTTTGCTCAACACAATCACCTTCTTTCCCGATCCGCCCACTCCTCTGAGCGGGCAGGCGCTGCGGACATGGGCGGCCGGCAACGCGTTGCCCGGCGTCAGCCTCGGCTCCGTACTGCAGCAATGGGCCGAGTTCACACCGCAGGCCGCTCAACCGCTCTCGACGTTCGTGCAGAGCAATTCGCCCGCCAAGACCTTGCTCTCCAGCCTAAACGAGGCATACCCGACCGGCGGCGTGGCGTTGCCGACCGCCTACCCGCTTTCCGATGCGCCCCTCAGCCTGCTGGTCGTCGAAAGCGCGGCCAAATCGCTGCGCGATGCGTTGAGTCAACGACTCGCGCAGGCGACCACGGTCTCGACGTCGGCCCTCCCGGCGGCCAAATTGACTTCCGGGCCGAACGGCAGCTACGTCGTCCAGCCGTTCGTCCGCGTCATCCGTCCCGACGGCTGCGAGAAGGTCTTCTGGGGTCCGCAGAGCCTCCCGTTCGCCGTCGCCGCCATGTTCGACACGGACGCCGCGCGCCCGGCGCTGATCGAAATGCCCGATCTCGCCGACGCCAAGAAGGGCCTCGCAAAGGGCGCGACGTTCAGCATGCCGCCGAATCTCGCCGATCTGGCGAACGGGATGAGCACAAGTTCGGCGATCAGCGCGTTCATGAGCAAAGGCACGCCTCCCTCGGGCGGCCTGGGCATCGGCTACATCTGCTCGTTCAGCCTGCCGGCGATCTCGATCTGCGCCATGCTGAGCCTGTCGATCATTCTGAGCCTTTTGAACATTTCCCTCGGCTGGATGGCCTGGGTGAAGATCTGTCTTCCCATCCCGCAACAGAAGTCACCCTGATGACCGGCTCCCTGTTCGTCGGCTGGCCTCTCGATGTTCCCGATTCCGGCGGGAGCCTCGACTATTCGACGGATTCGCAATGCCTGCGCGAGGCGCTGTGGAACGTGCTGATGACCAATCCCGGCGAGCGTTTGATGCGCCCGAGCTTCGGCGCAGGACTCAACCAATGGATTGGCCAGCCCAACACCCAGTCGACACGCCAGCTCATCGCGTCGTCGATCACGACGGCGGTCGTGACCTTTGAGCAGCGCGTCGCCTTGAGCAGCGTCGACGTCGCGGTCGATCCCAACGACGCAGCGCGTGTCCTGATCACCCTCAGCTATGCGGCGCGCGGATCGGTCGCCGCGCCGCCCGAACAACTGACGCTCACGCTGACGCTTGGGGGTGGCTGATGCCGCTGCCGATCCCCAATCTCGACGACCGGCGGTTCGACGATCTCGTCGCCGAGGCGACGGCGCGCATCGAGGCGCATACGCCCGAGTGGAGCAACGTCGCGCCCGGCGACCCCGGATCCGCGCTGATCGACCTTTTCGCGTGGCTGACCGAGACAATCCTCTATCGGCAAAACCTCATCCCGCTGCGACAGCGCCGCGCCTTCATGAATCTGCTGTCCATGCCGCTGCGCCCGGCCGCGCCGGCGTCCGGGCTCGTCTGCGTCGACGCGGGGCCTTTGCCGCTCCCGCCCGCTCTCGCCGCCGGGCAGGCGACCTTCACCGCCGGCTCCGTGACTTTCACCTCGACCACGGATCTTCAACCGACGCCGCTTCAGCTCGTGCCGATGATCAAGGCGGCCTATGTCGACCCCGACCCTGCGACCCAGGCCAACCTGATTTCACAGTTGCGCACGCTTTATGGCATCGACCAACCCACGCCGTTTGTCGCAAAGCCGGCATTTGGTTCCGACGGCTCGCTCACTCTCTCCAACACAGTCGACGGCCAGGTCTGGCTCGCGCTGGTGGTTCCGAAGGCCCTTGCGAGCACAACCGCCGCCGACGACGTGCGGAAGAAGCTCGCCGGTCTCGCGGCAAACGGCGCCGCGCTTTCGATAGGATTGGCGCCCCTGGTCGACATTCCCGGCTTCGAGGCATTCGACCAGGCGACGGCCATGCCGACGCGCACGCTCAATTGGTCGCTGGTGACGCAAGACTCTGTGGGAACGATCCAAACGATCGCGCTGGAAGTTCAGGCGGACACGTCGAATGGGGGTCGGACTACCGGCGTTATCCTGCTGCTTTTGCCGAGCGACGCCACGAAAATGGCCCCGCCGAGCAGCGGCGATCCCATGTTCGCTGGCGCGGGCGGGTTGCCGCCGGAATTGCCTGTCGACGTCACCGCGGATCGCGTCGTGATGTGGCTGACCCTGACCTGCGCCGACCCCTCTTCTCTTTCGCTTAGCTACCTCGCGGTCAACGCCGCTGCGATCATCGCCCAGGCGACGGTGAACAATGAACCGCTCGGCGTCTCAACCGGCGCGAGCGACGCCAGCTACACGCTCGCCCATTCGCCGGTCGCTCGGGGGACGCTCGTGATCCAGGTCTGGCCGGCGCAGGGCGCGCAGACCCCGGCGACCTGGACACAGGTCGACAATTTCGGCGACGCCGGTCAGAACGACACGGTCTACACGCTCGACCCGAGCGCCGGCACGGTCACGTTCGGCGATGGGATACGCGGGCAACGTCCGCCTGCCGGCAGCGTGATCGTGGCGCAGACATACGCTTTCGGCGGCGGCGCCGCGGGAAACCTCGCGCCCGGCAGCATCAAGGCGGTGCAGCCGGCGAGCGGCGCGGTCCGACACGAATGGCCGACCACGGGAGGCGTCGACGGCGAGAGCGTCGCCGACGCCGAGCGCCGCATCCCGGCGTTCCTGGCCCATCACGACCGAGCGGTGACCACCTCCGACTTTCAGGCGCTCGCGCTGGCAACGCCCGGCCTCGCGCTCGGCCGCGCCGAGGTCGCACAGGGCCTGATGCCAGGCGCCGATCCGGATTCTACCCGGACCGGCGTGCCCGGCGTGGTCAGCGTATTCGTGTTCCCCAATCAGCCGGTCGCGATGGGCAACGGTCCCGTTGCGACGCTCGCGCAGTTGCAGGACGTGTTCGCCTATCTGCGCCAACGGATCCTGATCGGCACGCAGCTCTTCGTCCTCAGCGCCGAGCCCGTGCCGCTCTATGCGAGCGTCAGCATCCGGCTTTTGAACAACGCCGACAGCGTCGCCACGGCGCGTGGCGTTCAGCAGGCGTTGGCCAATTACCTCTGGGCACTGCCCCCTGGGGGCCCAGACGGCGGCGGCTGGCCGCTGGGGCGCGCCGTGGCCCCGGACGAACTGCGCACGCAGGCCGGGCGCGTGGCGGGCGTCCTGGCGGCGGACATGGTCACCCTCTACATGCAGGCGGCGGCGGGTTGGACGCCCGTCGTCACGGCTCCCCTCAAGCCCTGGCAAGTACCCGCGCTGCAGGGCGTCGGCGTCGTCACGGACGGATCGAGCCCGCCGCCTCCGGCGGCCGCGTCGACTTCCAGCCCGAACCTCGTTCCCTACGTTCCGAACGTCTGTTGAGGCCGACATGCGCGACGTCAACGGCAGTTCGTTTGTTCTCCTCGCCGGTCAAGGCGACTGGGCGCCGACGCCTGTCGACGCGACAGTCGAGCCGCCTCTCGGCGTGATCGTGAACATGACATGGACGGCATCGACATGGACGCTCGCGGGCAAGCAGAGCTGGCGACTGCCCGTGGCCAGGCCACGCGCCGATGCGAAGGCGGCAGCGCTCGCAAGCACGTCATTCGTCGTGGTCGACGGCTTCAACGGTATCGCGCGGATCAACACAGGCGGAACGGGTGTCGAATCCCTGGACGGCGCGAGCTGGACGCCAGTCGTCGACCAAAACGGCGCGTCGCTGGCGCCGAAGGTCGGCACGTTCAAAGCGATGTCGTTGGGCGGGTCGCGGCTGGCGCTCGTGGCCAGCAACGGCAGCAAAGCCTTCCTCGAACTGTTCGACCTGCGCGGTCGTTGGCCGCTGGATAGTCCGGAGAATCCATCGATCCCGCTGACGCTCGATCCTGGGGGCGCGGCGGTCGCGGCGGCGGCTGACGGGCAGATTTTCTTGATCGTCCAGGGCGGGCTGGCGATCTTTGAGGGCGGGCCGATCGATGAATTGTTCGCGCCCCCGACCGGCGTTTTCCTGCCCGTCTCGGCCAATCCGAATCCTCTGCGCCAAACAAAAGTGCTGAATTCTTCGGCGCTGGCTCACGGAGCCGAGGGCGGGCCGCTGGCGATGGCGGTCGACTCCGAGCAGGTGGCTATTCTGATGGATCAGGGAACGGGAGCGCAAACGATCGCGCTGCTCGACCGAGCGTCCGGCGCCTGGACGAGCGCGCCGGTCGTCGCCACCGACGGCACGCCGCTGCCGTACATGACCGACATCGCGCTCACGCGCGACGGCTACGTCGCGCTGATGGCGCCGCCCAGTCCGCCTCCCGCGAGCGGCCCGGCCCCAAGCGGCCCGGCCCCCAACGGTCCGCTCGATTGCGCGGTCGTAACGGTCTCGTCCCAAGGCCTGACGCTAGCGCCGCGCCGCTATCCGATGCTGGCCCAATATGCGCCCCGCTTCGCGTCCGTATTTGGACCCGATGTGTACTACCTTGGCGTGTCGCCAGCCGGCGAGCCCGCTCCGACGCGACTGCTGCCGCTGCCCTATCCGGGCTATCTCACCCGCGGCGCCCTCGCGCGCTTCGCCATTGCGGGAAACGATCCGGATCAGGTCTGGCACCGAGTCTACGCCGAAGCCTATCTTCCGCAAGGAACGGCTCTGACGATCTGGGCGCGCGCGGCCGAAATCCGATTCGGCGATCTCGTCGATCAAGCCGTTCAAGTGGCGGAGCAGGCCGCCTCGACTCTAAGCCAGGCGGCCTTGGCGGGAAACGCGACAGCCATCGCGGCATCCCAGACCGCGCTGGCCAACGCCCAAACCGACCTGCAGGCGGCGAAGTCCCTCTCGGTTGCGGATCAAAACACGCAGGCAGCGACGGATCAGGCCGCATTGGCAGCGGTCCTGCTTGCGGCGACGCCGGAGGTCACGCTCCTCAACGCAGGAAACGCCGCGACGGTCGCGAAGAACAACAACCTGCCTCCGCTGAGCGCGACGCTCACCGCCGCGTTGACGGTCGCGCCCTTTCATCGTCAGCCGCCGCTTGCGCCCGTATCGCAGCCTTCGGAGCTGCCCTTCCATCCCGGGCTCGCGGCGCTGGCGGGGGCGCCGGGGGCGCTCTATGAGGTCCTGCTCCAGCGCGGCGTCGGCGCCAACCGCCGTCTCACCGGGGCGTTTCTCGACATCGTCGCGATCGCTGCCGGCGACGGCCGGCACAGCCCCTGCCTTCGCGCGATCCGAGTCTATTCGTCCCGCTTCTCCTACCAGGACGAATACCTGCCGACTTACTTCCATCAAACGCAGATATCCGATGAATCGGACGTCGCCGCGACGGCCTCGCCGCCGGATTTCCGCGAGCGATTGCTCGCCAATTTCGAGGGGTTGCTGACACCGATCGAAGATCGCGTCGCCGCGGCGGAATACCTGCTTGATCCGAACGCGGCGCCAGCCTCGACGCTGCCCTGGTTGTGCAGTTATTTTGGACGCTCGCTCGATCCGGCATGGCCGGAAGCGCGGAGCAGGCGCGCGCTCGCCATGATGGGTCGTCAGTTCCGCCAGCGCGGCACCTACCGCGGCGTCTGCCTTGCGCTGGACATCGCCACCGACGGCGCCGTGGCGCGAGGCGAAATCGTCGTCCTGGAGACCTTTCGACTGAGGCGCTCCGACGCCACCGTGCTGGGCATTCCGATGAGCGGCCGCAACAGTCTGACCGGTTACGGGGTTCCAAGCGGCAACAGCATCGTGGGCGACACGCTGACGCTCTCGGCCGAACGCTCGATCGATCTGCTCGCGCTGCTCTCGCCATTGGCCGCTTCCACGGCGGATCCGGCGGCGGCGTCTCAGTTGCTCGACGAATACGCCGACCGCTTTCAGGTCACGGTCCTTCTGCAAGGGCCGACGACAGCCGCGCTCCGACCCATCGTCGGCAATGTGCTGCAAGCTGAACTGCCGGCGCAACTCGGCTTCGATATCGTGGCGACGGACCAACGTTTCATTCTTGGCCTGTCGCCGTTGCTGGACGTCGATACGTTCCTCGATCCGCCCGCGACGCCTCAGCCGCTGACGCTCGACCAGAGCGTCGTGGGCCGCGACGCGATCGTTCGCAACCCTGCCGCGCTGCGCCAATGACGGAGACGCATGCATGAGTGACGCCGCCAATGCCGTGGACGAGGCCGAGCTCGCGACCGACGCTCTGTTCACCGACACGCTGGAGCGCATCTCGTTCCAGCCTGGGATTCTGCTGGGGTCGGACGCGCTTACGACCGAACAGGCCTATCACGTTCGCAGGTTGAACCGGCATCAGCGGTGGCTGATCGGGCCAGGGACGGTGTTCGGCCTGCGGGTGGACGTCCAGCCTCCCGCGGCGGGCGCCGCCGGCGATCCCGTACAGATCACGGTCAGCCCCGGCTACGCCATCGACGGGCTCGGCCGAGAGGTCATGGTCGGCGGACCATACGCCATATCGCTGCGCGATTGGCTGACTGCCCAGAACCCGCCGTCGTCGTCGGGCGTTCTTCACCTGCGCGTGACCGTGCGCGCGCAAGCCTCTCCGAACCAACTGCAGCCTGTGGTGGCGCAGTTGTTCGACGCCGGCCTCGACCCGGTCGTGCCGAAATTCGTCGCGGACAGCTTCGCGCTTGAAATGTCCGTCGATACCAACACGGCCGATCAGACGGCCGATGCGTGGTCCTCGCCCCTGGCGGAGTGGTCGAAGCCGGTCCCCCCGCCGCCGG
>JAFAHO010000399.1 GCA_019237205.1 Hyphomicrobiales bacterium
CGATCGCGCTCTGCGTGGCGGCACCAGCATGGTTGCCGACCGCGGCGCATGCTCAGCAGACCGTGACGTTCCTGTGCTCCGCTCCCGCCGGACATGTTTGTCAGTACGGTGTGCAAACCGGCGGGTCCCAGATCAATTTCGCGTTGCCCTCGGGCGCGCGGAAAGAAGTGCCCGGGATTACTCCGCACGCCGATAAGTACTGCGTTTGCGACCCCGGCCCGGTGACGCCCGACTGCAAGGCGCCCCAGTTGGACCATTGGTGCATGGGCTCCTGGTTCGACGTCGATTCCGGAGTCAATTCCGAGAACGATGTCGACAATGATCGTTTCGCCGTTGGACAACACGAGGAGGCAAAGGAGCCCCGGCGCGCGCTGCGGCGCGCGGACTGACGCGCCGCGCGGTGCCGCCCGATGCGGAAGGGCGCCAAAGGGCGCGCCGAATTCGACCTTTTGACCGCGCCCATCTTTCCCCTTTAGGTTAGTCCAACGCAGAGGAGGCGAGGAATGAACCGACGGCAACTCTTTCTGTCCACGGCCAAGGCCGCGCTGTTGACCGCCTTCGGCGGATCGTGGCTGTTCAAGGGCGCCCAGGCTCTGGCGCAGGCGGCGGGCTTCGGGCCGCTGGCGACGCCGAAGGGGAATGCGCTCGGATCGATTTCCGCCACGCGCACAATCACCGGCGATGTCCTGCCGGCGCCGGATCTGCCGTTCGGCGGGCTCATCAGCCTGCAAGTCGAGCAATCGAAGCCGTGGTGGCCGCCCAAGATCGTGCCGCCGAAGGGCGCGCCGAACGTTCTCTTGATCCTGCTCGACGACTGCGGCTACGGCGCGCCCTCGACCTTCGGCGGGGTGATCCCGACGCCGACCCTCGACCGCGTCGCCGCCAATGGATTGCGCTACACGAACTTCCATTCGACGTCGCTCTGCTCGCCGACCCGAGCGGCGCTGATCACGGGGCGAAACCACCACTCGGTCGGCTTCGGCGTCATCTCCGAAATCTCGAGCGGCTTCCCCGGCTACGACAGCGTGATCGGCAAGGACAGCGCGACCATTGGTCGCATCCTGCTCGAGAACGGCTACCGCACCTCATGGTTCGGCAAGAACCACAATACGCCGATGTTTGACACAAGCCAGGCCGGGCCATTCGACCAGTGGCCGACGGGCATGGGTTTCGAATATTTCTATGGCTTCATGGGCGGCGACGCGAGCCAGTGGCAGCCCGGGAGCCTTCACCGCAACACCACCCCGATCACGCCCTTCGTCGGCAATCCCGGGTGGAACCTGATCACCGCGATGGCCGACGAGGCGATCGGCTGGGCGAACGAGCTCAACGACATCGACCCGTCGCTGCCGTTCTTCCTCTACTACGCCCCCGGCGCCACCCACGCCCCGCATCATCCAACGCCCGAGTGGGTCAAGAAACTCAGCGACATGCATCTCTTCGACAAGGGATGGAATGCGCTGCGCGACCAGATCTTCGAGAACCAGAAGAAGCTCGGCGTGATCCCGCAGGACGCGAAGCTCACGCCCTGGCCGCATGATCTTTTGAAGAACTGGGACGAATTGACCGACGTCGAGAAGAGGCTCTTCATCCGCCAGGCCGACGTCTACGCCGCCTATCTCACTTATGCCGATCATGAGATCGGCCGGGTCATCCAGAAGGTCGAGGAGATGGGCAAACTCGACGACACGCTCATCATCTTCATCAACGGCGACAACGGCTGTTCGGCGGAAGGTTCCCTAAATGGCACGCCGAACGAGGTGCTGCCGTTCAACGCCGTCGTCTTGTCGGCCGAAGAGCAGATGCCCTGGTATGACGCCTGGGGCAGCGACCAAACCTACCCGCACTTTGCTGTGGGGTGGTCCTGGGCGTTCGACACGCCCTACAAGTGGACGAAGCAAATTCCGTCCTTCTTCGGCGGCACGCGGCAAGGCACGGTGATCTCCTGGCCGGCGCGCATCAAGGACAGGGGCGGGATCCGCTGGCAGTTCCACCATGTCATCGACATCGTCCCGACGATCCTGGAAGCGACCGGCATCCCGGCGCCAAACATGGTCGACGGCATCGGGCAGAAGCCGATCGAGGGGGTCAGCATGGTCTACACGTTCGACAAGGCCAACGCCGACGCGCCCTCGACCCGCCACACACAATATTTCGAGATGCTGAGCGTGCGGGGGCTCTACAACGACGGC
>JAFAHO010000135.1 GCA_019237205.1 Hyphomicrobiales bacterium
ACGTCGTCGAACGCTGCTTCTGTCGCCTTAAGGACTTCCGCCGCATCGCCACCCGCTACGACAAGCTCGCCAGAAACTTCTTCTCCGCCCTCTGCTTCGTCGCTACGCTGGCCTACTGGTTGTAGCTATTTGAGTCCGAACCCTAGACCGCTATGGCGCGATCGTCGATTTCGCAGACCGTGCGCTTTCATTTTGGTTGTCGATCCGAGAGGCGGCATATCGCGGCGAAGTTGAGACACTTCGAGTTCACTGTCCACGAATCCGCGTCCTAACGTTTGCGTTATTCGAGACAGTTAAAGCACTCGGCGGCGAGCCGGACGTCGGGGCATGACCGAAGCTGCTCGGACGGCGATCGAATGGCGCGCCGAACGCGATATGTCGGAGCGAACGAAAGCTGCCAGGCTCGCGGCATTCCCTGACGAGTATGCATATGGCGCTCAACCGCCGGCGCCGCTGGTCGACGCTGCCAAACTGCCCATCTTCTCGGCGGCGTCGCTCGCGGACAACCCCATTCCCGCCCGGCGGCGGATCGTGCCCAACATGATCCCCGACAGAACGGTCTCAATAATTGGGGGAGACGGGGGCGGCGGTAAAACCACGTTGATGATGCAGCTCGCAAGCTCGACTGCTCTCGGGCACCCGTGGCTAGGATACAACCCGGAGCCGGGACGTGTCGTCTTCGCGAGCGCTGAAGATGACGAGGAGGAAATCCATCGCCGACTAGCTGCTATCGCGACAAGCCTTGGCGCCTGCCTTGGTGACCTGGTCGACCTGCATATCGTCCCGCTGGCAGGCCGTAACGCCGTCATGGGCGCGCCACAAGGCAAGATGGCGCTGATCGCCCCCACCGCGGTCTGGCGTGGCCTCGTGGCTATTGTCCAAGCTGTCAAACCGCGCCTGCTTGTTCTCGACGCCTTGGCCGACGTCTTCGGCGGCGAAGAGAACGCCAGAGCGCAGGCGCGCCAATTCATAGGCTTGCTGCGCGGCCTCGCGATCGAACACGACCTCGCTGTCATCCTCATTGCGCATCCGTCACTTTCGGGAATGGCGTCCGGGTCAGGAACGAGCGGGTCGACGGCCTGGAGCAATTCGGTTCGATCCCGACTTTACCTCGAGCGGATCCTCGACGAAGGCGGGCGCGAGATTGACGCTGACATTCGCCGACTGACCGTCAAGAAATCAAACTACGGACCGGTTGGGCTCGGCCTTCGCCTTCGCTGGCAAGCCGGCGCGTTCATCCTCGACGGATCTCCGGGCGGGTTCGACAAGCTCGCCTTGAACGCCAAAGCCGAGCGCGTATTCCTCGACTTGCTCGCTGCCTTCATGGCCCAAGGTCGCGATGTATCCGACACGCCTGGCCACAACTACGCCCCGGCTGAATTTGCAGAGCACGGCGCCGAGGGTCTCAGCAAGGACGTTCTGAAGAGCGCAATGAAGCGCCTGCTCTTCGGCGGTAGAGTTCGCGTCGATACCTTCGGGCCTCCATCTCGCCGACGCAAGCGCCTCGTCATCGAACCACAGAAGGATGCGACCGTTGAGTTACCAACGCCCTTCCATCGGCACTGCCAACGCCCTTCTGACGATTCCCAACGGCCTAGCCTCTCTCCCCCCTTATACCCCCATGGGCGTTGGTAGCCCCCGCCCGGCGTCGGGCGGGTTACCGCCTCGCCGATGAATATGACGCGGCGCAGGAACGGGGTGAGATTGCCTCTGCCGGAGGGGACCGCAAGAGGATCAAGATTCCAGACGAGAATTTTGATCAGCCGGTAAGTGCTCGCAGCGCATGTGATTCTCTCGATCTCGCCCCGATCCCCAGAGGCGCCGCAATGTGAACGACCCCGCCTTGCCCCCGCTTCTTTCTTTGCATTGAAGCAATTTCCGCAGGTCTTGGCGGAGGTGAGCCAGCGCGACGATCATCGTCTTGCGCACACCTCGCCGCGCGTCCGCCGTTCGCCTCCTGCCTGAGCGGCCACGACTTTCGCATTGATGTGCTCGAACTGTGCGTTCCGGTCCGGATGCTTCGAGCCTTCCTCGGCGATTGTACTGGCGCGAGAAGCCGAGCTTCACCAGTTCCTTGCGCACCGTATCAGCGCTGATCGGATGCCCCATGCCGGTCAGGATCACCGCCAATTTGTCCATGCTCTTCGACACCCACAACAGCGGGCGCATGGGATCGCCGCGCGTGGCCGGTTCGAGGAGGCGCTTCAATGCGGGCACGAGACCGGGGTCTCTTGGGCGACCGCCTTGCGGCCTGCGCTGGCACGCCGCACCCGACCTTTCGGCAGATCCCTGCCGTCCAGATCGTCCTCGCCGCGATTGATGGTCGAACGGGCAAGCCCGGTGACACGAGAGACCACCGCAAGCCCGCCCCAGCCGGCAGTTCTCACCTCGCCCGCCGCGAACATTCGCCGCCCGCGTTCGTCGAGCTTCGAGCCGACCATGTCCCAACGATAGCGAATCGCGTCTTCATCGATCATCACATCCGGATCCAAGTCTTCGCCTCGTTCCGGAATCCTCACGCCCTGAGTCACCCCGTCACACGCCCCCGCACCCCGATTCACTTATTGTTCAAGCAGGCCTAAGTGCGCAATACGTCGGGACCTGCCGTCTGCTGCACGCAAGAGCAGTCGGTCTCGACCACGACGGCCGAGGCCGGAAGACCGCCCCGTCACGCTGCGAACTTCCGCTCCCCCGCCACCCACGTCTCGCTGACCTTGATGTCGGCGATCGCATCCGGGCTCACCTTGTAGGGATCGTTCTCCAGGATCGTGAAGTCCGCTTCCTTGCCGTTTTCGAGCGAGCCGAGGCGGTCGCCCTGTCCGAGCTGGCGGGCGGCGTCGATCGTCACGGCGCGGATCGCGTCGTCGAGCGAAACGGCCTGATCGGGGCCGACCACGGAATTGTCGATGATGCAGCGGCGCGTCACCGCCGTGCTGATGAGCGCAAGCGGCCCCGGCGGCGAGCATGGCCCGTCGGTGTGCAGTGTGAAGGGCAAGCCGGCTTTCACGCAGGCCCCAGCGGGGTCCATGAAGACGGCACGTTCGGGGCCGAAGATCTGGTCGCGATAGGCGGCGCCGTAGAAGCGCACATGGTTCATCAGGAAACTCGGCTGCACGTTGAGTTTCTGCATGCGCAGAATCTGGTCAGGGCGCGCCATCGTCGAGTGCTCGATGCGGTTGACGCCATGGTCGGTCGAGCCCGCGTAGGCCGCCTCGATCGCGTCGAGCGCAATGTCGACCGTGTAATCGCCGTTGCAGTGGATCTGCACTGGCAGCCCGAAAGCCTTCACTTCGGCGACCATCTGTTTCACCTGTGCGGCGTCGAAGTTCGGCGAACCCTTGGAGGTCGAGTTCAGATACGGCTTGGTCTGCGCCCCGGTCTCGGTCTGGTTGGAGCCGTCGCCGACGATCTTGACGCCATAGAGCGAGAACAGGGAATTGTCGACGGGCGCGCCTTTCCCGAGACCGAGGCTGCGCCAGGGCGTCAGGCCCTTCATGTCGTCGAACATCACGCTCGCGCTGGTTCGGCAGGCAAGCGTATTCGAGAGCTTTGCGAACGGTTCGATCCAGTCCGAGCGGATCGTGCCGGGCTCGTGCAGCATCGTGTTGCCGACGGAACCGGTATGCCGGCAGAAATCCGTGACCGCCTTGGCCGCGACTTCGGGGGTGATCTTCCCGAGGAAGTGGACCGCGAATTTGAGCATCGCACTTTCCTCGTAGACCATGCCGTTGAGCTTGCCGTCCGCGCCGCGGCCGAAATGGCCGCCGCCCGGCAGTTCGCCGACATCCTCGCCGATATCGGCGATCTTGAACGCTTCGCTGTTGACGCAGGCGTCGTGCAGATTGATGTACCAGATGAGGATCGGGTGATCGCTCGAAATTTCATCGAGTTCGTTGCGCGTAAATTCGCCGCCCTGCAGCAAATTGTCGAAGTTCGCGCCGACGATCCACTGTCCCTTAGGCATGCTCGCCGCCTCCTGCTTGAGATGCGCGACAAGATTTTCACGGGTCGGATACTTTGCGTAGCCGACGTCATCGAGCAGTTCGAAGATCAACGACGCCGCGATCGTGTGGCAATGCGGGTCGATGAAGCCCGGCAGCAGCGTGCGCCCGCCGAGGTCGACGATCCTGGTCGCATTGGTCTTCAGGCCCGCGAGCGCGCCCTCGTCGCCGACCGCGAGAATCCTGCCGCGCTTGACCGCGAGCGCGGAGGCGACCGGTGCGCCCGGCAGCGTACGGATCGTCCCGCCGCGCAGAATGAGGTCGGCGCCTTCGTCCGCTGCGAAGGCAGGAGCGACCCTGACGGCAGTCAGCGTCGAGGCCGCGGCGACCGAATAGGCCATGAACGCGCGTCGGGTGGGCATGCCCGGCGCCTTGCCGAGCAGGCCGGCTATCCCGCCTGAATGGAACTCATCGCGTAGAAGGAACTGACTGACACACCCGCGACACATCGTGAAAACCTCCCGAACCCGCGCCTGAGTTTAGGCCGAGTTTAGGGCCCCGGAGCGAGTTGAGTCGAAAAAAGAAACCGGGGTCCCCACCCGTTGCACCCGGCGCCCCCTTGGGGAAGGACCCGCGGCTAGGCCATAGAAGACACAAGGCGAGTTGTGGGTAGCTTCCTTACGGTCAACGGCGGCCGTTGGCCCTCTCGCTGGCCGGGTGGAGACTCCGCGCGTCCGGCGTGTGCGGTATCGGCGCACGGACGTCCTCGACAAGCGCCGGCGGCTCATGGAGCCCT
>JAFAHO010000137.1 GCA_019237205.1 Hyphomicrobiales bacterium
ACGTCGTCGAACGCTGCTTCTGTCGCCTTAAGGACTTCCGCCGCATCGCCACCCGCTACGACAAGCTCGCCAGAAACTTCTTCTCCGCCCTCTGCTTCGTCGCTACGCTGGCCTACTGGTTGTAGCTATTTGAGTCCGAACCCTAGAACTGCACGCCCCGGGTCAAGGCTCCATCGATCACCAGATTGGTCCCGGTCGTAAAGCTCGAAGCCGGGCTGGCGAGAAAGACGATGCCGCGGCCAATCTCCTCTGGCTTGGCCATCCGCCCCGTTGGGTTCAACGACAGCTGGTGCTTAAAGAGGTCGGGCAGGTTCTTTTCGGCGTTTTGCCAGACGCCGCCGTCGAAATAAGTGTTGCCCGGCGAAACCGCATTCACCCGGATCATCTTCGCCGCGTGCTGATAGGCGAGTCTCTGCGCGTAATGAATGAGCGCCGCCTTCATGGCGCCGTAAGCCGGCCCGGTGAAATCGACCTCGCGCCCCGAGACCGAGGAAATGATGACGATCGAGGGATGTTTTGATTTTTCGAGAAACGGCAGGGCAGCATTGACCGACAGCACGGTGTGCATCATGTCGACGTCGAAGGTCTTGCTCCACGATTCTTCGTCGTCCTGCACCGCGAGCGCGGAGACATTGGCGACCAGAATGTCGATTCCGCCTAGCGCCGCCGCGCTGTCGGCGATGTATTTCTGGAGCGCCGCCTTGTCGGCCACGTCGAGCTTGGCGCCGAAGGCGTTCACGCCCTTGGCCTTGAGCGTCCTGACCGCGGCTTTCATCTCGTCCGCGTTGCGGGAGCAGACTGCGACGCTTGCTCCCTCCTCAGCGAAAATGTCCGCCGCGGCGCGCCCGATGCCTTTGGTGCCGCCGGTCACGACCGCGCGCAGGCCCTTCAATCCAAGATCCATTTTTCCCTCCTTTTGGGCTCACTTTGACGGCAGATAGTCTTTGAGAATCGAGGCGCCCAATGTGTATTTGGGATCGACCATGTTGCCGACGCGCATCCGGCCTGCCTGCGTCAGCAGAAAATAGGCTTCGAGCTCATCGAAACCGTAGTCGGCCACGAGCCACCGGATCAGTTCGCGATAGGCGATCCGCGCTGCGTCCTCCATGGGACGGGCGGAGCCGATCGTCATGATGAACCGCTCGTTCTCAAGCCGCGGCCAGACGATCGCCCAGGACTTGATGAGATCGACGTGTATGGTGGTTGTCGACGGGATCTCGACGGCCACGCCGCAGAGCTCACCGTCGCCCTGCCGGCCATGGCAATCGCCGAGAAAGAGATTGGCCCCCTTCGTTTGCACCGGGAAATAGGCGATCGCGCCTGGGGCGACGTCGGGCAGGTCCATGTTGCCGCCCCAATAGTCCGGCTGCAACGACAGCACCGCTTCGATCTGAGGGCTGACGCCGAGCGTGCCGATGAAGGGCTCGAACGGCAGAACGATCTTGTCGTTGAAGCGAACGCCGCTTTCGGTCACGTGATATTTCATCACCCGCTCCGGCAGCGGCGGGTTAAGCATGGGCGTGCCGGCGTTGCCGACGAGGCCCCCGAATTCGGGGATGAGGGCGGAAGTCCCCACTGGCTGCGGCCCGCGGGGCGCGATTGCATCGATGCGAACGCACAAGACGTCACCCTTTTCCGCGCCCTCGACGGCGATCGGCCCGTTCTGAGGATTGACGAACGGGAACTTGAGCTTCTGCGACGGCCGGTCGTCGACCGACTTTATCGCCCCGCCGAATGCGTCGAGCGTCTCGGCGACGACGACGTCGCCCGGGGCGATTGTGAGGACGGGCGCCGCGTACGGCCCGTAAACATATTGATAGGAGCCCTGTTTGGCTTCCGTCAGATGATGCTTCTTGCCGACACGGCCGGCCGCGACACCACGGCGAGCCATATACGAGCAGGAGAACCAGGCCGACATCGTTGCGCCTCCTAAGTCCAAAGCGAGGCGATCTTATCGACAAGGCCGGGCACGCATCAATTGTCGAGTTCTACATTGCGGCCGCGCGACGCGCATTGCGAGGAGCCATAGGGCGTCGAAAGACGCCCGTCTTTGGACGGGCTATCGCGACTAAGCAATCCACGGGCTGTAGCGCCCCACGTTCTCCTGGATTGCCTCGCTACGCTCGCAATGACGGGTCTGAGCAAACTTGAAACGACCCTGCGCTATCGGATTCGCCGCCGGTCGCTGTTCGGCTCGATCGGAAAGCGGGTCCGCAGAAGGGAAGCGCTCACCCGTCCAGCTTGCGTAGCTCGCGGCGCATGATCTTGCCGGTCGACGTCTTCGGCAGATCGGCGACGAACTGGATGGCGCGGGGCGCCTTGTAGGCGGCGAGCTCGGCGCGGCAGAGCGCCAGAATGCCTTCGGCGTCGGGCGCCGCGCCGGGCTTCAGGACCACATAGGCCTTGGCGATTTCGCCCTTGAGTTCGTCCGGCTGGCCGCCGACCGCCACCATCGCGACGGACGGGTGCGCGGCGATCACCCGCTCGATCTCGGCCGGGAAAACCTTGAAGCCGCCGGTATTGATCATGTCCTTCTTGCGATCGACGATGAAGACCGCGCCATCCTCGTCCATGGTCGCGAGATCGCCGGTATGGAGCCAGCCGTCGGGCTCTATCGCCTCGCGCGTCGCCTTCTCGTTTCCCCAATAGCCCTGCATGACGATGGGCCCGCGGATCATCAATTCGCCCACATCCCCACGCGGCATGGTCCTCGCCGGGTCTCCGGTGTCGGCGATGCGGGCCTCGGTATGGGGGAGGGCGACGCCGATCGAGCCGAGCTTGTGCGGGCCATTCGACGGGAAGGTCGTGCCGAGCCCGGCGAGCTCCGTCATGCCCCACAATTCGATCAGCGGGCAGGCGAAGCGCCGCTCGACCTCCTGCATCTTGGCGACCGGCATGGTCTGCCCGCCGACGGTGCAGCGGGCAAGCGAGGACAGGTCGAACCGGTCGAAGTCGGGGTGGACGAGCATGTACATGTACATCGTCGGCACGCCCTCGAACATCGTGGCTTTGTGGGTCTCGATGCTGGTTAAAATCTCGCCGGCGTCGAAGCGGGAATGTAGCACCAGCTCGAGGCCGTACATCAGGGCGCCGTTGCAGACGACGTTGCCGTAGACGTGCGGGCAGGGAAGCGCCGAAACGACTGTGTCGTGCGGCGTCTTCAAATGCAGTTGCGCCGCCATGGCTCCGTTGAGGATCACGGCCCGGTGCGATTGCATGGCGCCTTTCGGATGGCCGGTCGTGCCCGATGTGTAGCCGATGGTCGACAGCGCCTCGGGCTTGACCGCGAAAGGTTCGAAGCTCTGCCGCTTGGCGATCAGTTCGTTGAAGAGCGTTGCGCCCGCGACGGACTGATCGCCGAACGCAATCGGCGTCAGGCCTGTCACGCCGCTTTCGAGCGCCGCCTTGATCTTGTCAGGACTGCCGATCAGCGCGCTCGCCCCGCAGTCTTGCGTCACATAGGCGACCTCGGCGGGTGTCAGCATCACGTTAATCGGATTGATCACGGCGCCCGTCTTCAGCGCCCCGTAGTAGCTGACGATCCACTCCCAGGAATTCGGCGCATAGAGCGTCACCCGGTCGCCCGGCTTGACGCCAAGCCTGACGAGACTCGCCGCAAGCGCGCTCGACAATTCGTCGAGCTCGCGAAAGCTGAACGTCCGTCCGTCGATCACGAGCGCAGTCCGGTCGCCGAAGGCGCGAGCCGCGTGGGGAAGAACCTGTCCGAGAGAATCGAGCATGACTGCCCCTTTTCCTTTCGACGGGCGTTTCCCGCCTGGCCTTGCGGGGGATCGGCCTCGAGCCGCTTCTGCTCGCGCCCTCGGCCGTCGTTCCATCATCCCGAAAGGATTTACGCATAGCCGGCGGATGAAGTCGAGCGCGCCGGCGTTGGCTCATGATTTTACGCGCGCCTTACAATCCTGGGGCTCATTTCCTCTCGATCCCTTACCCCCGGCCATCCATATTCGCCCACAGTGGAGAAGTGGAGTTCATCCATGCCAAATGTCCCACGGGACGCGATCCCAATAGCCGGCGTCGATCATCATCAAATTGACGCGGACCTTTCCGCTTCAGGCTCCTACGCGCCTCCCAGGCCGTCCGAGCTATACGCCCGCCTCGGGGCGATGCTGGTTATCGCGCTTCTCTTCGGGCTTTCGGCGCAAGTTCTGGTGGGGATTCTGCCGCACTGATGCGGAGTACGGCGAAGGGCCGAGGGCCCATCTGAACGAGGGCGCATGCGAAGATGCGGCCACTCGCGGGCGCCCGCAAACGGGCGCCTTTCCGCGAAAAATCGAGGAAAAACCGTGCTTCAGCAGGATATCAAAGCGGCGGGCGCCGCCGGCTCGTCATGCCTCTTCATCGGACAGAACCGGCTTGGGCAATGGGTTGTCAGGGACGCTCACTCAATCTGCGGCGGATTGTTCGGAAACCGGACCGAGGCGATCCGCTTTGCGATGTACGAGTGTCAACGCCGCCCTCAATCCGTCATTATGCTGCCTGATGGTCTGGAATTGGATTTGGGGTTCGGCGGCGATCTGAACGTCAATCCGAAGATCCAGCGCGCGGCTTAAGGCGGTCTTCGGAGCCCTGCCGCCCTCCGGAGATAAAGACGCTGGTCTCGCCGGCGCGCTCAGGGAGGTTAGGACAATGCCCACTCTGCCCGCAGACGAGGACTATGCTCGCGCGCTCCTTTCGATCCTGGGCGGGCGGAACCTGCGCCCGCTGCAAAGCCTGCGGCGGGACGAAGTCCAGTCAACGTTCTTGGCGCGCAACATGGGGCGGCCGTACGATTTCGAGGCAGCTCTGGACTATGCAATCAGCCGCGGATGGGTCTGGGCCGGATTCGACTACATTCGCCTGACCGGCCGCGGCGATGAAGAAATGCAGACGATCTGGCTCGGCAGCGACGTGTGGCGCGAACCGCCCCCGCGCAAACCTCCCGCGCCTTCCCCAACCGCGCTCAAGACGCGCGCTTAGGATTGAACTGGTGCGGTCAAGAGGACTCGAACCTCCACTCCGGTTAAAGAACTAGCACCTCAAGCTAGCGCGTCT
>JAFAHO010000409.1 GCA_019237205.1 Hyphomicrobiales bacterium
GTTCGTCGCCGCCGTCCCCAGGTCGGTCAACCCGTCATAGACCGTGATCGTATCGCCCGACGCCGCCGTGCCGACCAGGGTCAGCTGGTTCGAAGTCGTCGTCAAAGCGGAAGTCGGCCCGCTGTCCGGAGAGGCCGACAAAATGACAGGTGCGGCGGGCATACTGGGTCTCCGATGTTGCAGACTGACTTCGGGCGGCGACGCCTCAAATCACAGGACACCTTGAAGGGGTTGGGCATGGTACCCCGGTCAAACCAACTTGGCCATCCCTTCATTTTTCATACGACCGAGACGGTCTGAGCTAAGGCTCTGGCTTGGGTGATGTATTCGCCTGAACCGCTCGACGGATGAGCTCCAGCCGGTGATCCCGATCCTGGAGCCGGCGATTCGGCGGCTGGGATATACGGTCGACTGACGGTCAACCTTGCGTGGCCGTCCGCGTGGCGCAGAGGGCGCGCGCCTTTAGGCGGCGGCGCCTTACCCTCGCCGCGTCGGCCCCGCTGCTCCAAACCGGGACGGACGGCGGTCACGCCTGGTAACCCGCCCGCAACCTTAAGCGCCCATAAACAGAACCCTTCACATTGCCCGGGGCTTGCGTCCCAGCGCCATGCCGTCGGGAACCGGTAACATCGCGTGGAAGCCGTATGGGTCGCTCGCGTCTAGGTTGGGCCGGATCGGTCGCCGCGCCCTGGTGCATCGCGGTCGGCGTCCTCCTCTCGATCACCGCCGAGGCCGGTCAGGAGCCCGCGCAGTATGGCAACGTCGCCGACCGCAACGCGCTTCTCGAGGCCAGCGATCCGGTCCGCAAGGCCATTGCACTCTCCCATCAAATCCGGGCGGTCGACGAGGACGGCGTGCCGACGCCGATTGTCGCGGCGCGCTTGGCGGTTGGCGGTCCGGACGACCTGGCCGGCGCCGACGAGATCGAGCCGAACCGCACGCTGAAGGATCCCGCCTCGCCGCTGCCAGCCGTCGACCGGCGCGGCAAGGGCGATCCCTTGTTCGGCCTTCGCCCCGGCTTCGACGCGCGCGCACGGCGCGGCCCGGACGCCGCCGGTCCCGACGCGCTCGAGCGCGGCCCGCCCTATGCTCAGGATCCGCGCGACGCCGGATTCGACGGCGGCCGCACGATGAGCCCCGCGCGGCCCGGCGACGGCGCCGCCAGCGCCGAAGGCCCGAGCTTCAGCGATGGCGCGACCCCCGCGCTGCCGCTCGACATGGCGCTCAATTCGTCGACGCCGACGCCGAGCGACGGCGTGCTCGTAGTCGTCGAAGTCGATCCCTCCCAGGCGCAGACGACCGTCGCGGCGAAGTCCCTGGGCGACGGCGGCCAGCCGAACTACGCTGCGCTCATCGATCCCAAGGACGGCGCCCGCCAGATGCGTTGCCTCGCCGAGGCGATCTACTTCGAGTCGCGCGGCGAGCCTGAGCAGGGCCAGGCGGCGGTGGCGCAGGTGGTGTTGAACCGCGTGCGAAGCGGCATCTATCCGACGACCGTCTGCGGCGTTGTCTATCAGGACCGCAACCGGCCGTTCGCCTGCCAGTTCTCCTTCGCCTGCGAAGGCAGGTCGCTCCGGATCGAGGAGCCCGGCCCGTGGGCGGTGGCGACCCGCATCGCGCAAGAAGTGGTCAGCGGGTCGAACTACAACGCGGGCGTCAGCGAGGCGGTCAACTACCACGCCAATTACGTCTCGCCATTCTGGATCGGGTACCTGCGCAAGGTCGACCGGATCGGCAACCATATCTTCTACGCGATGCGCGACGGCGTGAACTGGGCGCCGGGCGCGCTCAACGGGCACGGCGACCGGCCATAGGGGACGGACGACGCCGCTCTCGCTCTCGATTAGCCGAGCAGGCTTTCCACGCTGACCCACTTGAGCCCATGCGCCGCCGCGACGGGTTCGCAGGTCACCAAGCCATCGTGCACGTTGAGGCCCGCGCGCAGGTGGGGATCGTCCTGCATCGCCTTGCGCCACCCCTTGTCGGCGAGCGCGAGGGTGAAGGGCAAAGTCGCGTGGTTCAGGGCGAAGGTCGAGGTCCGGGCGACCGCGCCCGGCATGTTGGCGACGCAATAGTGCACGATGCCGTCGACGACATAGGTCGGGTCCGAATGGGTCGTCGGCCTCGAGGTTTCGCAGCAGCCGCCCTGGTCGATGGCGACGTCGACGATGACGGCGCCGGGTCGCATCGTCGCCAGCATCGCCCGCGTGATGAGCTTCGGGGCCGCGGCGCCTGGCAGCAGCACCGCGCCAATGACGAGATCGACGTGCCGGACGAGATCGGCGATCGAGGCGCGGGTCGAATAGACGGTGCGCAGAGCCGAGCCGAACTGGGCCGAGAGCCGGCGCAAGGCCTCGTGCGACCGGTCGACCACGGTGACGGAGGCGCCCATGCCGACTGCGATCGTTGCGGCGTGGGTTCCCGAAACGCCGCCGCCGAGAATGAGCACGTTGGCGGCCGCGACCCCGGGCACGCCGCCGAGCAGCACACCGCGCCCGCCCTGCGCCTTTTCGAGCGAATGCGCCCCGACCTGCGGCGCCAGGCGGCCCGCGACCTCGGACATCGGCGTCAGGAGCGGCAGATGCCCTTGCGGGTCGGTCACGGTCTCGTAGGCGATGCAAGTGGCGCCCGAGGCGATGAGGTCCTGGGTCTGCGGGAGATCGGGCGCGAGATGAAGATAGGTGAACAGGATCTGCCCCCGCCGCAGGAGCTTGCGCTCCTGCGCCAGCGGCTCCTTCACCTTCACGATCATGTCCGCGCGGGCGAAGATTTCGGCGGGCCCGTCGACCAGCTCGGCGCCGGCGCGCGCATATTCCTCGTCCGGCGATCCCGATCCGACACCGGCCCCTTTCTCGACGACAGCGCTTTGGCCGTGATGGACGAGTTCGGCGACCGCCGCCGGCGTCATGCCGACACGGAATTCGTTGTCCTTGATCTCCTTCGGAACGCCAACGAGCATGGATGCGCCTCCTTAGCCTGCGTGCGCAATCGGCCAACGTGTTCGAATCAATTTGCCGCCGAATTTGACCCTGATTGGCGTCCCTTGGCTGAATGTTGCGCGAAATTGCCGGATTGTCGAATGTTCATGCGCGTGGAGATCGACTGAGCAAAAGCCGCGCGTCTCGCGCGTCCAGTCGATGCTGACCCTGCGCACGATCAAGAAAGCGACCATGTTGCCGGTCTGATGAAGTCCGCGCTTTGGCTTGCAGGCCGAAGTCTGATAAGGACGGCAGCCAGCAGGCGCCGGAGGCGCTTGCGAGGGGGAAACGGATGGCTTCGTCACTCTTTCGATATCTGCGGATCGCGCCCACACTTGCGGCTCTTGTAGCGCTCGGTCTCGCATCGGCTGCGGCGGGAACCATCGAGAAACTGCGCCAGGACAAGACGATTCGCCTCGCGGTTCGCGATGACGCCGCGCCATTCTCGTTCAAGGACGCCAACGGCCAGCCCGCCGGATTCATCGTCGACCTCTGCCGGGCAGTCGCGAGAAACCTGGGGGCCCAGCTTAATCTCGCGGAACTGAGCGTCGTCTACGTCCCCGTCACCGCGGCGGACAGGTTCGAAGCGATCGAAGCCGGCAAAGCGGACCTTCTGTGCGAGCCTACGTCCGACACGCTGTCGCGCCGGGAGCATGTCGACTTCTCAATCGCGACTTTCGTCGACGGCGCGAGTCTGCTCGTTCGCGGGGAAGGACCGGCCGACTTTGGCGCGTTGGCCGGCAAGAAGGTCGGCGTCCTCGCTGGCACCACCACCGAGCAGAGCCTGCGCGATACGCTCGCCAGCGCCAACATTGCGGCCGAGGTCATTTCGGCCAAAACCCATGAAGACGGCCTGAAGATGCTAAACGAAGGGGCCGTCGCCGCCTACTTCGCCGACCGGGCGATTCTCGCCTTCCTTGCCTCCAAGAGCGGGGAGGCCGACAAGCTGCGCCTCGCCAACAACTATTTCTCTCTTGAGCCCTATGCGCTCGCGCTGCCGCGCGGCGATAGCGACTTTCGCCTTGCGGTGGACCGCGCCCTGAGCCGCATTTACAAATCCGGTGAGATCGCGACCGTCTTCGCCAACACGTTCGGCGCGCAAATGCAGCCGAGCGACACGCTGAGGACCCTCTACCTCGTTTCCGCGCTGCCGGAATGAGTCTTCTTCCGCGCTTCGCGGCCAGGAGAAACGCGTGACGGAATCGAAGCCGGAGATTGCAGAGATGCCGTTCGAGACGGCGCTTGCGGAGCTTGAGCAAATCGTTGACCAGCTCGAAAAAGGCGCCGTGTCCCTGGACGATTCGATCAAGCTTTACGAGCGCGGCGAGGCTCTGAAGGCCCATTGCGACGACTTGCTCAAGAACGCCGAGATGCGGATCGAGAAAATTATGGTCACCACCGCCGGCAAGCCGAAGGGCGTCGCCCCGCTCGACGGCGACTGACCGGCTGAAATTGCGACCCCGCGAACCTGCCGCGGAATGCCGTTACTCGCCCGCTCTCCCGGGAATCTCAAAGATTTATGTCGTTTTGTGACAATTCCGCGAACGGCGTCAATTCCGTAACGCCCTGTTAACCAAATCACCCTCATCTCGTAAGGGTTCGTTAACCCTGCCCACGATTGCGAACCGCAAAACCTGGGCGCGCAAAGAAACTCGAGCCGAAAACAATCATGCGAACCGTTGCGTTTGTGACCCAGAAGGGTGGGTCCGGGAAAAGCACATTGGCTTCGTCGCTGGCGGTAGCGGCGCAGGAAATGAAAGAAACAGTCTGCGTCATCGACACCGACCCGCAAGGGTCGCTGACGAACTGGGCCAAGACGCGCGAAACCCGCGACATCGAAGTCGTCGCTTCGGGCGCCGCGCGGCTTCCGGCCCTTCTGGCTCAACTGAAGGCAAAGGGTTTCACGCTCGCAATCATTGACACGCCGGGAGCCGAGGGCCCGGCTTCGGCGGCCGCGATGGTGGTCGCTGACCTCAACATCATCCCCTCGCGCCCGAGCATGTTCGATCTGTGGGCGAGCGCCAGGACGCGAGCCGCCTTGAAGGACATCGGCGGCGACTTCGTTTTCCTGCTCAATCAATGCCCTCCCGCCCAACAGACGGCGCGGGTCCAGGATGGTGTGGAGACGCTTGAGGAAATGGGCGGCCTCATCTCGCCGCTCATCCTCGCTCGGGTCGACTATCAGGAAGCGGTCCGGCACGGCTGGGGCGTCACTGAACTCAATCCCAACGGCGCCGCGGCTGAGGAAATGCGGAGCCTCTGGGCCTCGATTCGGCGGCGGCTCGCGCGAATCAAACCCCGATCCGCCGCGCGCAAGGCGGCGTGAACTCGCGACGGTCCTCCCCGCTCGCGAAACTCGGCAGGACGCTTCTTCTTCGGCGCCCTGCTTCTTTTTTGGACGGGAGTAGCCTAGCCCCCGAGCCGGGTGCGGATCGTTTGACCGCCGCGCCGGATCGTCAGGTCCCACCAGCGCGACCGCTCCGAACAGGCCTTTTCGAGGTCGCGGGTCGTCGCGATCGTTTGTCCGTTGACTGCGACGACAACATCGCCTTTCTGCACCCCCACCTGCGCGGCGGTCGACCCGTCGCCTACCGCCGCGACGACGACGCCTTCGAGCGCGCCCTCGAGCGACAGTTCCTCCATCACCGCCGGCGACAGATTCATCACCTGCGCGCCTTCGAAGGGAGATGCAGCGCGAATGGTCAGCGTATCGCGCGGCGGGACTTCCGGCGCCGAGGCGAGCTTCAGCGGCAGATCGAGCGTTCGACCGTTGCGCATGACAGTCACTTTCGCCGCGCCCCCGAGCGGCTTGACGCCAAGCCGGAATCCAACGCTCTCGGCGTCATCGACGCTCTGATTGTCAATGGCCGAGATCACGTCGCCGCGCCTCAGGCCCGCGGCTGCCGCGGGTCCCTGCTCGGCGACGTCGACGACCAGCGCGCCGGTCGGGCGTTGAAGCCCAAGGTTTTCGGCGATGTCCTTCGACACGTTCTGCAGCGTCGCCCCGAGCCATGGCCGCTTGACGGTCTTGCCCCCGTGCAGCGCCGCTTCGACCACGCCCCTGACCATGTTGGCCGGAATGGCGAAGCCGAGGCCCATGCTGCCGCCGGACCGCGAATAGATCATCGAATTGATGCCGACGAGCCTGCCGTCGAGATCGACCAGCGCCCCGCCCGAATTGCCGGGATTGATCGCAGCGTCCGTCTGGATGAAAAAGCCGTAGTCGCTGGCCCCGATCTGGGTGCGCGCGAGCGCCGAAACGATGCCTTGGGTCACCGTCTGGCCGACGCCGAACGGATCGCCGATCGCGATAACGAAATCGCCGACCTCGAGCGCGTCCGAATCACCGAGCCCGAGCGTCGGGAAATTCTCACCTCCCTTGATGCGCAGGACCGCAAGGTCGGTGCGCGGATCACGCAGCGCAATCTCGGCGTCGAACTCGCGCTTGTCGGCCAGCGCGACCCGCACGTCCGTCATGTTTTCGACCACGTGATAGTTGGTCACGACCAAACCCGATGGATCGACGATCACTCCGGACCCGAGGGCCTTCTGCACCCGCTGGCCCTCCCCCCCGCCACCGCCGAAGAACCGCTGGAAAATCGGATCGTCGAACAAAGGATTGTGCGGCATCGTCTCGACCCGCGACGCATAGACGTTGACGACCGCGGGGGCGACTTTCTTGACGACCGGCGCGAAGGAGAGACGTACCTCGGCCGGGCCTTGCGGCGCGACCTTCTGGACCGTGTCGGCGACGGCGGAGCCGCAAAGCAGCGCAATGATCGCGGCGAACGCGAAGCGTTTCAATCAATCCTCCAAAACGGCTTTTTGAGCGGCGCTGATATACGTGGGCGAAGCGCGCGCTGCAAAGCACGGACGGCGGCGGGTGCCAGTTCCGGGCGCGAATCGAGGCTTTTCAATCGTTTGCGGCGCCATTTGCGGCCGGCGGGTCGACGGCGCGTGAAAGCGGGAGCGGGTTTATCGCCCACGCGGCGAGGCGCAGCGCGACGGTGCGTTCAAACCGAGCGGGCGTGAGCGCAACCTATGGGTTGCACTGCTTCGCTAAAGTGGATAGCCTATCGACGACGACGAAGTTGGGCCGGCCGCCTAGCCAGTCTCCCCTTTGGTTGTGTGGGCCGAGGCGCAAGCACGCATTACCCCCAAGCGCTTCCAATTTCGTCGTCGCCGAATGATGACCTGCTGCGACGCGGACAAATATGTTCCGCAGCCGAATTCGTAAGCGTCGACGCCGAAGGCGTGAAGCCTAACAGCGAGCCGAGCGGCTGATCCTCGGCGACGGCGCCAGGGTCTATGCTGAGCGCGCCGGGGCCAGCGCGAAGCGTTGATCTAGTCTCCCCTTTCTCGCGCGATGAAGCCGGGCAACGGCCGCAAGGCCGAATCCGCCGAGGATCAGCATCGCCCAAGTCGCCGGCTCAGGGACGCTTCCGGATAGCGCGACTGCGTCGAAATCGGCTTGACCGTTGGATATCCCGGGTGTGAGTCCGAGGATGATCGTGATTGGCTGGCCCGCGTTGGCCGCGGTCGCCTTATAGACAGCCGTGTAGAGATACCAGTCGCCGCTTTGTTCCACCGGAGTCGTCGCCGGCGTCGCAAAAGCCGAGTTGCTGCCGACGACGAGCTCGACGTACGGCTGGCTGACCAAGTCCTTTCGGTAGCCGACGTCGACCGTGAGGGTGTAGGTGTCGCCGGGTACGGCAGCGGCTGAGACGGTCTGGCTGATATTGGGGCCGTTCGTGTAACCGACCGTCGGACCGTCGGGCAAGGAATTGAAGAAGAAGGGGCTGGGGGTGGATCCCGGCTGCCATTGGCCGCTAATTTGCGCATTCACCCAGTCAGGAATCGCCGTCTCGGAATACATGCATCCCGGTACGCCATCGCACCCCCCGGTCAACGGGTATCCGCCCGCGGGCGGAATTTCGAATGAAGGATTGAGAACGGTTATGGAGCCCGCGTTCGCGGTAGCCGCCATCAAGCCGGTTGCAACGAGAACACAAGCAAGAGCGGCAACCGTCTTCATGACTGCCTCCCAGATCGAGGCGACCCGATTCGTTCGGAGTACTTAACACTCTTTTGCGTCGGCACTATGAATGTTTGCGCGTTCCGCTTGGTCAGTCAACTGTGCCAAGATCTCGGAAAGCTGATTGGGCTTTGACCCTAGTGTGCAGCCGGTTGTCGGCTTAGCTCCTCGAGCAGCGGGCGCAGCGCGTCGAGTTCTGCGCCGAAACCGGCCCAGTCTCCAGCTTTTAGCCGATCGATAGCCCTTTCATAGTCCGCAAGCGCCTGCCGGGCTCGTTCCTCCGCTGCGCCTGAAGGCGACGAACCCGCCGCAGACGGCAAGCCCGCAACCGGGGCGGATTGCTTGAACAATGCGGCCAGCGCCGCGGGCAGCGTCTCCTCCATCACCACCCGCTCGCCGTAGGCCGCAATCACCCGCTTCAGTTCCGGAAGCTGACCAGACTGGGCGCGAAGATAGAGCGGCGACACGTAGAGGATCGAATTGCCGATCGGCACGACGAGCAGATTGCCGCGAATGACCCGCGAGCCCATTTGGTTCCAGAGCGAGATCTGCTGCGAGATCTCGGTGTTCTGGTTGATGCGCGCCTCGATCTGGAAGGGCCCGTAAACCAGCTTTTCCTTCGGGAACTCATAGACGATGAGCTTGCCGTATTCGGGCAGGTCGCAGCGCGCGGCCAGCCAGGCGATCATGTTCTCCCGCTGGCTCGGCGTCATCGGCAGCATGAGGAAGAACTCGGTGCGCGGTTCGCCGGGCAAGCGCATCATGATGTAGTACGGCGCCATCCTGGTCTCGCCGCCATTGACCTCATCGGGACCGGTCGGCTCGCGAGGAAATTGCCAAAGGTCCTCTCGATTGTAGAAGACCTCGGGCGCGTCCATGTGATAGGCGCGGTACTGGAGAGCTTGAATATAGAAAAGGTCCTCGGGGTAGCGAATGTGAGCTTGCAGATCCGGCGGCACGGCGCCGAACGGCTGGAACAGCGACGGGAAGATCCGACGGTATGTCGCGACGATTGGATCGGCCGCATCCGTGACATAGAATGTGACCGTCCCGTTATAGGCGTCGATGACGATCTTTACTGAATTGCGAATGTAGTTGATGTCGCCGCTGCCGGGTTCCGGCTTGGCGTAGGGGAACCAGGCGCTCGTGGCGTAGGCGTCCTGAATCCAGTAGAGTCGCCCTTCGCTGACCGCCATATAGGGGTCGCGGTCGAGTTGCAGAAACGGCGCGATCGTCTCCACGCGATCCTTGATGTTTCGATGAAGCATGATCTTGCTCTCGCCGGCGATGTAGCCGCTGAGCAGGATGTTCACGTCGCCGAAATACCACGCGAACAGGGATCTCCAGGCGATCCCGCCGATCGGGATGCCGTCCGCGCCGTTGTAACGCGTATAGGCGTTGTCCGTTCCCTTGGGATAGTCAAACTCCGGCGTGGCGCCTTTGACGATCACATAGCCGGCGGCGCTCTGTCCGAAATAGATCCGCGGCTCGGTTATCGGCGGACCGCCGGTCGCCACCGGCGGGATGTCCTTCAGGTAGAAGAAAGGCAAGCCCTCGGCGGACTTCTGGGTGACCGGGGACATCACCACTCCGGCGCCATGGGTGAACAGGAGATGCAAGTTGACCCAGGTTTGGGCGTTGGCCGACAGCAGCGAGGGGTAAAGCTCGCGCGGCGAGAGCATGACCTGCTGATAGGAGCCGTCGAGATGGTAGCGATCGACATCGACGTCGAGGAACCGGTAGTAGGTGCGGATCTCCTGCAGTTGCGCGTAGGTGTCGAGCAGCGGCCGCCAGTCCCATAGCCGGATGTTCTTAACAGTCCCGCTATCGTCCTCGAGCGACTGAAAGGTGAGATCCTGTTCCGCGGGGAATGGTTTCACCGTGATCTCACCCAGGTTGTAGGCTTCCCGCGTGAGAGCGATGTTGCGTTGAAGGTATGGCGTCTCCAACTGCAGCTCGTTCGGCTTGACATAGAAGCGCTCGAACAGCGCAGGGACTGCTTCGGCAAAGACAAGCGAGCCGCCGAACACCAGCAAAGCCGCTGCGACGACGAGACGGACCGTACGCAGCCGGACGTTGGCGAAGGCGCCAACGGCGGCTACAACGGCGAGGACGATGAGCAGCCAGAGCGCCGGCAGCTCGATATGAACATCGGTGTAGCCGGCGCCGACGACGACGCCGTTGTCGTTGTAGACCAGGAGGTAGCGATCCAGAGCGTAAGACCAGGCCTTAGTCGCGAAAAAGAGGCCGAGCAGCGCGGAGCCATGGGCGATGGCCGCGGGTGAAACGTTCCAGGGCTGAGTATCCAGACTGATGTCGTCGTGCAGGAAATAAATCGAGCCGGCCATGAGCGCGGCCAGCAGGAGGATCCACAGCAGCAAGTTCTTGACTGCGACGTAGACCGGCAGCGAGAAGAGGTAGAAACCGATGTCCTTGTCGAACAGCGGATCGCCCCGACCGTAGGGCGCCTGATAGATGAACCGAAGGATGAGATCCCATCTGCCGGTCTCGCCCAAAGCGATGAGCAGTCCAAGGATGATCGCAACCGCCCATATGATGAAACGCCACACCCGCGGCGAAGGCTGAAGCCCGTACGACCCCGCCCATGGCCCCGACGACGCCTGAAAGGTCGCGAAGCTTGGATTGAAGACTGCCGGAAGCCGCGCTCCCGGCCCTGACGCAAACCGAAGCGCCAAGGTTGCGTTCGCCCAGAGAATGAGGGTCGAGACGGCAAAGGCAACCACGAAGAGAGCGGCTTTCGTGGCCAAAGCCGTCCAGAAGACGCCGACGTAGCCGATCGACGAGAACCAGGCCCAATCGACCACGACGCTGCCGATCCGCCCGAGCGCGAAGAGGGCGACGATTCCGACGATCGCCACGCCGATGCGTCTCAAGGGCATGTTCCCTCCGCGTCGCGCCGGTCACGCTCCTGACTGAACGCCGCCGCTGTTTCCACAACCGCCACGAATTGGCGCCCAGGTCCTTCAACGCCCTTTGCGGGAGAAGTATAAGCACCGAAAGCGACAACCCGCGAGGCGCCGCCGATGTCAAGCTCACATCGCCTTTTCATGGTCATCCGCCGGTACGGACCGCCCTACGATCGCGAAAAGCCGCTCGAAGCGCAGCCCAAGTGGGAAGCGCACCGAGTCTTCATGAATGCGCTGGAGGCCAAAGGCGTGGCGCGCCTCGGTGGACCGCTTGACGGGGGCGATGACGTGTTGCTCATATTCCGGGCCAAGGATCAGGACGAGATCGAGCGGGATCTGGCGGCCGATCCGTGGACGCGCTCCGGGATCCTCACGACCACGCGGATCGCATGCTGGAATTTGCGGATTGGCGAGGTGGCTTAGGATGACGACCTGGGGAGCCGAACCCGTCGTACCAGGATTTTAGAGTCGAAGAAGGGCGCGGGCTCCGCCAAACTGCTCCGTTTCCCGTCGCCGAGCACGCCCGGGGAATTTTACTTTGGGAAAAATGCGAGCATCACCGTAATTCCCGGCGCGAGGGGAGCACCTCCGTTTTGCGGGCGGCCGCCCTGTGACGCGCGTCACTGCGATCTTCCGAACAATATGGTTAGTGTTAACGCCCGACCGGCGTTTCGATCATTCATGGAGGCGATTCATGGCCAGCCTCAAAGATCGTACCGCTTACGGCGACGACTCTCGGAGTTCGCACGCCGTCGAATTTTTGCCTCTCGCCGCTGATGTGGTCGGTTGGATCGGATTGTTTGTCTGCGCAGTCGGCTTCCTCCTTCTCCTCGGGGAGGGCTTGGGGGCTGTGTCCGGGCATTACGATACACTTCCTGTGGCGACCGCCGCTCCTTGAGCCAGCGGCTTCATGCTTCGCTTCGTCAACCGTGTCGCTTGAGTTCGATGCGGACGTCGGAAATATCCCCGCCGCGCGGCCGGATGCTCACGCTTTGCGTCCGGCCGTTGGAGGTCAGCGAAATGCCGGCGCTGAAAGTGGGGGCGCTGAACTCGCCCACGAATTGACCCTCGGAGATGCGGCCGGACATGTGGCCGGACACGTCGCGGCTGGCTTCCCGCCAGTTCCCCTGGACTGATTCCCCGGAGATTTCGGCGTAGCTCTTAATGTCGAACTTGAAGCTCTCGCTGGCGCAGACGATCGACTGATTGAGCGCCGCGCCGTCCTTCGCCTCCGAATATTCGGCTCGGCACCGCATCGACTCCCGACGTCCGTTCGATCCGACGATCTGGCCGCCGCCCGTCCAAACGCCCAGGAACCGTTCAAAGGGGCTTGCCGCCAAAGCGGCGGGCTTCGGCGCGGAAAGGACGATCGCCGCCGCGAGGCCCAATGCCTTCATCGGCGGCGCTTGAAACCAGGACACGAAAGACATTGTCGCTCTCCCTATTTCGGACATTTTGGGTCAGTCAATTGGCGCCGCCTCCGAGCGGCATCGTACGGCGGCCTAGCCGCAGAAGGAAGGTGACGAAGGGCCTCAGGATCAGGAGATCGGCGACGAGCGCCGCGAGCATAGCAAACGCCCCCAACCAGCCGAACAGACGAAGCGTCGGGAGATTTGAGAAGACGAGCGCCGCGAGCCCGCAGGCGAGCACGAGAGCGGTGAGGATGAGCGCGGGCCCCATGAGCACCGTCGCCCGCTCGACGGCGATCGCCGGATCCTCGTTGCTCCGTCTTTCTTGCGTCATGCGGTTGAGGAAGTGGATGGACGCGCTCAGGCTCAAGCCGAACGAGACGAAAAGCGCGACGATGCTGGAGAATTGCAGGCCGAAGCCGAAGAAACTCA
The DNA here is from genome assembly GCA_019237205.1 of Hyphomicrobiales bacterium. Lineage (GTDB taxonomy): Bacteria > Pseudomonadota > Alphaproteobacteria > Rhizobiales > Beijerinckiaceae > Roseiarcus. The sequence goes on from JAFAHO010000409.1 coordinate 12,782, forward strand.
GGAGCGAGCCGCCGGCGATGACCGGGAAGATTCCCGACGGCAGACAGGCGAGGCCGATGCGGGCCGAGCGGAACGCGAAGCCGATAAAGGCGGCGATGAAGGCGAATTCTATGGTCAGCGCGCGGTTGAGCTTGTTGATCATGTCGGCGCTGTTGCGCGCGGCGATCACCGCGAGTCCGGTCACCGCAATGCCGTAACCCGGGTCAGCCTTGCGCACGTCGTTGAGCCGCTTTTCGATCTGAGCGACGATTGGCGCCAGCTGCGTCAGGCTCCTGTCGGGCACGAGGCCGAAGACGATGACCGAGTTCTTGTCCTTGGCGATGAAGCGCTGCACGAGAAAGACCGGAAGCTCACCGACAAATTGGCGGAGCGTGTCGACGCTATTCACGCCCATCTGCTCAGCCAGCCAGCGCCGCAGCGATTCGAGCGACCACACGTTGCCGACGCCCGGCTGGCTCTCCAGCGTTCTCTGGACGTCGGCGATCGTTGCGAGCGTCTGCGGGGTGTAAAGGGTCATCCCCGGCGGGAACGTGATCATCACCTCGATTGGATTTGAGCCGCTGATCTCCGCGTCGAGCCGGCCGCTCGCCGCCACCGCCTGCTCCTTATCGGGAACCTCGTCGGCGAGGCGATAGCTTGGCGTGAGGCCGGAATAGACGACTGCGAGACCCGCGACGACCAAGAGGTCCACCAGGCTGAAGAGGGCCGGACGGCTCACCATGTGCCGAGCGATCCAGTCGCAGAAGCGGCGGAGCGCGGTCACGCCCGGATCAGCGGCCTTCAACGTTGCGGCCAGCCGCGCTTCATCGCGGATGAGCAGCACGCCGAATGTGGGAACGAGTGAGAGCACGGTGACGAGCGCGATGGCGGTTGCGAGGAACCCCGCCTCGCCGAAGCCGCGGATGAGGTCGCTCGAGGAGGCGAGCAAGCCGAGCAGCGAAAGACCCGCAGCGGCATGGGTGAGGACGCACGCTGGGCCGACGATCAGAATCGCGTTGCGGAAGGCAGTCCGCTTGTCGCGCCCGGCCATCAGCTGATCGCGCGCCGCGAACGTCAGCTGCATGCTGTCGGAAAAGCTGATCACCATGATGAGCGGCGTCATCACGTTGAGAAACATATTGAGGCGGAATCCTAGCCATCCGAGCGCGCCGAGCGCGAAGACGATCGCCAGGAGCGGCGGGCCGGCAGCGACGAGCATCAGAGTGAGGCGGCGGAAGAACAGCGCCGCGATGAGGCAGCCGAGCGCAAAGCCCACGGCGTTGTAGAGGATCCGGTCGCGCTCGAGGGCGTGGCGGATTTCGAGCTGCATGACCGGCACGCCGGTGAGTTCAGCGGTAAGGCCTGTTCCCTGGAGGTCGTCGGCCATCGCCTGGCGGATGTCGTTGACGACCGTCTCGAGCTTGCCGCGGTCGACTGCCGATGGCTCGAGCGAAAGGATAAGGAGCGCGAGCCGGCCGTCGTCCGAGAGCAGCTTGCCGCGGATGATCTCGTTGCTCTTCACCCGTTCGATAAGCCCATTGTAGGCGCTTCCCTTCGGCAAAGGGTCGGGAAAGAGGGGCTGGGGCAAGCCGCCCTCCGGGGCGGGCTCACGCGCTGAAAACATCGAGAGAGCGCCGCGCGTCCCATCGATGAGTTGAATGTCGGCGACGAAGCCGCGCAGCTTGTCGACCGACTCGCGCGCCAGCAACGACTGGCCGCTTACTACGACAAGGACGTCGTATTCACTCGACGGGAATTCGCGCGAGACCTGCTCGAATTGTTTGAACGCCGGGTCGTTCGAGCGGAACAGCTGGCTGAGCGAGTCGTCGATCTTTATTCGCTGGATTCCCACAACAGCCAACAAGGCGAGCGCAAGCGCGAGCAGAACCGTCGCCGCCGGCGCCTTGAAGGGAATGAGCGCGAGCCGCTCTGCGCCGAATGCGATGCTGCGGCGGTCGCTTGCCGGCTCGGTCGTCAGGACCTGTCGATCGGGGGCGCTCAAGCGCGGCTTCGCAGCAACGAAGAGACAGAGGGTTGGCGTAGCGAGGCGCGCTCGCGCACGTCGAGGCGCTGCGTAGCAAAAGAGAGAGCGCTTTGTTCGCCTCGTTGCCTTTGTTCGTTTTGAGCGGTCAAGAACCGAAACGCCATCTTGGGCTCCCGATTCGATCCGGTCTCCTTCCCGAGCCGCCGACCATGGCGGCTCCCAAGCCTGACTTTCCCAACTGAAGGGGTCAAGGCCTTTAGGAAGGCGCCGCCGGAGGCGGCGCGCTCCGCGCATCCTTGACTTCAAATTCCCCTCGCACTCGGCAGCTGGAACGCGCCGGGCCCATATTCCGTTCCACCCGCCCATCTGGCGAGGGTGACGGCGCGGCGCGCCGGCGACATCTAAGGGCGGAAAGGAGCGCCATCATGTCCCCAACATCCATCCCCTCCCCCTTGAGCGCTTTCTCCGCCGCCGTCGCGGAGCTTGTCCGTGGCGCGGCGCTGAGCGTCGTCTCCGTGAAGTCTGAGCGCGCCGAATCGACCGGTTTCGTCTGGCGCCCGGGACTTGTCGTCGCGGCGGAGAACGCGCTCGCCGACGACGGGGAGATCCAGATCGTCGCGCACGACGGCGCCGCCGCCCGGGCTGAGCTCGTCGGCCGCGATCCATCGACCGACGTTGCGCTGTTGCGCGTCCAGCGCACCGACCTTCCGCAAATCTCGACCTCGGCCAGCGGTCCGACGGCCGGCGCGCTCGCTCTCGTCGTCGCCGCGCGGGAGGGCGCCGCCGCCGCGTCCCTCGGGATCGTCTCCTATGCCGGCCCGCAATGGCGCAGCATGCGCGGCGGTCTCATCGACGCGAGGATCGAACTCAGCGCTGCCTTGCGGCGATCGAGCGAGGGCGGGCTCGCTCTCGACGCAGAAGGCCGCGCCCTCGGCATGGCGGTCTTCGGCCCGAGACGGCGCACCCTCGTCATTCCTTTTGCGACGATCGAGCGCGTCGCCGCGACGCTCGTCGCGAAGGGCAGGGTCGCGCGCGGCTATCTGGGTCTCGGGCTGCAGCCGGTGAAGCTCGAAGGCGGGGGCCTCGGACTGATGGCGATCAGCGTCGACGCCAACGGCCCCGGCGCGGCAGCAGGCGTCAAGCAGGGCGACGTCATCGTCGCATGGAACAGCGAGCCGCTCCGCGGCGTCCATCATCTCATGCGCCTATTGGGCCCCGACAGCGTGGGCGGGACGGTCAGGCTCTCGCTGAGGCGGGCCGGCGAGCCGCTCGAGCTTGACCTCACGATCGGCGAGAGGCCGCAGACGAAATGACAGAGGGGCCGATCGTCATCGCAATCGAGATCGGCGAGCCGGCGCTCGCCGATCGGCTGGCGGCGCTTCTGGCCGAGGTCGTGGGACTGCGTCTCGCCGCGCCGGGGGAGCCCGCGGACGCGGCGCTTGTGGCGGTGCGAGAAAGGACGCCCGATCTCGAAGTCGCCCTAACTCCCCGAGAACTCGATGTGCTCGCGTTGCTGGCGGAGGGGGCTTCCAACAAAGCAATCGCCCGAACGCTCGCCATCTCGGTTCACACCGTCAAATTTCACATCGCATCCCTTTTCGACAAGCTCGACGCTGAAGGAAGAACCGAGGCCGTGGCTCAGGCGGCGCGGCTCGGCGCGATCACGTTCTGAAACGAACCCGGCCCGGGCTGGCGCGCGCGTCGCTTCGGCTACATGCCGTAGACTGCCAGCAGCACACCGAACACCGGGATCGCGACAAGGCACACAGTCAGACTTAATCTGAGATAGACGGTTTTCCAGAATAGGATGCGCGACAAAAGCGCTATGCGATGCTTCGCCTCTTCCAGTTCGACATCGGGATCGTGAATATACGTAAAATGATGGGCCGCGGCGTTGCGCGAAAGATGGAAGTTGCTCTTCTCCGTACGAAGATAGCGAGGAAAAATCGCGAGAATCAGAAAGAAATACGCGACGAGAAAAGGCGCCAAGATGAGCCCGACGGGAATGTGGGCCAAATTTTTCTCGTGCGCGCTTAAGATCGGCACCATCAGCAGAGGCAGAAACAGAAGCGTGATGTTGGCCTTGAAATCGCTAGACCGGATGGCGTCGGTGTAGACCGCGGCAAAATCCCGGAAGTATTTAATTTCCTTCTGGACGCCTTCATCGCTCACGGGTCGTGCGCTGCCCCGAACGGGGACTTGATCGGCTAGAGTTTCCGACATGCGCTGAAATTGTGAGACGCGCCGGTCGCTGTCAAGCGTGGGCGCGGCGCGCCGCCCCGATCGGTTGCTTCAGATAATAAAAGCGGGACCTGTCGCACCCCGGCTCGCACGCCGCCCTTGGCGCGGCGGCCGATCGGAGAGGGGCGGCGGCCGACGCGGCGCGGACGGAGCCGAGCATCGGCTGGCTCCTTCGTGAGGGAAATGTGCAACGGCAACCGCAATCCCCGACGTAACGCATGGGAGACGTGCGTCTTGATGATAGACCATTCGCCGCTATTCGATCTCGCGACCCGGAGCCGACACTCTCGGAAAGCGCGTTTGCAACCCACAGCGGCGCTTCGTCTTGCCGGGGCGCGCTAGTCGCGACAATCTAAGCCTCGCCGAGACATCCATCTTAAGAGCATCGGCCAAAACGACGCCGCCAAGACGTGACGAAGACGCGGGGAGGAGCCGTGACGAAAATCCGAGGCTTGCGGTGGTGGGTCGTCGCGCTGATCTCCCTCGGCACCATCATCAACTACCTTTCGCGCAACGCGCTCGGCGTGCTCGCGCCCACGCTGAAGGACCAGATGGGCATCAGCACGCAGCAGTATTCCTTGATCGTCGGCGCGTTCCAGATCGGCTACACGATCATGCAACCGGTCTGCGGGCTGATCGTCGATCTGATCGGCCTCAGGCTCGGCTTCGCCCTGTTCGCGGCGCTGTGGTCGATCGCCGGCTGCCTGCAAGGGGGCGTCACAGGCTGGCTTTCGCTCGCGGGCGCGCGCGGTCTGATGGGGCTCACGGAAGCAGCGGCGATTCCCGCCGGCATGAAGGCGGTCGCGGAATGGTTTCCGGACAAGGAGAAATCGATCGCAGTCGGCTTCTTCAACGTCGGCACCTCGTTCGGCGCCCTGATCGCGCCGCCGCTGGTCGGCGCGATCACGCTGACGCTCGGCTGGCGCGCGGCATTCGTCGTCACCGGCGCAGTCGGCTTTTTCTGGGCGGCGCTCTGGTATGCCTTCTACCGCAGCCCAAGCGAGCACGCGTTGCTTTCGCCCGGCGAGCGCGATGAGATCCTGTCCGGGCAGACCCACCCGGACGGAAGCGCGCCGAAGCCCTCGGTGCTGGAACTGCTCGCGACGCGGCGCTTCTGGGCGATCGCGATTCCGCGTTTCTTCGCCGAACCGGCGTGGCAGACGTTCAGCTTCTGGATTCCCCTCTATTTGGCGACCGAGCGCCACATGGACTTGAAGCAGATCGCTCTCTTCGCCTGGCTGCCGTTCCTCGCGGCG
>JAFAHO010000443.1 GCA_019237205.1 Hyphomicrobiales bacterium
GTCACCGTACAATGGCGCGAGAGGAGCAGTTGGGCCATCGGCTTGCCGACGATGTTGGAGCGCCCGATGACGACGGCTTCCTTGCCGGAGAGGGTCGCGCCGAGCGCATCGCAGGCCCCGTCGAGCATAATCATCGCGCCCGCCGGCGTGCAGGGAACGATCGCCCTGCTCATCTCGCCGATCGAAAGCAGACCGACATTGATCGGATGGAAACCGTCGACGTCCTTGCGGGGATCGACGGCTTCCAGTACGCGCGCGGCGTTGACGTGCCTGGGCAGCGGCAGCTGCACGAGGATGCCATGCACGGCCGGATCGGCGTTGAGCGACGCAACGAGCGCGAGCAGTTCCGCTTCGCGGGTATCGGCAGGCAGGGAATGCTGCACCGAATAAAAGCCGCAGGCTTCGGCCGCCTTGCCTTTGGCGCCGACATAGACCTGGCTCGCCGGATCGGCGCCGACCAGAATGACGGCCAGGCCCGGCTTCACGCCTCGCGCGGCCAGCGCCCGTGTTTCGCTGGCGACCTTCTCGATCACGCCGTCCGCAATCGCTTTGCCGTCGAGCACATAAGCCTTGGTCATCAGTCGTCCCAGAAAACCTGATCGCTCACTTCGCCCGATAGATGAAGCGCGCCTGATGCCGGGCGCGAGCGCCGGGTTCGAGGACACGCATCGACGGCTTGTCGAAGAGATCGCCGTCGAACCCCTCGGGATCGCTGTAGCCTGTCCAGGCCTCGAGGCAAATGAACGGAGCACCGGGCCGGGTCCATAACGCGGCATGCTGAAAGTCGGGGAACTCCATGGTAATCGAACCGCCGGAGGCGTCGACAAAGGCGAGCGAACGGCTGGCGCAGTTGAGAAAGCAGACCGCATCGTTGGCAAAGAGCGCGTCGGTCAGCAGAAGGTCGCGCCCGTTGAGCGGAACGGACTTCGTCGTCTTGCTGACGAGACCGCCAGGCGCAATCGCGGGAACTTCGCTGCGCTCTTCGCGCTCGAAGCGCACCAAGGCGCCCTCGCGCCCTGCCCCGCCGATCGGCCAGCGGAAGCCCGGATGCAGGCCGCAGGCGTAAGGCGCCCGGTTTGCCCCGGGATTGACGACTTCGAGCGTCACGGCGAGCGATTCATTGCCCAGGCGGTATTCGACCGCGAGCCTGAAAGCGAAGGGATAGACGGCGCGCGTGCGCTCCGTGTCGCTGAGCGTCAGGCGCACGAAATCCGCATCCGAGGTTGCGACCCTGAAGGTTTCGAACCGGGCGAACCCGTGCAGCCCGAGCGCATAGTGGCGGCCGCCGACGCGCTCGCCGTCGCGAGTCCAGCCAACCACGGGATAGAGGATCGGGCTGATGTCGGCCCAGATCATCGGATCGCCAGGCCACAGGAGCTCGCGGCCCGCGATGCGCCAAACGCGCGCTTCGGCCCCTTTGGGCGCGATCCTCGCTTCGGCTGGCCCTTTGGCCAGCGCGATCTCGCTCATAAGTTGATCCCTTCGATGGCGACGGCGGAAACGAGCGCCTCCTTGAGCCCGGGCGCCGAGGCGAGGATCGGATTGCCTCTGGCGAGCCCGTCGCCGGCCAGGAAGTCGCTGACATAACCGCCCGCTTCGCGGACGATCAGCATCGCGGCGAGACAGTCCCAGGGCTTCATGTGTTGTTCGACATAGCCGTCGCGCCGTCCCGCGGCGACATAGACGATGCCGAGCGCGCCCGAACCGGAGCGGGCGGGAGCGGCGCCGGCGAGCGCGACGCGGCGGACGAGATCCAGGTATTTTTCCACGCCGTGACGGGCGCTCCAGCCGACCTCGACCGAGGCGTTGAGGAGCGCCGTCGCATCCGAGGCGCGGATCGCCTGGCCGTTGAGATGGGCGCCCCCGCCCCGGCGGGCCGAGAAGAGCTCGTCGCGCATCGGGTCGTAGATGACGCCGACCTCGACTTCGCCCTCGCGGACGCAGGCCATGGAAACGCAATAATGCGCAACGCCGCGGGCGAAATTCGAGGTCCCGTCGATCGGGTCGACGACCCAGAGCGCGCCGCTGTCGCCGATCGGCCGGCCCTTGGTCTCCTCGCCCAGGAAGCCGTCGCGGGGAAAGACTTGCAAAAGG
>JAFAHO010000458.1 GCA_019237205.1 Hyphomicrobiales bacterium
CTGCCTGTCCGGTTCGATGAGGGGAGTGTGGAAACGGAGCCACGGCCGAGCCACTAAGGCACCGCCAGACGAAAGGGGCGGAAAACGGACATGCCCGGCCTAACGCCACCGCGCCACACTCCTACTCTACCCAATTGCGACGTACCCAGCGCGATCTGCAATCGCCGCTTAAACGTCCAGTCAAGCTGGTTGGGTTTTGACGCTAGCCCAGGTCCGTCATCGCCGGGCTTGAACCGGCGATCCATGGACCCGCGGGTCAAGCCCGCGGGTGACGGCGCGGAAAACGATTCCGCCTGATTGAATTCTGCCCTGGACGCGGCTAAGGAGCGGCGATCCGCTTACGCCGCCCGTGGCAGTTTCAGCGCCGCGCGCACCGGGCGCAGGAGCTTGTCAGCGGGCCCGCGCGGCTTATCGATCGCCGGCGCCAGCCTCGCCAGCCCATAGACCAGGCTTCTCAACTCATCGGCCAGCGCCTGGCGATCCTTGACGCCGGCGATTGCGGCGAACGGGATCGGCGCGCCGATGACGACCGGAAGGCATCTGCCGATGCGCGATTTGACCTCATGGAAGATGAGCGAAATGCGCAACGTGTAGCTGAGGTGGCTCGCGATCTGGAACAGCCGGCTGTTCTGCCCGCCGAACCAGATCGGAACGACGGTCGCCTTCGAGCGCTGGATGAGCTGGGAAACGAAGGGCTGCCAGCGCGCGTCGATCGCCGGCTTCAGGCCGAGCTTGTCGGGCGCGGTCGAGACCGCGCCGGCGGGGAACACCACCACCACGCCGCCCTTTTCGAGCGCCGTCCTGGCGGCGGCGCGCGAGGCGAGGTTCGTCCGTTGCGCCTCCTCGGTCTCGCTGAAGTCGATTGGCAGAATGAAGCCGTTCACTTCGGGCGCCCGCATCAGAATGGCGTTGGTCAGGACGACGAAGTCCGGACGCACCTTGCTGACGAGCCAGGAAATGACGATGCCGTCGAGGACGCCGTAAGGGTGATTGGCGACGACCACGACCGGGCCGGTCCTGGGCATCGCCGCGAGGGCGTCGGGGTCGTAGCGGACGTCAAGCGCGAGCGAGCGCACCGCCGCCTGCCAGAAGCTTTCGTTCGGCCGCGGAAACCGCTGGTTCATGACATACATCCGCTTCAGCTTCGGCTGGCCGGTCGCCTTCTCGACGAGACGAATGATGCCGCGCTTGAGAGGTGGATCGTTCGCAGTCGCGTAGCTGAAGAGATATTTGTCCATGATGGAGATTCGGGTCGCCCTCATGACCGAAATATCTCTCGCTCGCGACTGCCGTATGACAGGCGCTTCTTATGCCGACAAGGCCTTGCGCTTGGCCAATTGGTCGAAGTCCTGCAGTTCCGCCACGAGCGCCTCGAAGTCCTTGAGCGGCACCATGTTCGGCCCGTCGGACGGCGCATGGTCGGGGTCTGGGTGGGTCTCGATGAAGACGCCGGCGACGCCGACCGCGGCCGCCGCCCGCGCGAGCACCGCGACGAACTCGCGCTCTCCGCCGGACGAGGTTCCTTCACCGCCCGGCTGCTGCACCGAATGGGTCGCGTCGAAAATGACCGGCGCGCCGGTCTCGCGGGCGAGGATCGGCAGGGCGCGCATGTCGGAAACGAGCGTGTTGTAGCCGAAGCTCACGCCGCGCTCGGTGACGAGCACGTCCACCGCGCCCGCCTGTTCGAGTTTCGCAACCACGTTCTTCATGTCCCAGGGCGCGAGAAACTGTCCCTTCTTGACGTTGACCGCCCGGCCCGTTCGCGCCGCCGCAATGAGGAGATCGGTCTGGCGGCAGAGGAAGGCCGGGATCTGCAACGCATCGACCGCCTCGGCGACCCGCGCGCACTGGGCGCTCTCGTGCACGTCGGTGATCACCGGCAGGCCCAGCGTCTCCCGGATTTCGGCGAAGATCGGCAGCGACCCCTCGAGGCCAAGCCCACGCGCGCTCGAGGCCGAAGTGCGGTTCGCCTTGTCGAACGAGGACTTATAGACGAGCCCGATCCCCCGCCGCGCCGCGATCTCCTTCAAGGCGGAGGCGGTTTCGAGCGCGTGCGCCCGGCTCTCGATCTGGCAGGGCCCGGCGATCAGCGCCAGCGGCAGCCTCGCCCCGAACTTCGCCGCCAGCGGCCCCCTGCCGACGTGAACGATGGGGTTCGTGCGCACTTCTGTCCGGGTCCTGGTTTTCGCCTAGTGGGGACGGGTCATTGGGACAAAAGAGGCGAGATGGCAAGGATGGCGGGGTTGAGGCCGGAGGCGGGGCGGGCTCTTCTTTCTGCCGCAAAGGTCGTCGAAAGACTCCCCGTCTCGCGACGGGCCACGATCAGCATTTGCAATAAAGTGGGTCTTCGCTGTCGGCCAGGCTCGGCCGCCGGCAGCCCGGACGCGGTCTTTGGCTTGGGTACGGCACGGCGGAAGCGGTCTCTTAAAAAACGACGATAATATATTGAAATATATAGAGTGTCGCTGCCTAGCAACTCTTCAGTCCCCGGCCGTGAAGGTGCGTCGACGAGAAATGGACAGGTTTTGGCGCCTAACCCTCTGAAAAGGCTTGCCCGTGGCCAAAACTGCAGGCAGGCCAGCGGGAGCGTCCGGCGGGGCCCGCGGCCGGCCGCTCCGCGGGCGGCAACCGAAGGGCGGGATCTCGCGAATGGTCTCCTGTCCCCTTCTCCAGACCTGACCATCGCTTAAGTATGCCGCCATGCCTGAACCGGAGCGCTCAAATGGATGAAGCTGAACGAGGCGACGATCTCGGCATCCTCGCGCGCCGAAAGATCGAGGCGGCGGTCATCGCGCCGATCTACGACGAGATGCGCGAGGCGTTCGGCGAGGAGCAGGCGCGCGAGGTCCTTCGGAGGGCGATCCGCCGCGCGGCGGTCGCCGCCGGCGCCGAGATGGCGGCGAGAACACCCCATGGCGCAAATCTCGAAAGCTTCAAGGCCATCCAGCATCTTTGGACGAAGGATGACGCGCTGACGATCGAGGTCGTCGCCGACGCGCCCGGCGTCTTCGACTTCAACGTCACGCGATGTCGCTTCGCCGAGACCTATCGCGCGATGGGCTTAGGCGCGATCGGCGACATTCTATCCTGCAACCGTGACGGCGCCTTCTGCGAAGGCTATAGCCGGGACATTGCGCTGACCCGGACGCAAACCATCATGGGCGGAGCGAGCCATTGCGACTTTCGCTATCGCGAAAGCAAAGAGCCAGAGCCAAAAGGCTGAGATTGCGCGTCGCGCCCGGGCGCGCGAAACGGGTCTTGTCGAGGAAGGGTGCGGCCATGAGGTTTCGCAGGCTCGGGTTCATCGCTTCGGTCGTGGCGCTCTCTGCCGCTTCTCCGGCCCTGGCCCAGACGCGGCTCATCGAAATCAACAACGAGCGCCTGATCGAGGTCACCGGCGAAGGCAGCGTCTCTGCGAAGCCTGATTTCGCCCGGGTGACGGTTGGCGTGACGACCGCCGGCAAAGACGCCCGCGAGGCAATGGCGGCGAACGCCAAATCCGTCAATGCGCTGATCTCCCTCATCAAGGCGGAGGGCGTCGCGGAGGCGGACATTCAGACGTCGAGCCTCGCCATTTCGCCCCAGTTTTCGAACGCGAACTCAGCCTCGTCGGCGCCGCAGACGATTATCGGCTACAATGTCAGCGACATGGTGACCGTGACCGCGCGCGACATTTCTCGCCTCGGCGCCCTCATCGACAAGGCGGTGGGCGCGGGCGCCAACGCGATGTATGGAATTTCTTATGGCGAGAACGATCCTAGCGCCTTGCTCGACAAGGCCCGCCCGCTCGCGGTGGCGGACGCCAGACGCAAGGCCGAGATCTACGCCAGCGCCGGCGGGGCGGGGGCGAAGATCGGCCGGCTGATGTCATTGATCGAGCAGCCGGGCGCGTCGCGGGTTCCGATCGGCCGGTTCGCCTCAGTCCAGAGCGCCGGCGCCGCGCCGACGCCGATCGAGGCCGGAGAGGACAAGCTCGCCGTAACGATCACGGCGCAGTTCGAACTGACGCAGTGATCGCAAGCCTCGGAGTTCGAGGGAGACCACTATGTGCCGCAACATCCGCCCGCTGTTCAATTTCGAGCCGCCCGCCACCGACGATGAAATTCGCGCCTCCTCGCTTCAGTTCGTGCGCAAGGTCAGTGGGTTCACGAGGCCCTCGCAAGCCAATGCGGAGGCCTTCGAGCGCGCGGTCGACGAGGTCGCAGAGGCCGCGCGGCAGCTCATCCATTCGCTGCGCAGCGCCGCTCCTCCGCGGGACCGCGAGACGGAGGCGTTGAGGGCGCGTGACCGGGCCCGGCGTAGATTTGCGTGAATGCGTCCGCTCGCGAGCCGAAGCGACGGCCAGCGTGCCTCGCTGAAGCGACCGTAGGCTGGCGCGTGATCCGGGAGGGCGCGTTTGCGCCGTATCCGTTCGTGCAAGGGCGCCGTGGCGCCAGAGCAATCGAGACCTCCATGCGGTGCATTCTCGTCCTCGCGGCGCTTGCTGCGTTCGCCGTCCCTCCCGCTTTGCGCTGCACTTCAAGGCTCGGCTTACCGGCGACGCGGAGACGCCGCCGATCGACAGCAAAGGCCACGGGGACGTGCGCGCGACCCTTCGACCCGGTGACCAAGACGCTGGGTTGGACAGTCGATTATTCCGGTCTCACCGGCCCCGCATTGGCGGCCGATTTCCACGGACCCGCCGGACCGGGCGTCGCCGCGCCGATCGAGGCGCCGCCGATCGCGCCGCTCGATGACCCGATGAAGGGTTCGGCGGTCCTGACTGATTCGCAGGTCAAAGACCTGATGGGCGGAATGATGTACTTCAACATTGATACCGCCGAGCACAAACCGGGCGAAATCCGCAGCCAGATGGAAGAGGCAATGTGACGTCGCCGTCCCGGCGCGCTCGCGTTCGGGGCGGGCGCCGTCCGGCTTGCGCGTGACGCGCGCGCCTCCTAAATCGATCCGGCGCGATCCGGCGGTCCATCCTGGCGCGCGCACGGCGGATAAACGGAGGCTTTCATGTCGCACAAGATCCTTGTCGCTCAGGGAGGCGGGCCGACCGCGGTCATCAACCAGTCGATGGTCGGCGTGGCGCTCGAGGCGCGGCGGTTTCCGGGAATTTCGCATGTCTACGGCGCGCTCCACGGGGTGCGCGGCATCGTCGATGACGACCTTGTCGATCTCGGACAGGAGACCGTCGCCAATCTCGAGGCGGTCGCGGCCACGCCCGCGGCGGCGCTCGGCTCGACCCGCGACAAGCCCGACGTCAAATACTGCCAGGAGATCTTCAATGTCCTCAAGGCGCATGCGATCGACACGTTCTTCTACATCGGCGGCAACGATTCGTCGGACACCGTGCGGATCGTCGCCGATGAGGCGAAAAAGGAGGGCAATCCGCTCCGCGCCGTCCATATCCCAAAGACGATCGACAACGACCTCGTCGGCTTCGACCATGTCCCGGGCTATCCGTCCGCCGCGCGCTTCGTCGCGCAGGCATTCGCAGGGGCGAACCTAGACAATCAGGCGCTCAAAGGCGTCTATTGCGCGGTGGTGATGGGACGCCACGCGGGCTTCCTGACCGCCGCATCAGCGCTCGCGCGCAAATTCCCCGACGATGGGCCCCATCTGATCTATCTGCCCGAGCGCACCTTTCTGATCGATAAGTTCCTGACCGCGGTGAAGGAGACCTTTGAGCGATTCGGACGCTGCATCATCGCCGTCTCCGAAGGCATCCATGACGAGAAGGGCGAGGCGGTCATCACCAGGCTCATGGGCAAGACGGAGAAGGACGCGCATGGCAACGTCCAGCTTTCCGGGACCGGCGCGCTTGCCGATCTTCTCTGCGAGGAGGTCAAGTCGAAGATCGGCATCAAGCGTGTGCGGGGCGACACCTTCGGCTACCTGCAGCGCTCGTTCGTCGGCTGCGTCAGCCGCGTCGACCAGCGCGAGGCCCGCGAAGTCGGCGAGAAGGCGGTGCAATATGCGATGGGCGGTCACGGAAACGGCTCGGTCGCCATCCACCGCGTCGCCGATTATGCGGTCGACTATCCCTTGATTCCGCTGGAGACTGTCGCCGGCAAGACGCGCGTGATGGAGGACCATTTCATCAATGCGGACGGCAACGACGTGACCCCGCGCTTCACGGACTATCTGCGCCCTCTGGTCGGCGAGGACATGCCCGGAGTCGCTCGGCTTCGCGCCGCAAGGGTCGAAAAGGCCGGCGTGCTGCTTGGGGATTCGACGTAGGGCCCCTCTCCGCTGCTACTGGCCGCTGCCGACGGTCGCGGCTTTGCTCGGAACGAGCCCGAGCCATCGCAGCGCGAGCGGGGCCGTCAGTCCCTGGAGGATGACGGAAAAGGCCACGACCGCGAATGCGACGATGAGGATGTCTTCGCGATATGGCGTCTCCGCTGGCAGCGCGAGCGCGAGCGCCAGCGCCAGCGCTCCGCGCAATCCGCCCCACCACAGGAGATGCTGCTGGTTCAGCGGAACTGCCCAGCGCGAGCGCCAGAAGGCAAAGCAGATTGGATAGACGGCGGCCGCGCGTCCGACGAGCGCGAGCAGGACGGCAAGCGCCAGAGCCCGCCAGCCCTCGCGGGCGAAATCGATCGTCGCCATCGCCGATCCAATCAAGAGGAACACCAGTGAGTTGGCGAGAAAGGCTGCGAATTCCCAGAATTCGAGCACGAACGTGCGCCCGTGCGCAGTCAGCGCCAGGCCAAAGCCCTGCTTGGGCCCGAGAACGCCAAGATTGCCCATGACGATGCCCGCGGCGACCGTCGCGAGCACGCCAGAGACATGAATGCGCTCGGCGATCAGGAACGAGCCAAAAGCGGCGATCACGGTCAGAGCCGTCTCGACCAGGTGATCGTCCGAGGTTCCCGCGAGCGCGACCGCGACGAGACCTACGAGAAACCCAGCCAGAAGCCCGCCGCCCGCGATGAGGGCGAACGCGCTCGCAACCGCCAGCGGACCGCCTGCGGGCGATGAATTGCGCGCGGCCCAGGTGAGAATCAGCGTGAACAGAACCGCCGCGGCGCCGTCGTTGACCAGGCTTTCGGCTTCGATCAAGAGCCGCAAGCGACCCGATATTCCGGATTCGCGCAAGAGCGCGATCACGGCGATGGGGTCCGTCGCGGCGATGAGTGCGCCGAAGACGAGAGCGGATTCGATCGGCCATCCGAGCCAAGCGTGCATGCCCCCCGCAACGACGCACGCGCTGAGCGCGACGCCAACGGTCGACAGCGCGGCGACGGGCGCGAGATCGCGATTGAGTTCGCTCCAGTGTAGGTTCAACGCCGCCTCGAACAGGAGCGGCGGGAGGACGACGTCAAAGATAAGATCGTGCGTCAGCGCGAGACCGGCGTTGACGCGAAACGCCGCGAGCGCGGCGCCGGCGAGCGCGAGCCCCACCGTATAGGGCAACCTCAGCCTGCGCGCCGCGAGCGCGACCAGGATGGCGAGGCCGAGCAGAGCGAAGGCGCGAATGAGCAGGACGTCCATGGCCGCTTGTTTAGCGGCACAACGCAATCAGAGAAACCGGGCTCTTGCTATGTGGCTTGCTTGATTGGCGCCGGCGCTGGTGATCGATCGGGAAGGGGCGCGCACGCAATACGGGTTCAGCGCGATCGACATTCGGTCGCCCCCTCGAACGTCTCCAGGACGCTAGGGGCAGCGTTCCGGATCGGCGAACACAAGGTCTGACGACGCCGCCACGTGCTGGACAGGGACGTCGTTCACGCTGGCATGTATTTTGGCGATTTCCTTCCCGGTCTCGCGTCAGCCATCGCGCCGGGAAGAACGGCGTTCGCCTTTGAACCGAAATCCGAAAGTTTCGCCTGCGCACGGGTGGACCGCTCTCTCAACGGATTGATAGAGCAGAATGGCTACGATCCCCCTGCTCCTTGCGCAACCCAGGGTAGAGCACAACCGAAACACCCGTCAACTTTAATTGTTTAACAGTCGTTTTCTCGCGGAGCCTTGCCACTTTTTGCCGGCAATCTTGATGCAATAATCCGTGATCCTTTTGTTGGGTCGCGAGTTGGATCGCGTCACTTCGCCGGCGCTTCCGAAGCCGGTTTCTCCGCTTGCCGGAACGCCGCGACGAATTCGGCGAGCGTCTCTTCATCCATGTCGGACACAGCGACATAGGCGAGGTTCGCGTCGGACCACCGCGCGACGTGATAGCCATCGATCGTCTGGATGGAGCCGCCGGCGCGGGCGCCTTCCGAGCCCGGCGGAAGCTCGGTGACGGCGACGAGATGCTCGTTATGGCGATAGACCAGCGTCGGGGCCGGTATCCGGTCGACAATGGCGATACGCCCGCCGGAGAGCGGAAAGCCTTGGGCGGCGAGGTCGACGATCGCCGCGCTCACGGTGGTGCGGCCGGCGAGCCAGGGCTTGACCGTGTGGCGGTCGGAGGAACCGACGTCGTAGGGCTGGCCGGCGATTGAGGCGCGGGCGAAATCGGAGACGAGCCCCGCGGCGACGCCTGGCGTCGCGCTCTGCCGCAGCGCCGTGAGTCCGGCTCCGGTAGCGAAGGCGATGACCGCCACGGACGCCGCAAGCGCAAGGATGCGCGCGCCGCTCCAGGCGGGACGACTAACCGGCATTGGCGCCGCCTGGGCGACGGGCGCGCCCAGCGCCGCGATCCGATCGGCCAATGTCTTCGGCGCCGGCTCGCGCGGCGCGAGGCGCGCCATCGACGCGCGAAGCGCCTCGAGGCGGCGATACTCGGCCGCGAGCGCGGGGTCGGCTCCCATCTCTCGTTCGAGTTCGAGCCAACTCGAGGCGTCGAGTTCCCCGTCGATGGCGGCGTTGAGCCGCAGGATGCGGTCGTCGCTTGTGGGATCGTTCATGGCTCGGCTTTCAGGGTCTTCATAAGCGAGGCGCGGGCGCGGGCCAGCCGCGACATCACGGTGCCCATCGGCGCCCCGGTAGCCTCGGCGATGTCGCGATAGGAGAGGCCATTGACGTCGCGCATGATGAGCGTCTCCAGGAGCGGCGACGGCAGACCGGCGATCGCGCGGCGCAGGCGCTCGCCGTCCTCGAACGCGATCAGCGCCTGCTCGGGATCGGGCGCGAATTCGCCAAGGCGCGGGTCGATCGAGTCGAGATCGGCGGCGTCGCCGGCGTAAGACAGGTCCTTCGGGCGGTTTTTTGCCATCCATGAGATCGCGGCGTTGCGCACGATCGTGAGAAACCAGGGTTTCGGGCGGTCGATTGCCGTTGTCTCCAGAGCCTTCAGCGCCCTGATCGCCGCCTCTTGCACGATGTCCTCTGCGTCTGCGCTGTTGCGGCAGATCCATTTGGCAAGCGTATAGGCGTCGTCGAGCAGCGGCGGCACGATATCGCTAAACCGCCGCTGCGCGACGGAGCCGATGACAGCGGTCGTCATGCTGAGTCCGCTTTCGTCTTTCCCAACGGCCGCATAGCGGCGGAGCGGGAATCCAGCGCGACATTCGCCGGCGGTCGCGACTGCCGGATCCCCGGTCGGACCTCCGGTCCGCCAGGGATGACACGCCGGGGTACGCCTCCTATTTCGCGCGCTCCCTCAGATACGCGATCACGTCCGCCCGATCCTGGGCGTTGTCCAGATGGAAGAACATCTTGACGCCCGGAACAAAGGTCTGCGGATCGGTCAACCACTTGTCGAGGGTCTCCTCATCCCAGACGATATTGGAGGATTTGAGCGCGTCGGAATAGGCATAGTCCGGCAATGAACCGGCCTTGCGGCCGTAAACGCCCCGATGGCGTGGACCGACATCGTTCTTGTCGAGCGAATGGCAGTCCGTGCACGCCTGATAGAGCTGCTCGCCGCGATCCGGGTCGCCGGCGGGGCCGGCGGCCGCCATGGCGCCGGCGGCGAGGCTCGCCGCCAGCACGAAAAGGGCAAACCTGATCATGGATGTGTCTTATGCAAGGTCGGTATCGGCGACTGCGAGTTCGGTCGGCGTCACCGTGTAAGCGACTTCCCGCACGCCGAGCCACTTGCGCAGTTCGCCCGCGGGCACGACCTTCGGCCCCGGCGACGGCGCAGTTCCCGGCGCGGGCTGCGGAAACGCGGTCGAGCGGGCGGTGTGGAACGTGACGTTCCCTTCGAGCTTCTGCATGAGCTGGTGAATGTGGCCGTTGAGCACGGTGACCGAGCCGAAGCGTTTGAGGTAGGCGAGCGCCTGCGCAGAATCTTCGGTGCCCCAGCCCCATTCCGGCGCGACCATCCACAAGGGGATGTGGGCGAAGAGCACGATCGGCGTCGAAGCGGTCTTGCCCTCGAGGTCGTCCTCCAGCCATTCGAGCTGCTCGGGGCCGAGCGACCCGAGCCCGTTCTTCTTCAAATCGACGACATTGACGAGCGAGACGAAATGGACGCCGCCGTGGTCGAAGGAATACCAGCCGCCGCCGGCGCCCTTGCCGAACCGGGCCAGATAGGCGTCGCGCGTGGCGGCGTCGAGAATGTCGTGCTCGCCGGGGGCATAATGCACGTCGAGCTTGGCCCGCTTGATCATTTCGAGCGCGTCGTCGAACTGCTGCGGCTGAGCCGTGTGGGTGATGTCGCCGGTGTGGATCATGAACGCGGGCGCGCCCGGCATGGCGACGATCTTGTCGATCGCCGCGTCGAGGGTCGCCCGAGCATCGGGATTGGCCGGCTTCGAAAAGCCGATATGGCAGTCGGACATCTGGACGAAGGAGAAGCCCGCGTCCGCCGCCTTCGCAAAGCCAATCAGCCGCGACGACGGCACGCCGCCGGCCACCGTCCAGAGGACGCCGCTCCCGGCCCAAAGCATGCATTTCAGGGTTTGCCGGCGGTCGTAGCCGCCGTCAGCTTGATCGGTCATGGTGGTGTGTCTCTCCCTAGGGGTGCCTGCGGCGCCGACATGGGAGAGACTCAGGCTTGGCGCGGTTTAATCCGGGGGCCGACCAAATTTTTGCTCGATCCTGAGAGGAAGGTTCTAACGCTTGGCCCGGGAGTGCGCCTGCTCGAGGGCCGCGCGGACCGCCTCGCGGATTTCCGGATCGTGGTGGCTCCAGATGTCGAGCACAGGAGGATGGCGGCCACGTTCGCGCGCGGCTTCGAGGACCGCATCCGCGATTGAATACGGCGGGCTTCCTCGAG
>JAFAHO010000209.1 GCA_019237205.1 Hyphomicrobiales bacterium
AGGCCATAGAGCCAGTACTCGGGGAAGGCGCCGGTGAAATACGTCTTGGCGAAATTGACCGCGATCGCCCCGACCGCCGCGCCAACCAGCGTCGCCCGCCCGCCGACCGCGACCCAGATCGCCGCCTCGATCGAATTGCCGGGGGCGAATTCGCTCGGGTTGATGATGCCGACCTGCGGCACGTAGAGGGCGCCCGCGATCCCCGCCATTACTGCCGAGACGACGAAGGCGAAGAGCTTGTAGTTCTCGACCCGGTAGCCAAGGAAGCGCATGCGGCTCTCGGCGTCGCGCACCGCCATGAGCGCCTTGCCGTATTTGGAGCCGATGATCGCGCGAGCGAGGGCATAAGCGAGGATGAGCGCGATGGCGCTCGCGGAGAAGAGAGCCGCTTTGGTCGAGGCCGATTGCAGCGAGAAGCCGAGCAGGTCCTTGAAGTCGGTAAGGCCATTGTTGCCGCCAAAGCCGAAGTCGTTGCGGAAGAACTCCTTGAAGAGGGCGAAGGTCATCGCCTGGGTGATGATGGAGAGATAGACGCCGGTCACGCGCGAGCGAAAGGCGAACCAGCCGAAGGCGAGCGCGAGCAGGCCGGGAACCAGAACGACCATCAGCATGGCGTAGGGAAACCAGTTGAAGCCCCACCAGGCGACTGGCAGCTCTTTCCAGTTCAGGAACACCATGAAGTCGGGCAGGATCGGGTTGGCGTAGACGCCGCGGGTCCCGATCTGCCGCATCAGATACATGCCCATCGCGTAGCCGCCGAGCGCGAAGAAGGCGCCGTGTCCCAGCGACAATATTCCGCAATAACCCCACACGAGATCGAGCGCGACGGCGAGGATGGCGTAGCAGAGATATTTTCCGAGAAGCTGCACCAGATAGGGCGGCATATTGAAGGCTGAGTCGGCGGGGGTCGCCAGCGACAGAACCGGCACTGTGACCGCCGCCAGCGCGAGCAGCGCGACGAAGACGAGGCCGATCCGGTCGAGTCGCGCGTTCATGCTTCCACCGCGCGGCCCTTGAGCGCGAAGAGCCCGCGCGGCCGCTTTTGGATGAAGAGAATGATCACGATCAGGAGCACGATCTGGCCCTGGACGGCGCCGATCACCGGCTCCAGGATCTTGTTGGCGATTCCGAGCGTCAACGCGCCGAGCCCGGCGCCCCACAGGTTTCCGACGCCGCCAAACACGACGACCATGAAGCTGTCGATGATGTAGCCCTGGCCGAGGTTAGGGGAGACATTGTCGATCTGCGACAAGGCGACGCCCGCGATGCCCGCGACGCCCGAGCCGAGCGCGAAGGCCAGCATGTCGATGCGCGCGGTCGAAATGCCCATCGCCGCCGCCATCCGGCGGTTCTGCGTCACGGCGCGCAACTGCAGGCCGAACGGCGTCGCGTGCAACACGAGCTGCAGCCCGACGAAGACCAAGACCGCCAGCGCGATGATCCACATTCGATTGGTCGTGATCTCGAGACCGCCGACGTGGAACGCGCCAGACATGAACGGCGGGTTGCTCACCAACCGGTTGTTGGCGCCGAACAGGCTCCTGACCGTCTGCTGCAGGACGAGCGACACGCCCCATGTCGCAAGCAGCGTTTCGAGCGGGCGGGCATAGAGATAGCGGATGATCAGGCGCTCGATGGCGACGCCGACGATCGCCGCGACGAGAAAGGCGAGCGGAATCGCGAAGGCGAGCGACCAGTTCTGTAAGGAAGGCGGCAGCAGAAGTTGCACGACATAGGTCGCATAGGCGCCGAGCATCACCATCTCGCCATGCGCCATGTTGATGACGCCCATGACGCCGAAGGTGATTGCAAGCCCGATCGCGGCGAGCAGGAGGACGGACGAGGCCGAGAGGCCGTACCAGAGGTCCTGCGCCGCGCCCCACATCATGAGCCGCGTATGGATCGAGGACAATGCCGAATCCGCGGCGCTCTTCACCGCCGGGTCGGTCGCCTTCTGCGCGATCTGGTCGATCAGGCTCTGCGCGTCCTGGTCGCCGCGCGCCTTCAAAGTTTCGATCGCCGCAAGCCGGTCTTGCGACGTCGCGCTGTCGCTCGTCGCGAGAATGGCGGCGCGGGCGAGCCTGAACGCGTCGGCGACGCGCGGATCGCTTTCCTTGGCGATCTGCGCCTGAAGGGCGGGCAGCGCCTTGGCGTCGCGTGTCCTGAAGACGTCTTCCGCGGCGGCGAGGCGCTTCTCCGCGTCGGGGTTCGCGAGCGTCAGCGACCCCGTCGCGCCTTCGATCGCGCGGCGCAGCGCGTTGTTGACGCGCACCTTCTTGAAGGCGGCGACGTTCGCGATCGGCTCGCCGGTCTTGGCGTTGAGAATTGCGCCGGCCGCGGTCTTGTACGCGACGACGTGGTCGGCGGGGTCGATCAAGAGGCGATTGTCGCCGAGCGCCTCGAGAATCGCGGCGGCCTGCGGCGGGGCCTCCGCAGCCAGTTCGCCGATCGCCTTCTCGGTCCCCGGAAACTTGTCGTCCAGAAACCGCGCCAGCGTATCGTCGAGCGCGTCGGCGCGCGCGACGCTTGAGGTGATGAGGAATGCAAGGAGCGCGAGGACGCTCAGCGCGATCGCAACTCCGTGGCGGCAAACGCTATTGGCGTCTCCTCCATGCATTTCAACGGCCAATGACATCGCGGCGTTCTCGGCTGAACGGATAGAATTGACGCGTCGCACTGACCCCCGTCTCCCGCTCACGGGAGAGGGGACGGGGGTGAGGGGTCTCCTGCGCCGAAGACGCCAGGCGCCTGACGGCGCGAACCGTCGCGCTCACGCGCGACACCTTCTCCCGCAAGGGGAGAAGGGAGAAGCGCGGCCGTCAGACAGATGTCCTACCTTCTCGTCAGCCGCCGCACTTGCCCGTCTTGACGTTGAAGTTGCCGCACGCCATCGGCTTCCGCCAATCGGCGATCAGATCGCGCGAGCCTTCAAGATAGGGCGACCATTCCTGCGCGACGACGGTTCCGGGGGTCTGCCAGACCGTGTTGAGCTGACCGTCGCCCTGGATCTCGCCGATATAGACGGGCTTGGTGATGTGATGGTTCGGCATCATCGTCGAATAGCCGCCGCTCAGATTCGGAACCGACACGCCGATCATCGCATCGATCACCTTGTCAGGCTCGAAGCTCTGCGCCTTCTCGACCGCCTTCACCCACATATTGAAGCCGATGACATGCGCCTCCATCGGATCATTGGTGGTGCGGTTCGGCTTCTTGGTGAATTCGTGCCACTTCTCAATGAACTCCTTGTTCGCCGGCGTGTCGATCGACTCGAAATAGTTCCATGCGGCGAGATGTCCGACCAGCGGCTTGGTGTCGAGACCGGCGAGCTCCTCTTCGCCGACCGAGAATGCGACGACGGGAATGTCGGTCGCCTTGATCCCCTGGTTGCCGAGCTCTTTGTAGAAGGGGACATTGGCGTCGCCGTTGATCGTCGACACGACCGCCGTCTTCTTGCCCGCCGAGCCGAAGGCCTTGATCTTCGACACTTCGGTCTGCCAGTCGGAGAAACCGAAGGGCGTATAATTGATCAGGATGTCTTCGTCCGCGACGCCCTTCGATTTGAGATAGGCGGCGAGGATCTTATTGGTGGTGCGCGGATAGACGTAGTCGGTGCCTTCGAGCACCCAGCGCTTCACCGAGCCGCCGTCTTCGCTCATCAGATAGTCGACGGCGGGAATGGCCTGCTGATTGGGCGCCGCGCCGGTATAGAAGACGTTGCGCTCGGATTCCTCACCCTCATATTGCACCGGATAGAAGAGAATCGAGTCGAGCTCCTTAAACACAGGCAGCACAGACTTGCGCGACACCGAGGTCCAGCAGCCGAACACGGCCGAGACCTTGTCCTTTTCAATGAGCTCCTTCGCCTTTTCGGCGAACAGCGGCCAATTCGACGCCGGATCGACCACGACCGCCTCGAGCTTCTTGCCGAGCACGCCGCCCTTCGCATTCTGCTCGTCGATCAGCATCAGCATCACGTCTTTGAGCGTCGTCTCGCTGATCGCCATCGTGCCGGAGAGCGAGTGAAGAATGCCGATCTTGATCGTGTCGTCCGCCCAAGCGTCGCCGGCGGCGAGCGCGAGCGCTCCTCCGACCAGCGCGCCTGCCGCGCGAGAGAGGATTCGTTTTGTCAGGGACATGGTGACCTCGTCGAGTGCGCCCATATTCAAAAAGGGCCGTGACTGCTCGGCCCACAAGGGCCGAAAGGTCGATTCGCAACGAGCGTGCCAACGCTGTTTCGGCATATTTTGCGCTTCTGGCGCCGATTCCACGGGCCGCGGCGCCGAGGAAATGATCAGTTTCCGGCGTTTGGATCCTGCGGCGCCTTACGCCTCAGCAGCGCGGTATCCGACCCCGGGCTCGGTCGTGACGATCCTTGGCGAGGTCGGGTCGCGTTCGATTTTGGCGCGCAGCTGGCCGATGAATACGCGCAGATATTGCGTATCCTCGGTGTGGGCCCGCCCCCAGACCGCGGAGAGAATCTGGCGGTGGGTGACGACTCGGCCGGCGTTGCGGAAGAGGATCGCCAGGAGGTCGTATTCCTTGGGCGTCAGTTTGATCGGGACCCCGTCGCGGGTGACGAGCCGCTTGTCGAAGTCCATCGCCACGCCCTCGATCTCGATGCGGGGCGGTTGTTGCGCCTCGCTCGCCGCATGGCGCAGCGCGGCCCGAAGTCTCGCCGTCAGCTCGCCGATGCCGAAGGGCTTCTCGACATAATCGTCGGCGCCGAGATCGAGCGCCTCGATCTTCTCCGCCTCGCGATCCCGCGCCGAGAGAATGATGACCGGCGTCTGCGAGAACTTGCGGATCTCGCTCAACACCTCCTTGCCGTCTCGGTCGGGCAGGCCGAGATCGAGCACGATGAGATCGGGCGCGCCGGTGGCGGCGAGCCTCAGGGCCCGCGCGCCCGTCTCCGCCGTGAGCACCTCGTAGCCCGCGGCGGCCAGGGCGACGGTCAGGAACCGCTGGATTTGTGGCTCGTCGTCGACAACAAGAACCCGCACGCCTTTCATGACGCGGGCCGCATCTCGAGTTGCTTCGGCTGTGCGCCAGGGAGCCGAATGACGATGCGGGCACCGCGGCGGCGCACCGCCGGGCTCTGCGCAACGATCGTGCCGCCCATCGCCTCGATGAGGCCGCGGCAGATCGAAAGCCCAAGGCCGGTGCCGGGCATGCGCCCGTCGGGGCGGCCGCCGCGATAGAACTTTTCAAAGATACGCTCTAGATCGGCAGGCTTTACCCCCGGCCCTTCGTCGGTGACGCTCAAAACGACGTCGGCGCCTTCCTTGCGCCCGTGCACGATGGCGCCGCTGTCGCCCGAGTATTTGTGCGCGTTGTCGAGCAGGTTGAACAGCACCTGTTCGAGCAGCTTGGCGTCGCCGCGCACATATGGGAGATCGGGCGCGAGGCTCACGCGCACCGGCTGTTTTGGAAAGGCCTTGCGGCTGCGCTCGACCGCGCCCTGGACGACGTCGGCGACGTCGACAAGATCGCGGTTGACCTTGAGATTGCCCGCCTCGATGCGCGACATGTCGAGCAGATTCGCAACGAAGCGCGACAGCCTCGCCGTCTCCTCCTCGATCGACGTCAGAAGGTCGAGGCGTTCCGCCGCGCTCATCTTATCGCCGAGCGCGCGCAGCGACGTCGCGGCCCCTGCGATGCTCGCCAACGGCGTCCGCAAGTCGTGAGAGAGCGAGGCCAGCAGTGCATCGCGCACCTTCTCGTTCTCCTTCATCGCCGCCGCCTGCACCGCCTCTCGCGCCAGGAGCGCCCGGTCGAGCGCGATCGCGGTCTGATCGAGGATCGCCGTCAACGCGCGTTCGTCCTCCGCGGATATCGGCTGGTCGGGCGATTGCGGCTCGAAGCCGCAGACGGCGATCGGGCCGCGTGCGGCGACCAGCGGCCGGAACTGATATTCGACGCGCGGAAGGGTGCCGGTTCCCTGTCCGGCCGGCTCGTTCTTCTGCTGCGCCCAGCGGGCGGCCGTCAGCGTGGCGGCGTCGAGTTGCGCGTCCGGCGGCCAGGCGGCGCGGATTTGGAGCTCGTCCCCCTCCGGGACCAGGAACAGGATGCGCCGGCCAAAGACGGAGTGCATATGAGCCGCGGCCGCCCAGAGCACGTCGTCCACGCCCGAGGCGCCCGAAAGCTTGCGCGAATAGTCGTAGAGCGACTGCATCACCTGAGCGTTCTTGATCACGCTTTCGCGCTGGTCGCGCACCCGGCCCGCGAGCGAGCCGGTCAGCACCGCGACGGCGAGGAAAATCAGAAGCGCGAACAACTCCTGAGGCTGGGCGACGGTGAAGGTGTA
The DNA here is from genome assembly GCA_019237205.1 of Hyphomicrobiales bacterium. Classification (GTDB taxonomy): domain Bacteria; phylum Pseudomonadota; class Alphaproteobacteria; order Rhizobiales; family Beijerinckiaceae; genus Roseiarcus. The sequence goes on from JAFAHO010000209.1 coordinate 6,308, forward strand.
GAGCGGCGGTATGAAAAAGAAGTTGTAGGCGAGGAATGAGGCGAACGAGGCGATGACCGCCGCGCGCGTGCCGTACAAACCGCCGCTGAAGAGCACCGCCGTCAGGAAAATCATCGACAGGTTCGGAAGCTGCAGCAACGCGGTCAGGGCTTCGCCGACGCCGACGGCGCAGGCGACGGACGCGAGCGCGGCGACGACTTCAACCCCGAGCCCCTTCGGATTGAGATTCAGCCTGAACCGCGGCCGCGGCGAGCGCGCCGGCTCCTCATGCGGGACAATATGAATCTCGACGGCCCCGGCGCGATGCATCAGCTCGTCCGGAAGCGACCGGCCGATCAGGCGCCGCCACAGTCCGGCGCGCGACCGGCCCAGCACAATCTGGGTCACGTTCTCCCGCCGCGCCAGGCGCAGGATTTCGGCCGGATAGTCGTTGCCCTGAAGCCGCATCGTATCCGCGCCGAGCCGCTCGGCGAGACCGAAAGTCTTGGCGATCTGGACCGCTTTCTTGGCGTCGCCCTCCTGACCAGCGGGCTCGATATAGACCGCTGTCCAGGCTGCGTTGAGGCTCGTCGCAAGCTGGCTTGCCCGCCTCACCACCCGCTCGGAGACTTCATCCGGCCCGACGCAGGCGAGCAGGCGCTCGGAGGCGCCCCACGGGCCCTCGATCGCCTTCTGGCGCAGGTAGTCGACCATTTGATCGTCGACCCGATCGGCAGTGCGCCGGAGCGCGAGCTCACGCAGCGCGGTCAGGTTGCCGGGCGTGAAGAAATTCTGGGTCGCGCGCCGCGCCGTCTCGGGCACGTACACCTTGCCTTCATGCAGGCGCTGAATGAGTTCGTCGGGCGTGATGTCGACGAGCACCACATCGGTTGCCTGCTGCAAGACGCGGTCGGGAACGGTCTCGCGGACAACAACGCCCGAGATGCGCGAAACAACGTCGGCGAGGCTTTCGAGATGCTGGATATTGAGCGCGGTCCAGACGTCGATGCCAGCCGCGAGAAGCTCCTGAACGTCCTGCCAGCGCTTCGGATGCCGGCTTTCGGGCGCATTGGTGTGCGCCAGCTCGTCGACGACGATCAACGCGGGCTTGCGCGCGAGCGCCGCGTCGAGGTCGAATTCGGCGATGGTGCGGCCGTGGTATTCGACCATGCGGCGCGGCAGCACTTCGAAGCCCTCGACGAGCGCAGCGGTCTCCGCGCGGCCGTGCGTCTCGACGAGGCCGATGACGACGTCGACGCCCTCTTCTTTGAGACGGCGCGCGCCCAGCAGCATCGAATAGGTCTTGCCGACGCCGGGAGCGGCCCCGACAAAGACTTTCAATCGGCCGGCATTCTCCCTGTGGAACGCGGCGAGAAGCGCGTCCGGGTCGGGGCGTCCGTCGTCGGGTCGGCTCGATTGGACCATCGGCGCTCGTCGTTTGCTACGACGATTGTAGCCGATCCAGCGCCAAGTTCAGCCGCAAAATATCAACCCGGGGCTCGCCGATGAGGCCAAGAAACGGCCGCTCGATCGAGGCCTCGACCAATTGGCGCACCTTGGCTTCATCGAGCCCGCGCGCCTTGGCGACGGAAGCCACCTGCGCAAGCGCGGCCGC
>JAFAHO010000427.1 GCA_019237205.1 Hyphomicrobiales bacterium
GATAATGTCCCCGGCGGCAACGCTGCCCGGCGCCATGCTGCGCGCAAGCAGGAATCGGTCCGCGCGTTTGTCATGTCGGACGCTGACGTGTCCGGCCGCATCGACCACGCCCTGGTCATAAAGAATATGGTTCGCCAGGACCTTCGATCGCTTCCATTCCTACGTGCCGGCTTTCATCCTTTACGAACTCCTCCTCGCGCTCTTGCTGGCCTTCTTTGTCCGGCTCGGGCCCTATCCATATCCGGCGGGAAAGACTCTTCGTGAAAACGCCGGCGGCGTGCGCCTCGGCTGGACGCGAAGCAAACCGGCCAGACGAACGTCTCTTAAGCACGGACAACAGAGGTCGCTGAGGAAACCATGTCCGCAGACCCGAAACTGATCAGCGATCTCGTCCTGGCGAACCATATTCTATATGACCAAGGCGTGGTTGATGCCGCCGGACACGTCAGCGTCCGACACGACAAACGCGCGGATCGGTTCCTACTTGCGCGCAGCATGGCGCCGGGCAGCGTCGCCGCCGGCGATATTTTTGAATTTGACCTCGAAGGATCGCCGATCGATCCGCAGGCACCTAGACCCTATCTCGAGCGGTTCATCCACAGCGAGATCTACAAGGCGCGCCCTGACGTGATGTCGGTCGTTCATAGTCATTCCCCCGCGATCGTGCCGTTTTCGATTTCTCGCGGCCAAAGGCTCTGCGCGGTCTGTCATATGGCTGGATTCATCGGCCCGGAAGCGCCGCTGTTCGAGATTCGCGAGACGGCCGGGCCGGCGACCGACCTTCTCATTGGGTCGCCTGCGCTCGGCCGAGTGCTCGCCAAAACATTGGGGGCCAGCAATATCGTCCTTATGCGGGGCCACGGCTCGACGGCGACGGCGCCGTCACTGCAGCTTGCTGTTTTCCGGGCCGTCTACGCCGACGTCAATGCGCGCTATCAGGCGCAAGCGATGCGCATGGGGCCCATCACGCCACTAACCGCACAAGAGGCCGAAGCCTGTGTCAAGTCGGTCGAGAGTCAGGCTCAACGGCCGTGGGACCTGTGGGCTGCGGAAGCGGTCGCACGAAGGCGCTGAGGCTGGAAGGCATCGTCGGTTTAGGTTCGCCGCCCTTCCGCGTTGAAGCGGTGCAGCAAGCCGGGCTGCGGCGTGACGGCCGGCGCCTCTCATGGGAAAGCGCGGGGCCCGGTCAGGCGAACCGTCAGCGGACCCACATCCGCGTCGACATAGGCGATGGTCTCGTTTCCGAGATGCTCGAAGGTCTTCACGGTCCCCTTCCAGCCCCCGTCCGGCGTCACGTCAAGATGTTCCGGTCTGACGCCGATCGTCGTCGCGTTTTCGGCCCTGGCGGCTTGTCCCTGGATGATGTTCATCTTGGGCGATCCGATGAAGGTGGCGACGAACAGGGTCTCAGGGCGATCGTAGAGATCCATCGGGGCCCCGACCTGCTCGATCCTTCCTGCATTCAAGACGACGTTCTGGTCGGCGAGCGTCATGGCCTCGACCTGATCGTGCGTGAAGTCGATCATCGTCGCGCCGAGCCGGTGATGGAGATCGGCGAGTTCGATGGAGGCGAGACACCGGCGCGACGCGACCTGGATGCCTTTGCGCGGCGGTGAGCGAGAGAGGGCAAGAGGCGTTCCGGGCGAGGTTTGACGGGTATCGACGGGCGCCGGGCGCATGGATTGCCCTGAATCGGGTCGCGAGGGATCGCCGCTGGCGCGAAGCCAGCGCAACGGAACGGGAAGGCGGCGGCGTTCGCAGGCGGTCTGGCTCATGATGTGTCGTTCGTGCTTGGGGTCGGCCGCCACCTCGGCTCGCAGCCGCGCGCGAAGATCTCGATGACGATCATGCGGGCGCGCAGCGCGGGCATGGGCAGGGCGCCACGCGTGGCGCGTCCGGCGGGACATCCGGCTGCTGTTTCGGGTCGGCGGCGGGCGGTCGGCACCGAGCAGCGCGCGGGCTTTTGCGATGTTTGCGGCGCGGTTGGCGTTGGCGAAGAGCCCGTAGTGGCGAATGCCGTGGAAGCCCTTCGGCAGCACGTGCAGGAGAAAGCGCCGAATGAACTCATGCGGGTGCAGCCGCATCGTCTTCCAGCGGTCCGGCCCGTCGATGCGATAGTCCTTCCAGCGGAACGCGACGCCGTCGCCGTCGGCTGCGACGAGGCGGCGGTTCGAGATGGCGACGCGGTGCCAGGGTTGTTGTACATTAAGTCGTGAGGATAAACCGACCAGTAGGTATTTGTTCACACCCCGCGCTCGCGCGTGGTCCCGAGAGCGTGGGACAGATCCCGGCCTCACTCACTCATGACTTCGGCAAGATCGTCCGGCGTATCGGCGAACAGGCTGGCTTCAGTCTCCAGTTCTTCCGACAATTGCGAGACGGACTCGTCCAGGCTCTCATCTGCGC
>JAFAHO010000217.1 GCA_019237205.1 Hyphomicrobiales bacterium
GCGCATCATTCGGTGCGGACGTCGGCTTTCTATCCCTCTTTCGCTCCCAAAATCGGACCGCTCGCTCGTTGACGCCAACAGCGGCGGCGAGGTCCTGCTGCGTCATCCCAGCGAGGGTTCGCGCAGCACGAAGTTGAAGACCGGTGATGAGATTACACGTCCGATGACCCACAGTAGAGGGTGCGCCGGATTGTTATCTTGCGCGTCGGCGAGGCTGCGGTGGGCTTACGGCTCACGCGACTGCCTCACCGCGATTGGAGGCGATATACTCGGCCAGGCTTTGCGTCGTGTCGTGTGAGGACCGACCAGTCGCCCGCAACGAGCTCTCGCGGCGGCTAATGAGATTCGCCAATCGCACCAGGTCCTCGCGGGCCCGCTCGTCGCCCTTGATGGCGGCGGCCTGCGTCAGTTCTTGCGTGTACTTTAGCCCGGCAAGCTCACGGAGGCGGATAGGATCATGCGAACCAAACTCGCTGATAAGGCTGTCGAGAAGATCGCGATATCGCTTTCCCTCGGCGGATCGGCCGTCGACGCCGTCAAGTTCATACAAGCGGGTTGCCGATTCGCGCGTGAGCCCTCCGCGAACGGACCCAAACGGCGCTGACATTGGCATCCCACAGCGGAACCAATCGCGTTGTCTGTCCTTTCGGGCCTCAAAACAAACCCGGCGGGCTGACGAAACACTGACGACAGATTAGATATAGATACAAAATACCATGACGTCAATATGATAAGTCAGAGACACTGATGGATATTCAGTCCCTTCCTTCACATGCGTAGTATGGCCTCGATGCGGCGACGGCCGCGGAAAATTCGCTGGGCGAGCGTGTCCGTGATGAGATGTGTATGATGTGCGTCCAACTGAACGAGGTCGCCGCTCATCGAGCTATGCAATTTCCGCATGGAACCTCAGCACGCGTGAAACGCCCCTTGAAGCTCTCGCCTGGCCCGCGCATGGCTATGAGCTTGTTGGCCACGGCGTCGTCGATCCAGACTGAGCGCTCGCCCTTCGCGTCGAGTTCCGACTCGAAGCCGACAGACCCGAGCGGAAGGGTGGCGGCTATCGCGTCAAAGGCGGCGGGAGTGAGGGAGATGCGGATCATGGAGAACGTCTAGCCCGTCGGGTTTGTTGAAGCGAACAAGGATTGCTCTTGACTAGCGGAATTGCTTGCAACATGGTGAAAACGCTCGCAACGCAGGGGCCATCGTATGTCAGTTCGCAAACGCGCATGGACGACTTCGAAGGGCCTCGAAAAAGAAGCATGGGTCGTCGACTATGTGGACCAGACGGGCAAGCGTCGGCTGAAGACGTTCGCGAAAAAGAAGCTGGCGAACGATTTCGAGGCGACGGCGAACGTCGAAATTCGCGCTGGCATTCACACCGCGGACAGCGCCAGCATTACAGTCGCAGAGGCGGGCATGCTTTGGATCGAGACCTGCGAGCGTGCGGGATTGGAACGCGCCACGATCGATCCGTATCGCCAGCATCTTCGCCTCCATATCGAACCGTATCTCGGACGGCTGAGGCTCTCTCAACTCTCGGCGCCGATGGTCCGCGAATTTGAAGATAGGCTCGCTCGCGGCGACATGCCGGAAGGCGCCGAACCGCGGCCGCGCTCGCCCGCGATGGTCCGTAAGGTTCGGGTGTCTCTTTCTGCCCTTCTGAGCGACGCACAGGAGCGCGGGCTCGTCTCCCGCAACGTTGTCCGGGAGCTTCGTCGCAGCCGCAAGCGGGGCAAAGAGCGTCAAGCTGAGAAGCGTCAGAAGGGCAAGCTCAAGGTTGGGGTCGACATCCCCACGAGGGAGGAGATCAAGGCCATTGTAGAGGCCTCCAAGGGCCGTTGGCGGCCTATCCTGCTGACAGCGATCTTCACCGGCCTGCGGGCATCAGAGCTGCGCGGCCTCCGCTGGCATGACGTCGACCTCGACAAGCGCGAGCTTCACGTTCGACAGCGGGCAGATCGCTACAGCAAGATCGGTAAGCCGAAGTCGGACGCCGGGGAGCGAACCGTCCCGTTGACTCCGATCGTCGTCAACACGCTCAAGGAATGGAAGCTAGCTTGCCCGAAGAGCGGGCAGTGGCTTGTGTTCCCCTCTTCGGGCGGGATTGTTGAGCATCATTCGAACATCGTGGCGCGCGGCCTCGCACCGACTCTGATTGCCGCCGGAGTGACAGTCGACGGAAAGGGAGAGGACGACGGACCCGTCAAGCTGGCGAAGTACTCGGGGCTACATGCCTTCCGGCACTTCTACGCGTCGTGGTGCATCAATCGCCGAGTCGATGGCGGTCTCGAGCTGCCGCCGAAGGTGGTTCAGGAGCGGCTCGGGCACTCGTCAATCATGATGACGATGGACGTCTACGGCCACCTGTTCCCGCGCGGTGATGACTCGGAGGAGCTTGCGGCAGCAGAGAGTTCGCTGTTGGCCTGACAGTCGATCAAGTTTTTTTGTCTCGATTTTCAATCGCGAGTCGAGCACTTTCCGGCAATTGTCCGTAAGCGGCGTCAATGTGTTTTGGCTGACTAATTTTCTACAATCAGGTTTACAAATTCAAACAGAGAGTATGCGACACTTCTGTCGTCATTTAAGTCAATCTGTCCGGGATGCACTGCATTGTTTCCTATTACGCGTACAATATCTAGCCCCTTCTGGACGATCGGGCTCAGCCCTTTTGCTGCAAGATTCCCAATGTTCTTGTTCAAATTTTCGCTATCTTCACCTAGATGTCGACAAAGCTTTTGAATAGCGAGCCGCAACAGGGCTGCGGCGCCGCGAGGAGAAACACTAACAATGCCTGCCGCCTCCGAAAAATCGTGGGCAACGTCTTCAGGCATGTCGTCATGCGGCATCGTAGTGAGTGTGGTTCGCGGAAAAATCAACTTGTCATATAGCCAAACCGCAAATTCTTTACAGGAACAACACCGAGATAAAGAAAGGTTCTCGACCGAGACTCGGGAACCTCCACTTTGAGGGCCGAACCAAACATACCCGGCCATCAACTTGCTCAATTGTTCGCGCGCCGCGTTTCTGTCATCCATCGATTCCATTCTGTAAATAGCCAATTGATTGGCCTGCTCATCCTCCGGCTGGGGCGGAAACGATGCCTCTTGAGCGTAGCACCGAAACCACTCCTGAGCCGAAAACGCGCCGCAGTGTGGACAACTGAATGACTCGGCGCCGAGTGCAGGCACCTTCATCCTGGCCATTTAACTAGTCTCCAATACGCGAAGTATGCGCTCCGGTACGTTCGCGACACAAGCGCGACACGTTGCAATAATATCCCATATTATCAACATATTATGGCGGACTGTAAATCCGCTGGCTAAGCCTTCGTAGGTTCGAGTCCTACCTCCCCCACCATCATTCTGATGTTTCAAACCTGAGCCCGCGGAGGCTGCCGTAACTGCTCGGCCGCCCGCTCAGTCGGGTCTGCCGGGTCCGTGCGCGAATGCCTCGAAATTCACAGCTGCTCGCGTCTTAGCCCAAGCACGCGCCCGGGCGGTGTCGATCGATAGTCCGGCAGATCGATCAGCACGCGCTCGGCCCCGCCTGGGTTGTAGAGCGCCAATAGGCGCAGCGGTTCCCAACTTGTATTGATTGTCGAGTGAAAAATCGCCGTGGGGATATAGATTGTGTCGCCGGGGCGCACGGCGAACGGCGGCTGGTCGTCAACCATCTGCTCGCCGACCCCGGAGAGCACGTAGAGGATTTCCTCCGAAAACGGATGGTTGTGCCGGACGTGGCCTTGTCCAGGCAGCAACACGACTTCACCGAACGTAATCTTGGCTCCGGGCGTCTGGTCGGGGCTGACCATCCATTTGATCACGCCCCAGTCAAAGCTGTGCGTCGCGACGCTCGAGGTGTCGATGGCCGCCATTGGTCCATTCCTCCCTATTCGATCCGCAGGCTTTTGCGGTCGCCCTCTTGCGCGCCCGGACGAAGACAAAGGCGTCGGCTGGACGCGCGGCGGCCCGGCCTGGCCAAGCCCTTGGCGGCCGCTAGCATGCTTGCGCGCGAGGGCGATTTCAATACAGTATGCGTGACGCGCGAAGGGCAAGGCCCAGCATGGTGAACTGCCCGGTAGGGCAAGAGCGGCGTCGTCATCGGGGAGGGCAAGCGGTCATGGCCGAGCGCAACAATTGGCCAAAATTGCACAACGCGATGTGGCCCGGCGTGGTCGGCAAGGGCGGCGACGCTGAGCCGCCGATCGAACTGACGACGCTACTTGATCTCACGGCTGCGGCCAGCGTCGATGGCGTTAAGTTCGATGGCGTCGACCTGTTTCTGGCGGACCCTCACACCAGCATCGACTCGAGCGACGACGAGATCAAGCGACTTGCCGACCTTGTCGGGTCCAGCAATTTGGCGATCGGCTCGCTCGTAGCGCCCGTTTGGCCGCCGGTCGGCGGCGGTTCGGCGATGGGGAGCGCCGACGAGCGCAAGCGCTTTGTGACCATGGTTGAGAAAGCCTGCCGCGTCGCGCAAAAGCTGCGCGATCTCGGAGTGCGGCCATATGGCGTCGTTCGCATCGATTCGGCGACGGGAGTCCATGAATGGGCGGAGAATCCGGTCGCCAACACGAAACTGATTGCAGACACATTTCGGGAAGCGTGCGACGTCGCGGAGGCGCATGGCGAACGATTGGCGGCGGAAGGCGAGATCTGCTGGGGCGGCATGCACGGGTGGAAGAGCATGGTCCATTTGCTGGAGACCGTCGCACGCCCAAAGACCCTCGGATTTCAGGCCGACATGGCGCACACTCTGCTTTACACTCTGGGCTACAACGCCCCCGAGGAGCGTATCCTTCCGGCGGATTTTCATTGGGAGAATCGGGAGACTTTAGAAGCCGCGCTCAAGAAATTGACGCATGCGCTTCGCCCGTGGACGATCGATTTTCACGTCGCGCAGAACGACGCCACCGTCAGGGGTTCCGGCACGCATGACAAGACCGGTCGACACTGCACGGTCGACGATCCGCAAGGCAAGCTCGATATCGTTCATGACGCCGGCTATTGGCTGCGCGACGACAGCGGCGCGCTGACCAAGGCCTTCCAGCACATTTGCTGGGACGGTTGCATGTTCCCCAATTCAACGATGACGCGTCAGCAGACCTGGAACGACATCCTGGGCACGATGATCAAGGTCCGCGACGCCCACGGCTGGCGGCAGTGAATACCCTTTTCGGAGACTGCTGATGGGCGCGAACAAAGAGCTCAGGGTCGGCCTGGTCGGCTGCGGTTTCATGGGCCGGACGCATTCGAACGCCTTCGGGAAGGTCAACAGATTCTTCGACGTCGAATATCAGCCAGTCCTTGCGGCGGTTTGCGCCCGGAATCGCGCCAGTGCGCAGGCCTTCGCAGACAATTGGGGATATTCGTCGTTTGAGACGGACTGGCGCAAGCTGGTGGCTCGAAAGGATATCGACCTCATCGACATCGCGAGTCCGAACGACACGCACGCCGAAATCGCCGTCGCCGCGGCTGAAGCCGGCAAGATGGTGATGTGCGAGAAGCCGCTTGGCCGCAATGCAGCCGAGTCCGAGAAAATGGCCGCGGCGGTCGAATCGGCGAGAACGCCGAATATGGTCTGGTACAACTACCGCCGCGTGCCGGCGGTGACGCTCGCCAAGCAGTTGGTTGACGAAGGGCGCTTAGGAAAGATCTTTCATTATCGCGCAAAATTTCTGCAGGACTGGACGATCTCTGCCGACCTGCCGCAGGGCGGCCTGGGACTCTGGCGCCTCGATGCAAGCGTGGCCGGCAGCGGCGTCACCGGCGATTTGTTGGCCCATTGCATAGACACTGCAATGTGGCTCAACGGACCGATCGCCACGGTGACGGCGATGACTGAGACATTCATCAAGGAGCGCAGCCACGCGATCACCGGCAAGGTCGAGAAAGTCACAATCGACGACGCGAGCGCATTCCTGGCGCGCTTTCAGAACGGCTCGCTCGCGACGTTCGAGGCGACCCGTTACGCGCGTGGTCATAAGGCGCTCTACACGCTCGAGATCAACGGCGCGGACGCATCGATCATGTGGGATTTGCACGATCTGCATCGCTTGCAGTATTTCGATCACAGCGACGAAGGCCGCGTTCGCGGCTGGCGCGCCTTGCACATCACCGATGGCGATCACCCCTATATGAAGCATTGGTGGGTCCCGGGACTGCAGATCGGCTACGAGCACACGTTCATCCATCAGGTGGCCGATTTCCTCGAGGCGCTTGCAAGCGGCAAGCCTGCGAGCCCGACGTTCCGGGAGGCCCTTGCCACCGACTACGTCGCCGAGGCCGTGCTGCAGTCCGCCAATTCCGGTCGCTGGGAGCAGGTCCGGCAATGAAATGGGGTTTGGCCCTAGCGCCGGTCTGAGGTCGCCGACAACGGAAACGCGGACGTAATGAAGCGCATTCTGGTCGTCGGCACCGCGGATACGAAGGGCGAGGAACTCACGTATCTGCGAACAGCGATCGCGGAGGCAGGGGCGGTCGGCATCGTCGTCGACGTTGGCGTTGGCGAGCCGAATTGCGCAGTCGATATCCCGCGCAGTCAGGTCGCCGCAAGCGGCTCGGACGCGACCGTTGTGAGCGGCGACCGGGGCGCTGCGGTCGCTGCTATGGGCGAGGCTTTTGCGAGCTTCCTCGCCGGGGCTGACGGATTCGATGCAATCCTTGGAATTGGCGGCGGAGGCGGAACTTCGATCGTCACGCGCGGCATGCGGGCGCTTCCGATCGGCCTTCCGAAGATTATGGTGTCGACGCTCGCGTCGGGCGACGTCGCTCCCTTCGTCGACGTGTCGGACATCGTGATGATGCCGTCGATCACCGATTTGGCGGGCCTCAATAGCGTCAGCCGAATGGTGCTGCGGAATGCGGCTTTCGCTATCGTGGGCATGACCGCGGCGGCGGTCGCACGCAACGACAGCAAAACGTCGATCGGTCTGACCATGTTCGGCGTCACGACGCCCTGTGTGACGCGTGTCGTCGAGAAGCTGCGCGACCGACATGATTGCCTTGTGTTTCACGCCACCGGGACCGGCGGCCGCGCTATGGAGAAGCTGGCGGACAGCGACAAGCTGGCGGCGGTTATCGACGTGACCACAACGGAGGTCTGCGATCATCTCTTCGGCGGCGTTCTTAGCGCCGGGCCGGACAGGCTGGGCGCGATAGCGCGTCGGCGCCTGCCTTATGTGGGCTCGGTCGGGGCGCTGGACATGGTGAACTTCTGGGGGCTTCAGAGCGTGCCGGAGCAATTTCATCACCGCAATCTGCATGTTCACAATCCGCAGGTGACGTTGATGCGGACAACGCCGGAAGAATGCCGGCGGCTTGGTTCATGGATCGCTGAAAAACTGAACGCCTGCGATGGCCCTTTGCGCTTTCTCATTCCTGAGAAAGGCGTGTCGGCGCTCGACATCGTCGGCGGGCCATTCTTTGACCCTGACGCGGACGCAGCGCTATTCGACGCACTGGAAAATTGTCTGCGCGCGACGTCGGACCGGCGTATTATCCGGCTGAGCCGCCACATCAATGACCCGGCCTTTTCAGACGCCCTGGTCGACAACTTTCTCGAAATCGCTCCCGGAAATTGAAATCCGCATGCAACAGTCAAATCGCCGGGCGATCGTCGCCAAGCTCGCCGCAATGGTCCGCGAGAGGCAGCCGATCATCGGCGGCGGCGCGGGCACGGGCCTCTCTGCAAAATGCGAGGAGGCGGGCGGCCTCGATCTGATCGTCATCTACAATTCGGGACGCTATCGCATGGCCGGACGCGGTTCGGCGGCCGGGCTGCTCGCTTTTGGCAATGCGAACGAAATCGTCAAGGACATGGCGCGCGAAGTGCTGCCTGTGGTCAGGCGCACGCCGGTGCTGGCGGGCGTCAACGGCACGGATCCGTTCGTTTTGATGCCTCAGTTCCTGGCTGAGCTCAAAGCGATGGGCTTCGCCGGCGTGCAGAATTTCCCGACCGTCGGACTCTTTGACGGCGTCATGCGCGCGAGTTTCGAGGAGACCGGACTCGGCTTCGGCCTCGAAGTCGACATGATCGCCATGGCGCACAACCTCGACCTGTTGACGACGCCCTATGTGTTCAGTCCCGCCGAGGCGGAAGCGATGGTTCGCGCCGGCGCCGACGTCATCGTTGCGCATATGGGCGTGACCGTCGGCGGCTCGATCGGCGCCGCCTCGGCAAAATCGCGCGAACAATGCGTCGAGGAGATCGACCGAATCGCGGAGGCCGCGCTGCGCGTTCGCCCGGAGATTATCGTGCTGTGCCACGGCGGTCCGATCGCCACGCCGGGCGACGCGGAATTCATGCTTCGCGCTTGCCGCCACTGCCATGGCTTCTATGGCGCGAGCAGCATGGAGCGCCTCCCGGTCGAAATCGCGCTGACTGAGCAGGCGCGGAGTTTCAAGCGCATCAGCTTTGCCGATTGAAGCGCGGGCCGGGTGATTTGAACAAATCGATCAGCACCGGCAGCACCACCAAGATGAGGATTGGCGCGAGCAGGTTGCCGCCGACCACGACGATCGCCAGAGGTCGCTGCACTTGCGCGCCGACACCGCGGGACAGCGCCGCCGGCAGGAGGCCCACGCAGGCGGCGATGCAGGTCATCATGACCGGACGCAATCGCACTTGACACGCGCCGACGATCGCCGCGCTCTTCTTGCTCCCCTGATCGACGAGGCGGTTGAAGTACGATAAAATTATGATGCCCTCCATGACGGCGATGCCGAAAAGACCGACGAATCCGATCGCCGCCGATACGCTGAACGGCGTGCCGGTGAGCGCGAGGGCGAAAACGCCGCCGATCAAAGCCAATGGCATGGCGCTGGCGGCGAGCAGCATGTCGCGAAGCGAACCGAAGTTAGCGAGCAGCAGCAACAAAATCACTCCGATGCTCAGCGGCACGATAAAGGCGAGACGTTCTAGCGCCGCGGACAGATCGCGGAACTGGCCAACCCACTCAAGGCGGTAGCCGTCGGGAAGCGGTACTTCCGCGGCGACCTTCGCCTGCGCTTCCCGCACCGCGCCCGCGAGGTCGCGCTTACGCACGCCGAATTTGATCGGAACATAGCGCTCTTGGTTTTCCCGATAGATCATCGCAGGACCCGAAGCCAGACTCACGCGCGCGACTTCGCTGAGCGGAATCTGGATATTGCCGCTGCCGCCAGGATTGGCGACCGTGAGGGCAAGATTGCGAATTGCGTCGACGCTCTGGCGATATTCCGGCTTCAGTCGTACGACGATGGGGAAATTGCGGTCGCTCCCGGGCTCATAGAGATTGCCGGCTGCTTGGCCGCCGATGCCCGCCTGGATCGTGGCGTTCACGTCGCCGGGGGCAAGCCCGTAGCGAGCCGCGCGAGCACGGTCGATGTCGACGGTCAGCGTGAGCTGTCCGAGCGCGTCGAAAATCGCCAGGTCGGTTATGCCGCGAACGGTCCACATCGCGGCTCTGACTTTGGTGGCAATGTCCTCCAGGGTGGCAAGATCGCCGCCGAACACCTTGACGGAGTTTTCGCCTTTTACGCCGGAAGCGGCCTCTTCGACGTTGTCCTCGATATACTGCGAGAAATTGAAAGAAACGCCGGGGAATGGGACTTGCAATTCGTCGTTGATCCGGTCGGTCAGATCGTCCTTGTAGATGCGGGGCGGCCATTCGTTGAACGGCTTGAGCGGCACAAAGAATTCGGCGTTGAAAAAGCCGGTCGCATCGGTTCCGTCTTGAGGTCGGCCGTGTTGCGAGACGACGGTCTCGACCTCCGGAAAGCTCATGATGATCTTGCGCATCCGGTTGACGTAGCCGTTGGCGTCCTCGAGCGAAATCGACTGCGGCATCGTCGCGCGAATCCAGAGATTTCGTTCTTCCAGATGCGGGAGAAATTCGAGCCCGAGCGTCCAGGCCGCGAACGCGGCGACTGCGACCAGCCAGCCGACCACGCCGAGAGTCACGATACGGTTGGCGAGGGCGAATTCAAGCATCGGGCCATAAACGCGACGCAGCGCCCGCACGACAGGAGTTTCCGTCTCCCGGACGCGGTCGGGCAACAGCAGGGCGCTGAACGCCGGCGAGACGGTGAAGGTTGCGATGAGCGCTCCAGCAATCGCGAACGCGTAGGTCTTCGCCATCGGGCCGAATATGTGCCCCTCGATGCCGGAAAGAGTGAAGAGCGGCACAAAGCCGGCGATGATGATCAGCGCGGAAAAAAGCACAGCGCGATCGACCTCCCCGACCGCGTTGGCGATGGCGGCGAGCTTGCCCGTGAGAGCGCCCGGCGCAGCCATGTCCTGGAACGGGTCGCCAACCGGTCGAGCCGCGGCGGCCAACGCGAAGCGCCGGAAGACGTTCTCGACCAGAATGACGGTCGCGACGACGATGAGCCCGAAGTCTATCGCCCCAACCGAGAGCAGATTGGCGGACTCGCCGAACAACACCATCAAGCTGACCGCGAAGAACAGCGCGAACGGAATGGTCGCCGAGACAACGACTGCGCTGCGGAGGCTGCCCAGGAACAGCCATTGAACCGCGAAAATGAGAACGATGCCGGCGGTAAGGTTGGTGAGCACCTTTTCGGTCGTCAGGCCGATCAATTCGGAGCGGTCGTAGATCCGCTCCAGATGCACGCCGGGCGGCAGAATTCCCGAAGCATTGATCTTGTCCATCTCCGCCTCGACGCGGCGGATGGTCGGCGTGGTCTGCTCGCCGCGCCGCATCAGCACGATGCCCTGAACGATATCGTCGTCATCGTCCTGGCCGGCGATGCCGAGCCGGGGAGCGAAGCTCTCCCCGACGTCGGCGACGTCGCGCACCAGGACGACATTGCCGCCGCTCCCCGACAAGATCGTGTCGCGAATCGCGTCTATGGATTGGATGAGCGCGACCCCGCGCACGACCGCGGCATGCTGCCCGAAGTTCAGCGTCTGTGCGCCGACGTTCAGATTGTTGTTGTTAAGCGCCTGGATGACCTGCGCCAAAGTTAGGCCGGCGTCCGTCAATCGCTTCAGGTCAACAGTCACGTCGTAGGTCTTGCTCTTGCCACCCCAGCCGTTGACATCCACGACCCCAGGCACCGCCTTGAAGCGTCGTTCGAGCTGCCAATCCTCAATCGTTCGAAGGTCGGTCACGGAATAGCCCTTCGGTCCGACGACCCGGTATCGGAAGATCTCGCCGATCGGGCTCCATGGCGATATCTGCGGATTGACGCCTTTTGGGAGCGACGACAGTTGGGCGAGCTGGTTAATCGCCGCCTGCTCCGCCTCGTCGTAGGTCACGTCGTAGGTGAACTGAAGCTTGACGTCCGAAAGGCCGAATAACGAAATCGTTCGGATCGCCGAAACATGCGGAATCCCCGCCATCTGGATTTCGAGCGGGACGGTGACGTAACGCTCCATCTCTTCAGCCGATTGGCCCGGATTCTGCGTGACGATGTCTACGAGGGGCGGCACCGGATCGGGATAGGCTTCGATGTTGAGACGCAAGAAGCTGACCATCCCGGCTACGCAGACAAAGACGAACAGCGCCGCCATGAGCGCCTGTTGCTTCAGCGCGAAGGCGACGATGCGGTTCATTGTCCCGACCCTGCGAATGGCGTTGGGGCCGTTGAGCCCAAGAGAGGCAGCCCGACGGTCGTCGTTCAGTATCCCTTCGCGGCGCGGTCAATGAACAGCCCATCGGTCGCCTCCACGTTCTCGCCGAGCGCCAATCCCTCGACCACTTCGACCATGCCGTCGCGGACGCGTCCGGTGCGGATAGCGCGAGCCGCCAACCTCGTGCTCGAGACATCGCGAACACTTCTTTCGTCGCGCACCACAAAGACGCGCGCCGAGTCGTTTTCGAACAGGACCGCGCCTTCCGGCACCGCCAGCGTTCCAGAGTCGCCGGCGGCTGAAAGACTGAATTGGGCGAGCATGCCGAGCTTCAGCCCGCCGTCGGAGTTCTCGACGACGATTCGCGCCGTCGCGCGCCTCGTGTCGGGATCGACAGATACGCTCGAGAGCGTGCCCTTATAGACCCGTCCGTCCAGCGCGGTCGGTCGCGCTTCGACGAGTTGACCGGGCCGCAGCGGCCGGGCGTCGTTTTCGTCGATCTCGGCGACGAGCCAGACCGATGAGAGATCGGCGATGGACGCGGCTTTGGTCGCCGCTCCCGGTTTGGTGGTTTTGACGACTTGACCGACCGTGACGTTGAATTCAATGACGATGCCGGCGACGGGGGCGGCGACGACAATCTCGTGCGTCGTCGACGGCGCATCTGCCGGGTTCGATTTCGCCGCCTCGGTTCGAATTGCGAAAAGGGGGGCGTCCTTGGCGACCGATTGGCCGACGCTCGTAAAGACTTGGCTCACGGTTCCCGGGGCGGTCGGCAGGACGCTGGTTGTCAGATCGTCGTCGGCCGCGATCCACCCAAAAGCGCTCCAATCGGCGCCGAAATTCACCAGCCGCACGGGAACGACCGGCGCGTCGGTCCAATGACCCTCAAGAGCGCGGGCACCGCCCAGCGGCGGCGGAATATAATTGAACCTGGTGTGTCTGTTGACCACATAGTGTGTCAGAACATAGGGCGCGGCGACCAGAAGAAGCACGAGCACGGGCATTGCGACGCTGACGAAAACGATCTGGGCGCGTCGCGACCATGCTTGGGAAGCCGACGGTTCGCGCGCTTCCCCGCTTTTCATGGAGGTTTGGATCGGCATCTCGGCCCCTTCCTTTCGCTCACCCGAGTTCCCGCGATGTTGCGAGGCTTAGACGCCCCACCGCAGCGCCGCCGTGTGCACTGGCGCGTCCCATAGTCTCGCGGCGCCGTCGTCAAGCAGCGACACGGTGATGGACGCGCCCGCCATATCGAGCGAGGTCACAAATGAGCCGACGAGCGACCGCGCCGGCTTGAGGCCGGCGGCATCGATGATGCGCGCGGCTTCGTGGTAGAGAAGGTAGAGTTCGATCAATGGCGTGCCGCCGAACCCGTTGACGAACAGGATTGCTTCGCTGCCCCGCCTGGGCGCCAGATCGACAAGGATCGCGTTGACCATTTCCTCGACCAGCGCGTGAGCGGAAGCAAGAGCGACCCGTCTTCGACCGGGCTCGCCGTGGATGCCGACGCCCATTTCGATTTCGTTGTCGCCAAGTTCGAAGTTCGGCTTGCCCGCGGCCGGAACGGTGCAAGACGTCAATGCAACGCCCATGGAGCGCGTGCGACGGTTGACGCCTTGGCCGAGCGCTTGCAACTCCGAGCGCTTCATTCCCGCTTGAGCAGCGGCGCCGACGAGCTTTTCGACGATGAGCGTCCCCGCCACGCCGCGTCGGCCTGTCGAATAGGTAGAACTCTCAACCGCCACGTCATCGTCTGTAAGGACCGTGACACAGCGGCCGTCAGACACTTCCGCCGCCATTTCAAAGTTCATCACGTCGCCTTCGTAATTCTTGACGATAAGAACGACGCCCCCTCCCTGATCGACCGCCTCGACCGCGGCAAGCATCTGGTCAGGCGTGGGCGAAGTGAAAATCTGCCCCGGGCATGCCGCATCCAACATGCCGAGGCCTACGAACCCGGCGTGGAGCGGCTCGTGTCCGGAACCGCCCCCCGAAACGAGCCCAACCTTGCCGGGCGTGAGCGTCCGGCGTCGAACGAATTTGCGTTCCTCGCCGCCGATGACGATGTCTGAATGCGCGGCGACGAAACCGTCAAAACTCTCATCGAGCATAGTCTGAGGCGAATTGAGAAATTTCTTCATTGTTCCCCCCCGTGTCACCAGAAGGTGACCCTCGGGCCGCGACAAAACAGACCTCCGCGACGCGATCCCATCTCTGAGCGCGACGCGCACTCAATCTCCATGCCCGACGAGCTGCGCCAGTCGGCGCGTCGTCTCGCGCACGAGTTCGTCAAAAGCACGATTCTTTTTCGGGTCGCCGAAGTCGTAAACCTCGAGTTTCAGGCTGCGCAAAGTCGGGCTCTCGCGAACCTGCCTGCTCCGGTTCGGATGGGCCCGCTCAAAAGACTCGAGGAAAAGCCGTTTCTGCGCCGGCGGAAAATGGCAGATCTCGAAAATGATTTCGAGATGCGGCGCTGGAATCGGCGCCGGATAGACCGGGTTGCACATGTGCGAAATGAAACTGCGGTTCTTCCCGAGCGCGGTGGCCAGCCGTTGCCGGGTGCCAGAGGGCCGCTCCTCCAGGATATTGCGCAGAATGGTCTTGTAGGCCGCGACATTGGCCGCTTTCACCTCGCGACCCTGCGTGGCGGTCATCCCAGACCCCCGATATTGACGCGCGCGATCGCTTCCTTGGCGCTCCCGAGCGCCGCCGCACTGACTGACAAAGCTCGCAGGCCGGCCGCAAGCAGCGCTTCAATAAATCTCGGCTCGCCCCCCGCGTCGCCGCAAAGGCTTACCTTTCGGCCGACCCTTGCGCCGTAAGCCGCGACTTGCGCGATGAGACGCAAGACGGCCGGATGACTGGGATCGTTAAGCTCGGCGACTGCGTCGCTGTCGCGCGCGGCCGCCATCACATATTGCGTGAGATCGTTAGAGCCGATCGAAAAGAAGGCGGCGTCGAACGCGTCCACCGTGATCGCTGCCGCCGGCACTTCGACCATGATGCCGAGTTCCGGGCGGCGGCACGGCACGCCCGCGGCTTGCAACCCAATCAGCGCTTCATCGAGGTGGCTGCGCGCGAGTTCGAGTTCGCGCGGAAGCGCGACCATGGGCAGCATGATCTCGACGGCGCCGTGCGCGGCGGCCCGGCACAACGCCCTGAGCTGCGTGCGAAAGATCTCGGGCTTGGCGAGCGAAAGCCGGATGCCGCGCATGCCGAGGAACGGATTTGCCTCATGATCGAGCGTGAGGCCGGCAATCGGCTTATCGGCCCCGGCGTCGAGGGTGCGAATCGTCACCGGCTTCCCCGCCGCCCATTCAGCGAGGCGCCGATAGGCCTGATATTGCGTCTCCTCGTCCGGCAACCCGTGCTTGTCGCCGAATAGGAACTCCGTGCGCACTAGACCTATTCCGTCGCAAATTCTGGGATCGAGCGTTTCCACCTCTGCGGGATCGGCAATATTGATGCACACCGCGATTGGCGTCCCGTCGGCCGTGAGCGCGGGCCGCGTCCGGAATTCGTCCGCAGCGCTTCGCGACGTCTTCGCCGCTCGCGCCCGCGCCGCGAAATCGTCGCGCGTCGCGGCCTCCGGTTCGATGGTAAGCGTCGCGCTCGCGCCGTCGATGAGCGCATCCGCTCTCTGGGCGATGCCGCCGAGATCAAGGTCGAGGCCGACGATCATCGGCACGCCGCGCGCCCGCGCGAGGGTCGCGACATGGCCCGAGGCGCTGCCTTGCGTCAGCGCAATGCCTCCGCCGCCGCTCCAATCCATCGAGAGAAAGCGCGACGGCGTCAGGTCCTCGCCGACGAGGATTGCGCCCGCGGGCGGGCCGGGCTCCGTTGTCGCGCCGGAAAGGATCCCGGCCACCCGGTCGCGGATGTCCCGCAAGTCGCTTGCGCGCGCCTTGAAATGCACGTCGTCGGCTGCTTCATAACCGCCGATTTCGGCATCGAGCGCCGCGCGCCATGCGCGATCGGCGGTGACGCCGGCGCCAATCGCGGCGAACGCCGTTTCTGACAGCGTTTCGTCCTCGAGCATCGCGGTCTGAAAGGCCAGGATGTCGGCGCCGTCGCTTCCGACGTTGGCGGCAAGATCCCAGAGCTGCTCGAGCGCGGCGGCGATCGCGTCGCGCAAGGCCTGCGCCTCGGCGACCGGCTCGCCGGCGCCGCGAATTGCCCCGCCGCCGGTCGAAAACACCGTGACCGGACCAGCTGCGAAGCCGCCGGAAGCGACCCTTCCGGTGACGCGAAGCTCAGCCATGCGCATTCCCTTGCGCATCTTCGCCGCTATCCGCTTCGTCGCCGAGGAAGTTCTGCGCCACGAGTTCGCGCAGCGCCGCTAGCGCCGCTAGCGCGTCGGGACCCTCGGCCCGGAAATGCAAGGTCGTCCCCTTAGCCGCCTTCACGGCCATGACCTTCACGATGCTCTTGGCGTCCACCCACGGACCGTTCTCATCGGGCGCGACCTCGATCCGCGAGATGAAAGTCTTCGCAAGCTTGGTCAGCTTGACGGAAGGACGGGCATGCAGCCCGATCGAATTCGTCAGTGGCGCGGAGGAGGTCGCGGTGAATTCATCCATGCGACCGCCTCGTTGTCTTTTGGTGCGCGTCCGCGCAGCGGACTTTGCGAAAGCGCAAATCCTTGCGGCGATCGGCTCTGTCGGGAGCGCCGAGGATCATGGCGACAATTCCTCAGCGGTGCGTCGCACGGTGGCCAGGCTCGCGCCCCCCGAGGCCTCAGTCGCGGCGATCACCGCTCCCTCGACGATCGGCGCGTTGCAGATGACGACGCGCCCCCGCTTCTCTTCGGCGAGCATCTCGATCGCCATCTCGCTATTGGTTTCCGCCCCCCCGAGGTCGACGAGAAGCGCGACGCCTGCCTCCGACCAGGCGCGGTGAATGGCATCCGTGATCGCTTCGAAACTCGTGCCAAGTCCGCCGGACGAATTGCCTCCTGTCCAGGCGAGCGGAACCTCCTGACCAACCATCTGGCGCACCATATCGGCCGCGCCCTCGGCGACCTTGGGTGAATGCGATACGATCACAATGCCCACGTTGGCCATCACGCTTCTCTCAATTCATCGCAAAGCGCTGCGATCATCAGCGACGACGATCTCGCGCCGGGATCCACGTGACCGATCGATCGCTCCCCGAGAAATGACGCTCGACCGCGTGTGGCCCGCATCGGGGCCGTCGCATCCGCGGCGAGGGCCGCGGTTTCCTTGACGCCAGCGAGATCGTCGCCTGAGGAAAAAGCCTCGCAGCTTGGAATGAGGACGTCGAGCATGGTCTTCTGGCCTGCGTCGCTCTTGCCGCGCGCACGCACCGCGGCAATGGCCGACGCGAAAGCCGCCGCTGCGTCTTCGCGCGATGGCTCGGCCGGAAGGGCCTTTCCCAGCGCCAGAAAAAGCGTCCCGTACAGCGGACCCGACGCCCCGCCCACTTTCATCACAAGCTTCGTGCCGACAGCCTTCAGGAGTTCCGGCAGGTCCATCGCCGAGAGCAAGTCCAGGTCCTGCAGCACCGCCTCGAAACCACGCTTCATGTTGTGGCCGTGATCGCCGTCGCCGATAGCGGCGTCCAGCGCCGTCAGTTCATCGGCATGCGAAACAACGCGGTCGGCGACCGCGACGATGAGCCGCCGCTTTCGCTCCGCGTCCAGTCGAAAGTGCGCAAGCGGCGTGCGAGTTGCGCCGTCCCGCGAGATCGCTACATCCGACCTCTTCATGGCGCGCTCCGCGCACTCGCGGACCCGACTCCGTTTTTGCAGCCCGCTGCGGTCATCGAACGCTCAAGTACCAGGAGTAGAGAAGCGCGGATCCGAGCGCGAGCAACGTGACGACGATGAAAATGACGATGATGACGAGCGCGCCCTTCACCAGCGAGCGAAGTGGCCGTCCGGGCGTGCAGAGGGGCACCAGGTTGAACGCCAATCCCGCCAGCACGACGAGTCCAGCGCCGATCGAATAAAGCTCGAGAGAGAATGGCTGAAACAGGAGGACCAGCGACAGGACGCTGACGGATATGATCGCGTATTCGACCGTCTTCGCCTGGTTCACGGTCATGCCGGCTTGACCCGGATTGTCTGGCGACTGCCGCATGAGCTTCATCCCACAAGGTTGCCGGATTCATTAAAGACATGGAGTTGACCCGCCTTGCAGCGGACAGCGACCCGATCCCCCGTCGCGGGCGCGACGTTGCTCTGCACGACGCAACGAAGGTCCGCGCCCTGCTCGATGAGATGGGCGAGCGTTTCGGCGCCCATCGGTTCGGTCAAGTCAACCGTAGCGTGCAGGGCGTCGATCGTGCCGCGGTCGACGAACTCGAAACTGCGTGGGCGAATGCCCAGGGTCACTTTGCTTCCTTTGGCGAGACCGGCCACCCCCCGGTCGACGAGGGCGGAGATCGTCTCGCCGAGAACTGCGAATCGCGCGGTGATGGAGCCATTGGACTCCGGCTCTCCGATATCGGCGAGCGTGGCGGTCAGCAAATTCATCTGGGGCGTGCCGATGAAGCTGGCGACGAACAGGTTCGTCGGCCTGGAAAATAATTCATGCGGCGTGGCGACTTGCTCGACCTTTCCTTTCTGCATGACCGCGATACGATCGGCCATGGTCAGCGCCTCGATCTGGTCGTGGGTGACAATGACGGTCGGCTTTTCGAGCTTGGCCAGTATTTCCTTGATCTGGGTGCGCATTGTCTGGCGCAATTGGATGTCAAGTCGGCTCAGCGGTTCGTCGAAGAGAAAACACGTCGGATCACGAACGATCGAGCGGCCGACCGCGACGCGCTGTTTCTCGCCTTCGCCAAGCTGATGAGGGCGTCGCTTGAGAATCGCCGTGAGATCGAGCGCTTCGCTCACTCGCGCAACGCGCGAGGCGATCTCAGCCCTGCTCAAATTCTCGGCGTGTAAGGGGTAGGCGAGATTATCCTCGACCGAGAGGCTCGGGTAGAGGGCATAGAACTGGAACGCCATCGCCACGTTGCGTTCGCGCGCGGGCAAGTCGTTGACCCGCTTGCCGGCGATCATGATGTCGCCGGAGGTCGCCCACTCCAGTCCCGCGACCATGCGCAACATCGTGGTCTTGCCGCAACCGGATGGACCGAGAAGGCACATGACCTCGCCATGGCCGACCTCCAGGTCCGCCTGATCGACCGCGACGAGGCCGTTGCCGAAGCGCTTGGTCAGCTTTTCGAGCCTGATCTCGAACATTCCACCTTCCGTCACTTCCTGATGGTGCCGAATGTCACGCCGCGCAGAAGCTGGTTCTGAAGCACGAAAGTGACGAGGACGACGGGGATGATGAACAGCGTCTCGATAGCGGACATGAGGCCCCAGTCCACGCCGACCTGTCCGCCGATCGTACGGGCGATCGCCACCGGAACCGTGCGCGTTTCTGTGCCGGTGAGCATCAGCGCGAACAGGAATTCGTTCCAGGTGAGGATCACCGCGAACACGAATGTCGCCGCGAGGCCCCCGTAAACCTGCGGCAGGCAAATCTTGCGGAATACGCGCCACTCGGAGCTGCCGTCCATGCGCGCGGCGTCTTCGATGTCGCGATCGAGATCGTCGAAGAAACTCTTCGCCATCCAGATCGAGAACGGCAGATTGAACGCCGTGTAGAGCGCGATGATGCCCGTATAGGAACCGCTCAGACCGAAGACTCGAAAGAGAACGAAGATTGGAATGATGGCGATGATCGGGGGCAACATCCGGGTCGTCAAAATGATGAACAGATAGGTGTCGTTGCCACGCAAAGGAAATCGCGAGAAGCCGTAGGCCGCCGCGGTGCCCATGATGAGCGCGAGCGTGACGCTCGTTCCGCCGATGAAAAGACTGTTGAAAAAATAGTGGCTGAAGCCCGAGTCCGTGCCGCCGCCGCCCTGGATGTCGGCGCGCACGAACACGGAATAGAAGTTGTCCATCGTCGGCGTGAACAGAAACTTGATCGGCATCGCCAGCGCGTCCGGCCGGGTCTTGAACGCCGTCATGAGGATGTAATAGACGGGGAAAAAATAGATTGCGCTGACGACGGCCGCCCCCAGCGTGCGCCTCCAGCCGGATTTTCCAATGACATGGGTGCGGTTCTTACTCATTCACCGGCTCCGCGCGACGCGTTTGGATGGCGTAGAGGTAGAGGCTGGTCAAAACGATCACGGCGAACAGCATGATGTAGCCGAGCGCCGACGCCAGGCTGGTCCTGAAAAATTGAAACGCGAGGCGGTACACGTAGACGGACACGGTCTCGGTCGACGAGCCTGGACCGCCCTCGGTCAGGATGTAGACGACATCGAAAATTTTGAACGTCTCAATCGTGCGAAACAGCAACGCCAGCAACAGCAGGCTTCGGATGTAGGGAAAAGTGATGGTCCTGAACCGCCGCCACCATCCGGCCCTGTCGATCTCGGCGGCCTCGTAGAGGTATTTGGGAACGCTCACCAGACCGGCCAGCACGAGCAGCATCACGAACGGCGACCACATCCAGGCGTCCGCGGCGACGATTGCGATTGTCGCCCGCGCCGGCGTCGAGAGGATGACGTAGGTGTCGGGCGTGAACAGCGAGATGAACCGACTGATGAAGCCGAGCGTCGGATCATAGAAAAGTTTGAAGAAGACCCCGACCGCGCTCAACGACAGCATCATCGGCGCCAGGACGAGCATCAAGAGATAGCGGCGGAGGGGAAATTCGTTGGCGAACAACAGCGCCAGCAGGAAGCCTACGATCAGTTGAACCACGACGCTGCCGACGACGATGGTCGCGGTATGTTGGAATCGCTCCCAGATGTCGGGGTCCTTAAGAACGTCGGCGTAATTGTCGAGACCCTTGAAGACCGGCGCGGCGATCCGGTTCGCCTTGTATTCGAAGAAACTCAGTCCGAACGACCACATCAGCGGGAAAATGTTGACAATAAAAAGGGTCGCAATCGCCGGAGCGATCAACAACGGCCCTCGCCGCTGCGGGCTCAGCATCCACCCGATGAAGCCTGCGGCGTCACGCGAGCGTGAATGGACCACTTGGCTGCTCGTCGATGATTCAGGGGTTGCGATCGAAGTCATTTGCGTCAAAGCCGCATTGCCTGAGGGCGCAAACCGCGCGGCTGGACCGCTCGCGCAGTTCGGCGAAGGAGGGGGAGCCACCTCGCTTTGAGGCGGGCGACTCCAGTCTGCTTGATCAGCGTTTATTTGATGCGGCCGGCTTCACGCAGAAGCTTGTCCTGGAACGCGGCGACCGTGTCCAGAGCTTCTTTCGCGCTGACCTGGCCGGTGATGGCCTTGTCGAATTGCTCCTGCTGCTCGGTCAGCAAGGGGAAGAACTCCGGAATGTGCCAGACGTCCTTCTGCCACCGGTAATTGTCGAGATAGGCGCGATTGTACGGCGCCCAGGTCGCGTAAGCCGGATCATTCATCACGCTCAGCAAGCCGGATTGGCCGCCGGCCTTGACGAATTTTTCCTGAACCGGCCTCGACATCCACCATTTGACGATGTCGAGCCCTTCCTTGATCACCTCGTCGCTGTTCCAGGTGGTCAGAACGAAAGGCTGGCCGCCGATGTTTGACCAGCGGCTGAGCGAGCCGTCTGGCTTGCGCGTGCCCGGGGGCTCCGCGAAGTCCGTCTTGTCCGACACTTTCGACAGCTTGGGGTTGATGACCGGCCCCATTACGCCGACCCAGTCGACGATCGCGGCGACTTTGCCCTGCATATAGAGGTCCTGGACGACGAAGATGTCCATCTGCCCCGTCTTGGCCACCGGCGGCATATATTTCTCGAGGCTCAGATAGTGGTCGAACGCCTTGACCGCGGCGTCGGAATTGACGACGCCGAGCGCAGGCTTGGTTGACGTTTCGTCCCAAATGTCGCCCCCAGCTTCCCAAATGAAGCCGTTGGCCTGCATCGAGGAGAAGTCATACGGCTTGCCCATCTGGTAGGCGATGCCGTAGAAATCGTCTTCAGCCACTCCATCGCCGAGCTTGTCGCCCTTTTTGCGCTGGAAGAACTTGCCGATATTCTCGTACCGGTCCCAGTCGACGTCCTCCCATTCGTTGTAATAGCACGGTAGCGTCTGGTTGAACTGCTTCTTGAAATTCGCCCGTTCTGTGGGGTTGCAGAACAGATCCTTCCTGAACGCCGTCACCAGATTGTCCGGAAATTGCGGGAAGCCGTAATAGTTGGTCGACTTGTAGGGATAGGACGACGACGTCGACAGCAGCACCGGGTGCATGTCGGCGATCACGGCCTGCAGTTCCGGATCGGCGTCGATATATTTATTGAGTTTGAGGTAGTGCCCGCCTTCGACAAAATCTCCCAGCCACTGACTGTCCGTGACGATCATCTGATATTTCTTCTCGCCCGAGGAGAGCGAGGCCGCGACGCGCTGGTAGAAGCTGCCCCAGGGAATGAAGTCGATGACGAGCTTCACATTGTTGCCGGTCTTCGATTTGTAGGACCTGTCAAACTCTTCCTGCATGAAGCGGGTCGGCAGCCAATCCGGCGCCGCCATGTTGATGACGATGTCCTTGGCGCTGGCAGGCGCTGGCGCGAGCAGACCCCACAATGATGCGCCCGCAACCGCGAACGCCGCTATCGATGTCTTGACCAGTCTCATTTATCCATTCCTCCACTTGACGCTTTGATTTTCGTTACATCCTCTGGCACTGGCCATTTCTGCCGCGATCTTAATCGCGTCAGGTCGTCGGACTCGCCCAATTGCGACGAATGGCCATGCCGGTCTCCTGGGCGAATAGACAAATTTCATCATTTCTGAGCGTGCAGTCGAACGACGCGTCTTTGGCGATGCCATAGGCGCGCTCCTGCGGCAGAACCATTTTCAAGCGCTGGTCCGCCCCCGCCACGATGTTCAGAATCGTGACGTCGCCGAGCGGCTCGGTGAGGAAGACGCGCGCCGGAAACTCGGGCCCCGGGGCGGCTTCCCCCGCATCGGCCGCCGGCGCGATCGCTTGAGGGCGGACGCCGACCATGAATCTCGCGCCGGACGGGTATTGGGAGAGGGTGGCCTCCCAGGGCGCCGCGTCGATGTCGACAAACGGAAGCTGAAGAGTTCGATTGCCGCCGACGTCCGCCAGCGTCGCCGCGATCAAGTTGATCGGGGGGTCTCCAACCAGCGAGGCGACAAACTCGTCGAGCGGCTCCGTGTAGAGCCTCTGCGGCGCGCCGATCTGGACGATGCGGCCCTCCCTCAGCACTCCGATCCGGCGCCCCATGCTCAGCGCCTCGAGCTGATCGGGCGTTGCATAGATGATGGTCGTGTCACGCAGCTCGCGGTGCAGCCGCTTGAATTCGGCGCGCGTGTCGTGCCGCAGCTTCGCGTCGAGATTGGTCAGCGGTTCGTCGAGAAGCAAGAGCCTCGGCCGGCGTATCAGCGCCCGGCCGATCGCGCAGCGTTGCTGCTCCCCGCCGCTCAAGGTGCCCGGCTTGCGCGAAAGCGCATGCGACAGGCGCAACATCTCGGCGATCTCGCCAACGCGTTTCTTGACTTCGTTGGATCCGATTCGCGCCTCGCGAAGCGGATAGGCAAGATTTTCAAATGTCGACAGATGCGGATAAAGCGCAAAGGTTTGGAACACCATCGCGGTATCGCGCGCACGCACCGGTATGTCGGCGACGTCGCGACCATCCAACAACACGCGCCCGCGATCGGCTTGCTCGATGCCGGCGATGATGCGCAACAATGTGGTCTTGCCAGCCCCGCTGGGCCCGAGCAGCGCGAAAAACTCGCCCGGCTCGGCGTCGAAATTCACGCCCCGCAATGCCTCGATCGAACCGAATCGTTTGAAGACGTCGCTGATCGTCAACTGCATCGCAAACAACCCTCTGGCGCTTCGAACTCCCGCTTGGACCTACGCCCGGCCGCGAAACCGCAACCAGGATGCATGAACGCCGGCTCTGGCGTTGCCTTCGAATGTTTAGTAAACATCATTTTGTAAACATTGCAAGAGGAATTTCGGCGGGCCCTTCTCCCGAAATGCGCTTGCGGCGAGTTCGCGATCAACCGGCTGCACGAGCCGCTCATCCAAAACGCTTGGACTTGCGGCCTTCGATCAAGTTAGGCTGACATGTTAGTGCCGGAAGTGTCAACAAGACGCGCGTCGGGAGGAGCTTTTCAAGCCAAATGACCGGAATCGCGGTCGCGAAAATTTCCGAGCTTCGGGCTGCGCGAGCGGCGAGCCCGCCCGCGGCGGCGTTCGTCGCGCCTGCGCTAATGGTCCTTTGCGCGATCAACGTCTTGCCGTTCCTTTGGTCGATCGGTGTTTCGTTCTTCCACTTTCGCGCTGACCACCTGACCACGCCGCCGCGCTTCCTCGGCTTCGGCAACTACCTCGATCTGATCACCGACCCAGACATTTGGGAGCATTTCGTAAACACCGGGACGATGATCGGCTTCAGCGTTTCAATTCAACTCGTCGTCGGCGCGCTGTTGGCCTTTCTGTTTCATCGGCGATTTCCAGGGCGTCGTTTGGTGATGATGCTGGTTCTCGCGCCGATGCTGCTGTCGACGGTCGCTGTCGGGACGTTTTTCAGCCTGTTCTACGATCCGACGTTCGGCATCGTGAGTGCGGTCGTGCGGCCCTTCACCGGCGCTGCTTACGCTCCGTTGGGGACGCCTTTCTCGGCGATGATGAGCCTGGTCGCCGCCGACGCCTGGATGTGGTCGCCCTTCGTCATGCTGCTGCTGCTTGCAGGCCTCGACGGCGTGCCGCCCTATCTGCTCGAGGCGGCGGAAATCGACCGCGCGTCTTATTGGCGGCGGTTCTGGACCGTGATTTTTCCCGCGATCCGCAGCGTGTTGCTGCTGGCCCTGCTGTTCCGGACGATCGAATCGTTCAACATGTTCGATCTCATCTACACCATCACCAACGGCGGCCCGGGCACATCGACGGAAAGCGTTTCAACCGAAATCTACGATACCGCCTTCGTCCTGTTTGAAAGCGGTCGGGCCTCCGCATTGGGCAATCTGAGCGTTTTCGTGGTCATCGTGCTCACTCGCATTTATTTCCGGGCGATCCAGCTGCGCAAGGAGGCGGCGTAACATGAGGGATGAGGAGTCGACGCCAGTCCGCAATCAGGCCGGGCTCGGCCGCACGCTCGTCGCCGCTGTGGTCGGCCTTGTCTATTTCTTTCCGGTCATCTGGATGATCCTGGCGGCGTTCAAGACGCGGGCGGACGCGCTCGCGACGCCGCCGAAGTTGTTTTTCACCCCGACGCTCGAGCACTTCTGGGCGTCTTTCCGCCGCGTGTCGACGGACGGCGCTCAGGTTTTCGACACCGGGCTCGATCGCAATTTCGCCAACAGCATCTTCATCTCGCTGGCGAGCGTTGCGCTGGCCCTCGCGCTCGGCGCATTGGCGGCGTATGGCTTCGCGCGCTTGCGCATCGTCGGGCGCGACCATTTCATGTTCTATATTCTCGTCCTGCGCATGGTTCCCCCGATTACGGCGATCGTCCCGCTCTATGTCCTGTTTCGGGTGACAGGACTTGGCGGCGGCTATATCGCGATCATTCTCGTCTATACGGCCTTCAATTTGCCTTTCGTGATCTGGATGCTGAGGAGTTTTCTCGACGAATTGCACCAGCCGATCGAAGAGGCCGCGCGGCTCGACGGCAGTTCGGAGTTGAAGATTCTCTGGCGCATTTGCCTGCCTCAAATGCAAGCCGGAATCGCGGCGACGGCGATCATCGCCTTCGTTTTCACCTGGAACGATTTTCTGTTCAGCCTGCTGTTGACCAGCGTCGACACGCGAACTGTCCCTGTGGCGATGACGCGGGTCGTCGGCGCGGATGTCGGCGTGGATTGGGGGGTGTTCGCCGCCATCGGCACGATTTATCTGCTGCCGGTTCTGCTCATTGCATTTTTTCTGCAAAGTCAGTTGCTGCGTGGGGCCAGCTTCGGCACGGTGCCGCGTTAGCGTGTTGCGCTTGGCGGCTCCGCCGTTGCAGACGCGATCGCTGGTCGCGGCCGACGCGGTCAGCGAACCGCGTCTGCAGATCCCGGGTCAACCCCGTCCCAACAGGCTCTGGTCGCCCGAATTTCGATCGTTCGCGTCAGGCAGCGTCCCAGCCGCTGCGAATGACCTTGTAACCTTCGCGATAAACCTGTGTCGGCGTCGGGAAGAAGTCGCGCCAGACTCGCGTCGCTGCGGCGAGCGGCGGCAGGGCTCGCCCAAAGGCCTCGATCGTCAGCCAGCCGTCGTAGCCGGAGCTCTTCAGGGCCCTCAGCGCCGCGGGAAAGTCGATGTGTCCCCGCCCAGGCGTCCCGCGATCATTCTCGGAAATGTGCACGTGCGAGAGATGGCGTCTTATGGCGTCGATCGCGGCGATCGGGTTCTTTTCTTCGATGTTGGCGTGAAACGTGTCGTACATGCCCGAGACGTTCGGATGCCCGACGGCGTCGAGGTGCGCCGCCAGGTCCGCCATCGTCGTGAGAAAATAGCATTCGAACCGATTGATCGCTTCGACGGCGATGGTGACGCCGCGCGTGCGCGCGATTTCGCCGGCCGTCTGGTGAAACTCGACGCCGCGTTTGCGCTCCTCCTCCGTGGGCGCCGCCCCGGAGAAATGGCCGAGCGTCGAGTGGAGCGGCCCGCCGACAACTTTCGCGCCCATCGCGGCGGCGCATTCGATGATCCATTCGATGTGCTTCAACGCGGCCGCCCGGTGTTCCCGCGCTTCGCCGATCGGGTTCATTTCGACGGCGGGAATGACGCCGATGCCAGTCGACTCGAGACCGAGACGCTCCAGCCGACGCCCAATCTCCGCGTAATCGGCCGGCTCGCCCTCGAAGACAGGAATCTCGACGCCGTCGTACCCGGTGCGCTTCAGATCCTCGAGAACCGCCCAATGCTCGGGCTGGACATGCGCGGTCCACAACAGCATGTTGAAGCCGATTTTCACCTTGTTCCCTCCCAAACCGTGTCGCTGAGCTGCGGAAAGCTGGCGCGACCGGAAACGTGTTGTGTTCGGCCTCAACCGTCGGCGCGCCAGAGAGCGCGCGCCGATTCAAGAATTGTAGGATGGACGCGCCGGGCCGGGCAAGTCGAATGTCCGAGCGGCAGTCGGCGCGCGGCAACCGCGTATGGCGCGAGCTGATGGAGATAACCCCAAATACTCGTTTGCCGAACACGTCGCGCGGCTCCTGTTTCGGAAACCAGGCCGACGTCGACCGATTGGCAGAGCGGCTCAGGCAGGCGGGCGTCCGGGCTTGAATATGAGAAGGCCATCACTCCCCAACGGACACTCGTCGCGCCCAATTGAAAGTCGCGAATCGACGTCGAGCGACCGCTCCGGGTCGCGCTGCGTATGTCGCAATTGGTGGAGAGCGGGCAATAGGCGAACGGCGGGAACAGGCGGGATAGCGGGCGTACAGGGCCGCCCAGGAAGGTTTCGTGTCCGTCTGACGAGACGTTGCTTTCGCGAGCTCTTCGCATTGGGCGATCACGGTAAGGTCCTGGGGATTGACAATGCCGCGGAGTTCAATCGTAATGGGGAATACAGAACGGTCTGTCGAGGATATTGGAGATGGCCTCAAACTATACTGCTCGTTTTCGCAAATGTGCGATTGGAATTGCAATTTACCGCTGTAGACCAGCCATGAGTTTCTTGATAGCTTTCGCCTTGGCGGCCTCTTGTTTTCTTTCATTTTTCGTCCGGGCCGCGGACGCCCAATATGTCCCTTGGACCACGCGGTCTGCGGACAACGCGCGTAGCGGCTGGAATGCGCGCGAGACCGAATTGACGCCGGAGCGCATCGAGAAAAACGGGCTCGCCAGGCTCGGCGTCTATCAAGTTCCCGGTGACGCGAGAGGATTGGAAGCCCAGCCCTTGATCCTTCCTCGCGTGCGAACGGCCACAGGACCGCGCGACGTCATGGTGCTCGCCTCGATGTCCGACGTGTTGCGCGCGGTCGATCCGCGTGACGGCAGTTTGCTCTGGGAGACCAAGCTCGGCTTGCCCGTCCAGGGATCCGGCGACATCGATATGTGGAAGATTAACGACCACTGGGGTTGCCTTTCGACCGGCGTCATCGACCCGGACACGCAGCGGCTCTACCAATCCTGCTGGGTTTCGCCCAACGGTTCCGTCGATCCAAAAATCGCGCGCTGGTACATGTTCGTTGTCAACCTCGCGGATGGAAGTTTGGCGGTCCCTCCGGTCCAGATCGAGGGCGTGAGCAAGGGCTTGGACTTCGATGCGATGCCCCGCAAGCAGCGCTCGTCCCTCGTCGAGACGAATGTCGCGGGCGCGAAAACCGTATTCGGCTGCTCGGGGACCATATTCGAGGTCGAAAAAGGCGCCGCGGGTTTCTGCTTCGCCTTCGACGTCGCTTCGAATCGCTTCACGGCGTTGCTTGCGCTCAGCAAGGGAACCGGCGCGGGCGTATGGATGGGCGGCCAGGGCGTCGCTGCGGACGAGGCCGGCGATCTCTATCTCGTCACGGGCAATGGCGGGTTCGACGGCGTCGATGAATTCGGCGAGTCCTTCGTGAAGCTGAAATACCTGCCGCCGACCGCCGGACGCCAAGCCTCCCTGTCCGTCGTCGGTAACTGGACGCCGTGGACGGATGCGGCCCGGATCCCCTCGGCAAGCGGGCGCCGCGCCGGCATGGCCGCGAATATGGGCGCAACAGAGAACCACCCGTCCGGCGCGATGATAACCATGGCGGCTGCTCCGGGCACGCCTCTGAAAACAGCGTTCGACAGCCGCGGTCGGCCGCTCTTGCTCGTCTTCCCGCAGGACCCCGGCCGTTGGTCGGATGAGGACTGGGGCTCGGCGGGCCCAGCCTGCCTGTTTACGATCGATATCTGCGTCGCCGCAGGCAAGGACGGCATCGGCTATCCGGTCAGGGCGAGCGATCCCGGTTCGACGACTCCCGCCGACCTCGCCGATCCGAAAGTCAACTGCGGCAAACTTGCGGCCAAGCCGGTCTGGCTGACGATCGACCTCGGTTCGATCGACCCCTGCCCCGCCGATCCCAAGGACCTCAATTTCCTGCCTCAGGGCGACACCGCGCACTTGCACATGACGCCTGTGCAGTATTTTGACCCGCTCCTCAGACTTTGGACGATATTCGCTTGGGGCGAAAACGGGATCCTGCGAAAATGGTCGGTGTCGCCGTCGGACGGGCTCAAGCTCGTGGGGGAGGGCGAAGAGCCGGCGAGCGAGGACGTGAACGGCAGGTCCCCCGGCGGCATGCCCGGCGGTTTCTGCTCCGGATCGAGCAACGGCGCCGACCCGGATACCGCGATTATCGCTTGCACGGTTCCATACGGCGACGGCAATCAAAAAGTGGTGGAAGGTAGGCTGCTTGTCTACGACGCGGCTCACGTCACCGACGGTCGGCTCCGGGTCATCTGGGACTCGCGCAGCGCCGGCCTGCCGTTCGTGTTCAACAAATTCAATCCGCCCGTGATTGACGGCGGACGCATATACGTTCCCGACTACTCGGGCGGCCTCGGCGTGTACGGGCTCGCGCGGCAATAGAAGGCCGATCAACTCTCAAGGCTGCAGTTCGGTCCTCTGTCAAGAAGGGGCTCTCAGGCCATGCTTTCGCAGGACGGAATCTCCGCAAACACGCCGCTCGGAGCGGCGCTGGTCCTTGGCGGCGCGACATTCAAGGTCTGGGCGCCGCTCGCCGAGGCGGTCTATCTGAACGGCGCGTTCGGCGGCGCCACGTTCGAGAGTCAGACCGACGATCGCCTCATGGCGAAGGACGCGTTCGGCTTCTGGACCGGGTTTCAGGCCGGCGCGCGTGAAGGCGACCGCTATCGCTACTGGGTCGAAGGCGCCGGATCGGCGGGCTACAAACGTGAGCCGACCGCGCGCGAGCTCGATCCTGCCACCTTTCCGAACGCCTATGCGATCCTGCGCGGCGACTCGACCTACCCTTGGCACGACGCCGGCCTCGTTACGCCGGACTACTCGGCAATGATTGTGTATCAGGCGCATATCGGCACGTTCGCGACGCGCACTCAGGGCCAATCGTCGAACCTGCTCGAAGTGGCCTGCCGTGCCCCGTATTTGGCGAGCCTCGGCGTCAATGTGCTGCAGCCCCTGCCGGTGGACGAACAGGAGGCCAAACCGTCGATGGGGTATGGAGGGGTCGACCTCTTTTCGCCGGATTTTCCTTATGTCGCCTCGGCGGCGGACGTTGATCGCTTGACGCCAAGTATCAACGCAATTCTCGCAGCGAAGGGCTTCGGCCCACTGCCGCCGGGCGCGCTGATTTCCGCGCACAACCAAGTCAAAGCGTTGGTCGATTTGTGCCACATCCATGGCATCGCGGTCGTGTTCGACGTCGTGTACAACCATGCCGGCGGATTTGCGATCGGCAATATCGGCGACGACTACTGCCTCTACTACTTCGACCGCGGGCGGAACGTCGGAAACAACAACGACAGCCTCTACTTCACCGACCAGGACCGGGGCACCGGCGGACTCGCCTTCGCGATGTGGAAGACGCCGGTGAGGCAGTTTCTCCAGGCGAACGCGCAATGGTACGCGGAGGAGCTGCATGCCGACGGCCTGCGTTACGACGAGATCTCCATACTTCTGTCCACGAACCAGGCGAACGGGTGGCAATTTTGCCGCGAACTGACAAGCGAGTTGCGATCGCGATGGCCACGCCTCCTGCAAAACGCGGAGTTCTGGCCCGGCGAGTTTGCCGACGTGCCGAACAGCGCGCTGCCGATCGTCGCGCCAGTCACATCGGGCGGCGCGGGATTCGACGTCGTGCAGCACGACTATCTCCGCAACGAGATTCGCGGCGCGATCCAGGCCGCGTCGGGGGGCGGGGGCGGGCCGCTGCCGATGAGCGGCGTCGCGGCGGCGCTCTATCCGCCAGGCTACGATCATGCTTGGCGAACCGTGACCTGCGTGGAAAATCACGATCTGGTTTACGTCGGGCGTCAGCTGCGCATCGCCGCGCTTGCGGATCCCTCCAACCATCGATCCTGGTACGCGCGCAGCCGCGCCCGCGTCGCCGCCGGATTGCTGCTGACTGCTCCCGGCATACCGCAGATATTCATGGGCCAGGAATTCCTGGAAGACAAACAGTGGGACAGTTCTCCGAATACCCAGAACCTCATCTGGTGGGCGGGTTTTGAAGGCGCCGACAAGGCAATGTCCGACCATTGGCGCTGCACGGCGGACCTGATCGCCCTGCGTCGCCGGGTCCAGGCGCTGCGCGAAGATCGCGTGAACCCCTACTATGTCAGTAATAACGATCGGGTTCTGGCCTTTCAACGCTGGATCGATGGGGTGGGAGGGGATGTCGTCGTGGTCGTGTCGCTGGCCGAGTTCACGCGCTCCAACTATCGTCTCGGCATGCCCGGCCCAGGCGTTTGGCGAGAAATCTTCAACAGCGACGCCTACGATCACTTTCCCAATCCCTGGATCGCCGGAAACGGAGGATCAGTCGTGGCCGACGGTCCTTCGATGCACGGGTTGCCGTCGTCGGCAGCGATCGTAATTCCCGCAAACGGCGTGCTCGTCTTCGCCAAGTGAAGGGTCGTTGGAACAGAGCGGCATGGGCTCATCCAAGGACCGGCGCGGCGTCTGGCGCGAGGCGCTTGCGTTCGGCTACTAGCCGCTCAGGCCGCGAAAGGCCTTCAGGGCGAAGTCGGCGGCGCGGGCGAAGACGCTCTGCTTCCACTCGTCCGTGTCGACATAGAGAGCGTCGCGCACCTTCGCCTTGATCTCGCGGGCGAGCGTCGAGTCCATGCTGAGCCCCGACTTGAGGCCGCGAGCATAAAGCCAGTTGTCGCCCCTCAGCGCATCGAGGACTCCAGTGAGTTCGATGGTTCCGTATTCGAGGCCGATGGCGGTGACTTCTGCGCCGGGCAGGCTCTCTTCGACGCTGCCGATGAGCGGACCGGTGACGGGAGGCGACTTCGACGTGCCGTCCGCGGTCGACGTGACTTCGCCGCCCCACCAGGCGCGGGCGCGCTCGAAGGCGGGCGCACCCGGCGCGACGATCGAGAGCGGCTCACCGTACCCTGCGGGCCCGAGGCCCGAATGAATATCGATGACGCCGACGCGCCTCGCGCCCGCGCCATGCTTTCTGACGATCGCGCGAAACGTCTCGTTCGACCATGTCGGCTTCCGCCCGCCGAAGAAGAGGCCACCGGGATAGGCGTACTGGCCGCCGGCGACCGCGGCCTGGTAGGCCTTCATGCCGCCGTTGGCGTCACGCCAGGCCTTGAGCGCCGCATCCGCGCTGGCGCGGCCGGGGCCGTCCCAGTCGGACGGCAGCAGAAAATCGTGGATTTCGGCGTAGCGCGAGTTCTCAGGCAGGGCTTCCGAGAAATCCCGGAAATTGCGGTTGAGATCGACATTGTCCTCGGTCACCCGGCGGATATGGGAGAACCCGTAAGGATTGATGGCGTGCGCCAACAGCAACGCGACCGATTTCGGGCGGGCGTCGAGGACGCCCTCCCCGATGAAGCCGGTCTGGCAGCCCGAGCCGCAAAACCCCTCGTTGCCGTGCGTGCCTGAGATGACGATGAGCAGGGCCTCCGCATCCATAGCGCCGAACCGGGCGACATCCGCGGCGAGCTCCTCGCCCTCCGCGCCGCTGGCGTTCGGGTTGACGTGGGATTCAATCGCAGCGCCGGCGGCGCGCGCGGCCTCGAGGAACGTCTTCCGCGCCTGCTCATAAGTCGTCGAAAAATACTGCGGAATTCCCATGGACGCGCCTCCGCCGGCCCGCTCGACGGTGCCGACCTTACACGCCGGCGCGATCTTTGGAAGGTTTGGCCGCACCGCCGCCCGGAGGCGCATCCCGACTGCCTCAGTCCGAACACTTTGACCGAAGCCACCCCAGCCCGCCAAAAGCCAAGCCACCCGGCCCGCCAAAATGACGGTTTGGTTCGTCAACTACAGTTTTGCAGAGTAAATTGTGGTCCGCATCGCTTCCAGTCCGTCAGCCAGAGTCTCGCGAAGGTATCAAGTATCAGACTATGGCGCCTAACCCGCTGACTTAGAACGATTCGGTAGCGGAATTGGCTGCCCCTCAGGAACGCCTCCCCTGCCCCGTCAGGCCATAAGTACAGATTCGCCTCAGCGGGTCATGCAGGCTTCTGCCATCCCCTTGAGCTCGCCCTTGCGCGCTGCGTCGAGCGCGTCCCCGCCGAGCCGCTCCGCCTCGCCCGAGCGCTCGATGACGTCGGCGACGCACTGGCATGAGCTTTCGCATTCCTCCGCCGCCCGCCCGCCGGCGACGCAGGCGCGCTCGCAGGCCGCGAGAAACGCGCCGTAATCCGGCTTCGGCGGCGGGGCGGCCGGGATGACGCCAAGTTGCGCCACGACTGCAACGAGCCCCATCAGGATCGGCTGGTGGACGAGATAGATCGGAAGGCTGTGGCGCCCGGCGAAGCAGACCGCCCGCGCCGGCGACGATGTCGCCCGCCAGCGTGAGGGCGACATCAGCGGCGCCGACACGCCCGGCAGGCGGGCGAGGCCGAGGCCGAGCAAAACGACGCCGCCCCAGGGCATGAGCGGGCGCCAGTCGAGCGTATTCGGCAGGGCCACGCCGAGGCCGAGCCACATGAGCGCCGGCGGATCGAAGAGCGTCGATTGGACGAAAAAGGGGATCGCGATCGCGATCGCGCCGGCGAGGAGGCTCGCGAAGGCCCGGGCCTCGATGAAGGGGAGGGCGAGAAGGCTCGCGACCGCGATGCAGTGGAGAATGCCGAACCAGATGCCCTCGCCGGGGGCGAAGACGAGGCTCGCTCCGGTCACCAGCGCCGCAGCGCCGCCGACGACGGCGAGCCGCCGCCAGAAGGCGGGCAGGTTCACCCGGTCGCGATGGGCGAGCGCCAGCGAAACGCCGACCAGCGCCAGAAAGGCGCAGGCGACGGCGTGCGAGAAAAGCCGCATCGGCGGCGAGAAGGGCAGGGTCGGCGAGACCATCCGATAGTCGGCGAGGTCCCAGCTCAGGTGATAGAGCGCCATCCCGATCAGCGCGACGCCGCGGGCGCAGTCGACCGCGTCGACGCGGCCGCCCGGCTTTGCGGGCCGGTCGGCCGGCGCTGTCCCCCCGCTCACAACGCGGCTTCGAACAGCGCGTCGTCGAGGACGCGCTCGCCCTCGAATCGGACCGGGCCCGTCATCAGCACGTGATCGTCCGCGGCGCGCCATTCGATGACGAGCTCGCCGCCGGGCAGATGCACGGCGCCCCTTCGCTCCATGAGGTCGAGACGGAAGGCCGCGACCAGCGTCGCGCAGGCGGCCGAGCCGCATGCGAGCGTGAGACCAACGCCGCGCTCCCAGACTCGTGCGGTGACCCGATCGGGCGCGTCGATCTCGGCGAAGGTGACATTGGCCTTTTGCGGAAACATCGGGTGGACTTCGATGCGCGCGCCCCAGGCCGCCGCATCGACGCGCGCGAGGTCGGCCACGAAGAAGACCGCATGCGGATTGCCCATGTTGACGACCGACGCGGGACCGAGCGCAGAGAGCGCATCGCCGTCGGGCCAGCCGAGATTGACCCGCCTTGTGTCGTTTGCCGGCCGGGCGAGCGGAATGGCCTCCCATTCAAGCCGTGGCGCGCCCATGTCGACCCGATAGAGCCATGGGCCGAGACGTTCGCAGAGGATGCGGCCGGCCGGTGTCTCCAGGTTGAC
This sequence comes from Hyphomicrobiales bacterium, assembly GCA_019237205.1. Lineage (GTDB taxonomy): Bacteria > Pseudomonadota > Alphaproteobacteria > Rhizobiales > Beijerinckiaceae > Roseiarcus. Next base: position 34,223 of record JAFAHO010000217.1, read on the forward strand.
CGTCTCGACGCCGAGCTCGCGGCACAGGCGATCGGCGACGCAGCGCGCGCCGTTGCCGCAGGCCTCGGCCATCGAGCCGTCATTGTTGTAGATCCGCACGTAAGCCGCCGCGCCCTCCGCCTTCGGGTCGCTCAGGACCATCATCTGGTCGTAGTCGAGCCCTGGCGCCTGATGGATGGCGCGCGCGTCCTCAGGGCCTGGCAAGAGCGGAAGACCCCGCAGATCGGCCACGAGAATCTTGTTCCCCGCCCCGTTCATGCGCGCGATGGCGCGCCCAGCCAGGAAATGGCGCAAACTCAATCCGTCAGTCTCCTTTCCGGCGCGCTGCGGCAAGCTGGCGCGACGCGTGGTCGATCGCGCGCGCGCCGAGGCGCGTCAAGGCCGCGCGCAAGGCCTCGTCCTCGATCGCTGACGAAGCCTCCCTTGCTTCGGCCTCGGCGTCGGCGCTCGGGGCCGCGAGGCTACGGCGCTCCGGCCTCAATGGCGGCAGCGGCCCCTGCCGAAATGCGACCTTTTCGACGCAGCGCCAGCCGAGATGCGCATTAACCCTGGCGACGATGATCGCCGCATTGTGCTGCGCTTCGAGCGCGAACGCGCCGTCGACCCGGAGCACCAGGGTCGAGGGCGCGATCGGCGCCTCGGGGTCGCGCTTTGTCGCGCGGGACGGCCATTGCAGTTGAATGGGCCGCGCGTAACGCGCGATCGATTCGCCTACGATAGCAGGCCAATCGGCAATGAGGCTTGCCTCGCTGAGGCCGCGCGCGGCCAGCGCTTCCTCGATGATCTCGGGCATGAATTCAGCGAGCGCCTTGGCGCCGAAACGCGGAGGCTTCATGGTCCCGCCGACATGGATAGGGTTGGCTGCATGAGTTTCAATGTAAGCTTGCTCGGCGCTGAGGCAAAGCGAAACGAAATTGTCGCGCGAACCCTGAATTGGTGGGATCGGAACCGCAGGGACCTCGCCTGGCGCGCGGCGCCCGGCGAAACGCCTGATCCCTACCGCGTGTGGCTCTCTGAAGTCCTGCTGCAGCAAACGACCGCCCAGGCGGCGACGCCTTATTTCCAGGCGTTCGTCGCGAAATGGCCGGCTGTCGAGGACCTCGCGGCTGCCTCGCACGAGGCGGTGATCAGCGCTTTCGCGGGCCTCGGTTATTATTCGCGAGCGCGGAACCTGCACGCTTGCGCAAAGGAGATCGCGCAACGGGGCGGCCGATTCCCGAGCCAAGAAGCCGAACTGAGAACCCTGCCGGGCGTGGGCGCCTATACCGCGGCGGCGATCGCCGCCATCGCCTTCGGCCGTCGCGCGGCCCCTGTCGACGGCAATATCAAGCGAATCCTGTCCCGCCTGTACGCACTGAAGGATCCGATCACACAGGCGCGGAGCGCAATTGCGGCGGCGGCCGGCGCGCTGGCGCCGAGCAACCGTCCGGGCGATTTCGCCCAGGCGCTGATGGACATTGGCGCGACTATCTGCCGCCCCCGCACCCCCGATTGCCCGGCGTGCCCGCTGAGCGAAGTTTGCGCCGCCGTGTGGTCCGGCGTTCCCGAGGCCTACCCCGGCCGGGCCGCAGCCAAAGTAAGATCGCTGCGCAAAGGGGCGGTTTTTTTCGCACACCGGGCCGACGGCGCCTTTCTCGCGCGCCGTCGTCCCCCGCGCGGGCTGCTCGCCTCGACCGTCGAACTCCCTGGCACGCCCTGGACGAGCAAGGGTCCCGGAGGAGCGTGGAGGGACGGCGCTCCGGTTGCGGCGCGCTGGCGGAAGCTGCCCGAAACGGTCGAGCAGGTCTTCACCCACTTCGCGCTGACGTTGACGGTTTATGCGGCTGCTGTCAAAGACGCTGCCCCGGACGGATGTTTCTGGGTCTCGCCTGACGGCGTCGGCGAAGCCGGCTTTTCGAATGTGATGCGGAAGGCGGTCGCTCGGGCCGTGGGTCGCCAATGAGCGGAGGCTGCCGACGGAATCCCTGTAGAAGTCTTGACGCGCCGCGGCTAGTCTGCCGGCGTCGGATGCAGCGCGCCCGACACTCGGTTCTGTTCCAATTCTGGATCGTTCATGGCGCCCTTGATCACGCCCGCAGCTTTCCGGTTGCCGCCGGACGCGGAACTGCGCGTCCGCTTCGGTCACGTCACGACACGGGTGTTCGATCTCGACAACACTCTTTATCCGCCCGATAGCGGAATTTGGCGCAAGATCGACTAGCGGATCACGCTGTTTCTCATCGATCTTTTCGGGCTGGACGGACAGTCGGCGCGCGCCTTGCACCAGCACTATTACCTAAAGCACGGCACGACACTTCGCGGACTCGTGGAGGATAACATCGGCGA
>JAFAHO010000366.1 GCA_019237205.1 Hyphomicrobiales bacterium
ACGCCGGCCTCGACCCGGTCGTGCCGAAATTCGTCGCGGACAGCTTCGCGCTTGAAATGTCCGTCGATACCAACACGGCCGATCAGACGGCCGATGCGTGGTCCTCGCCCCTGGCGGAGTGGTCGAAGCCGGTCCCCCCGCCGCCGGGCGCGCCGCCGGCCCCCGTCATCCCCACGCCGAGAGAAGCGGCGATGCTCGCCGCCGCCCAATCCAATCCTGCCCTCCTAAAAGTGCTCAATCAGCAATCCTCGCTACTCACTCGGCAGTTTCCGACCTACGACGACAGTCCGGGGGCGCAGGACAGGTTCACGGAGGCGTCGCGCCTGCTGCTCGCCCGTCTGCAAGTCAATGCGACGCCGCCTGTGACTTCCTCGAGCGTCGCGATCAACAATCTGGTGCGTCCGTTCGTCCCGAACATTCTGTTGTCCGCCCTCGCGCTGCCCTAACTGGAGGCCCACAATGTCCGCAAGCCCCGCAGCGACCGTTACGTTCACGCCGACGGCGAACTCGGCGCCCGCGGCGCTGAAAGTAGCCAAGGTCGCGCAGGCGGAGCCCCAGCTCAGCCGCACCTATTACCAGGACGGTCGGCTGCTCACCGCGGTCGATCTGAACCGCGACTACCAATACCTCGACCAAAGGCTGCTGGACCTCGGACTGGCGCTCGGCGACGGAATCGTGACCGGCCTCGACGCCACTCTGCTTCAGGATCGGGTGACCATCAGCGTCACACAGGGGCGCGGCATCGCGCCGAGCGGGCGCGTGATCGCCTATGCGTTCGCCGACCCCGCCGGAAAACTCGATCCCACCGTAACGCTCACCGCCAATCTCGCGGACCTCGGGACGCTAACGACGCTGAACGGTCCGAGTTTTGTCAGCATCGGCGACGGGCTCTACGCGCTGGTGTTGCTTCATGGCCAGCAGCCGAGCGGCCTCACCGAAGTGTTTCCGCGAGATTTGCGCTCGACGCGCGCCGTCTACGAATCGATCGTCGACACCGTCGAGCTCGCGCTCGTCGGCCTGACACTGCCGGTCCCGGCCGGGACGCAGTTCCAGTCGCGCGCGCAAGTCGCCGCGCAACTCGCCGGCGGTCAGAATCCGCCGACCTTGCCCTCAGACTCGCTCGCGCTCGGAATCGTGGCGATGAGGAGCGGCGGGATTTTCTGGTTCGATCCGTCGCTGCTGCGTCATCCGCTGCGCGCGACCGACCAGGCGAACGCGGCGCAGGACGATCTTACGCGGCAATATAATCAGATCTACGCCGATTTGAGCGCCTCTTCGACCGGCTCGGGCGCGCCTACCTTCCGGGTCGCCGACGTCTTTCCCGTTGTGCCCCCGAGCGGCAAAGTGCCGATCGTCGCGATCGATCCGATAAACGCTACGCAGACCTTCTTTCCCGCCCAGATCGAGGTCGCGCTTGTTCCCGTCCGCAGCGACGAGGTCAACGCGCTGCTCGCTCAAATCGAAGGCGAATCGACGATCAATCTGACGCAGTCGACGCCCGCGCAAGTCCTGGTGCTGGTCCCCCTCGCGCCTTCGGTCTATGCGACGCTGTCGCCGCTTTCGCTCGTAGCGCCGACCGCTCCGCTCCCGTTCAAGCCGTACCCCACGGTCTTCATTCCGCGAATTGATCCCCTCATCTTGCGGCTTCCCGGCCGACAGCCGCCGGCGCCGACCGCCTCTAACATTCCGGCATGGGCGCAACCTCCCATTTGGCCGGCGACGCTCACTGACTTGCCCTGGATGGTGCGCCCGACCGACGGCGGCTTGGGCGGAGCAAAGGCGGCGCAGCTGGCGGCGGGCTTCAATGTGCCGACCCCGTCTCCGACGCCCACGCCTACGCCTACGCCGACGCCGACTCCGACCCCAACACCGACGCCCACGCCGACGCGAACCCCGACACCGACGCCGACAGCAACCCAGACGCCAACCGCGACGCCGACGCCGACCCCGACGCATCCATCGTAGACGAGTGACCATTCAAGGACCACAGACGTGAACGTCCCACCGTTGGAACCTGCCTATGAGCAGCGATCCGTTCCGGGTCCGCAGCACGATGCCTCGAGGCGGCCGCCGCTCTCGGAATTCAGGGAGGCGCGATCGCCATGGGCGTGCTGATCCATCTGACCTCCCCCGCCAGCGCCGGCCCCGACGCGGCTCGCGTCGACTACTCCGTGGGGCGAAGTCTTACCGCCTCGGACTTCGGCCTCCAGGCCAAATATGTCGACGCGCGCCTGCTTGGATTGACCCCGGCGAATACGGGCGTCATTTCCGGACTGGGCGTCTCGCCGGCGCGCTACGACAATTTGGCCGCCCAGGCGAGCATAGCGGGCCCCGCGGTTGGTCCTGGCGGCCATCCGTCGCTCACCGTCGAACCGGGCGTTTCGCCGCCGCTTTTGGCGCCCGCGAGCCTGGCAGCCCACGTTCCTCCTGGGCCGATCCCGCCGGTGTTGGCGCCGCCGTCGCCGCCAAGTTTTACGGTTGCCCCCGGCGCAGGCATCGGCGCCGACGGCCGCCTGGTGCGCCTCACCGCCCCGCTCACATTCGCCTGGGCTGATTTGCTGGCGGCGACGACCCCGGCCGGCACGATTCCGGACGGCGTCTATTTGCTGCTTCTGCAAACCCAGCAGTTCGACGGCGTCGAGGGGCCGCCTCCGGACGCAAGCGCCGACGCCGGCGGCGATCCGTTGCTCGACATCCGGCAGGACAGTTTTGTCGAGCTGTCGCTCTCGGCCTCGATCGGGACGCTGCCCGCGACCCTCACGCACGACAGCGTCGCGCTCGCGTTGAACCTGCTGATCGGCGGTCTCTCGCCGCAGTCCCTGGCGACAGCGGTCGGCGCCGGCGTACCTATCGCGCTCGTCATGATCCGGAACAATCAGTTGCTGCTGCTCAGTCAGGCCGCGGGTCGCGTTGCGGCGGCCGCGAATCCGCTTGGAGCGCTGCTGCTGGCCCAGACACGCGAGGCCTTGGGAATGGCCTTAAGCGACCTCGGCGCCAACCCGACGGCGGCCGCCTGGGGTTCGATGACGCAGCGATTCGCATTCCTGCCCGGAGCCTGCGAATTGCCGCTCAGCATGCTGAATGCGCCGTCGTCGTTCGCCCCAAGCTGTCCGTTTCTGCCAATCGGCGTCGCGGTCTACTTCCAAATCATCCCATCGAGCCAGGCGACGAATTTGCTGACGCAAGCGCTCGGCCGGCCGGCGATCGATTTAAGGAGCGGCGACGCTCCCGCCGTCACTTTATCTCTCGCGGTGCCCGACGCGAGTTGGACGCCTGATCTGATCGACGAACCCTTCGGCGATCCGATTCTTCCCGCCGACCTGCATTTCGCCTACGCCCGCGCCCGCGTCGCTCAGGCCGCGTGGCTTGGAGACTGGGTCGCTCTCTATGGCGGTATGACGGCGACGCCCACCAATTTCCCGCAGCAGGTTGCATTCCTCGTCGGCGCCGACGCCGCCGCCCAAAACCTTTCGTATCTGCTGACGATAGGCGCCATCCAGACCCAGGGCTTGGTCGATGCCGCGGCGGCGGCGTCAACCAGTCCGACGGCCTTCCTGTCAATGATCACGGGTTGGATCAGCGCATTGCCTGCTGCAGGCCAGACCGCGACGCAGGCGGCGGCCACGGCGGCGTCCGGCGCGGCGTCAGCGGCGTATGCCGCCGCGGCGACTTCGTTTACGGCGTCAACGCCAGGGCCGCCTTCAGCTTCGGCCCTTACTGCAGCGTTGACCCAATGGCCGACTGCGGCGGTCCCAGCGACTAATGCGGCGAACGCGGTCGGGGCTTCGGCGGCGTCGATCGCCGCGGCAGCGGCGGGGGCGGCGGCCCAGGCGGCCTTTGGCTCGTCAGCGGCTTCGACCAGTGTATCTGCGGCCATGGCCTCCGCCGCGACCGCTGCGATCGCCGCAGCCTATCCCGCGACGGCGACGCCGGCGGCGCAGGCCGGGGCCGCCGCCGCGGCGGCGGCCCCGGCGGCCGTGCCAGCCGCGCCAACCCCTCCGGCGGCCGCTTCACAATTGCTCGCGAACCTCGGCTACCAAGTGCTGGCGTCCGATGCCGAGCCCGGCCAGCCCAATGTCTTGCCGGTCTCGTCGGACAACGTGCTGAGTTCGGCCGCTATATACCCAGCGGACTGGACGTTCGCCGCGTGGACAAGCCTGTTATCCACGAATCCGGCTCTGTTGCAGCCCCTGATCGACGCCGGCGTCATCAGCGCCAATCCCGCTACGCAATCGACAGAGCTTTCGACGTTCCGCGCTCTTGTCAGCGCAAGCGCGGCGACAATCGACGACACGACGCCGGGCGCCCTGCTGCAACTGGCGACGGCGCAACTGTTCTACGCCGTCCTCGGGCGCGTCGCGAGGGCGCAGGAGTATTTTCTGGACGCGCATAGCCGCCTGATCGCGTTGCAACGCCAGCATCTCGACATGATGTCGACGTACGTGTCGGCCGTGGCTGGCGGCGTGCCCTCTGACGGCACGGGGCTGAGCCTGACAAAAATCATCCCATTCTTTACCTTCGGCCCGACGCCCACGCCGACGGCGACGCCGTCGCTGGCCGCAACACCCGCGCCAGCTCCGCCTCCCGCGCCCGTGCCGGCGGGTCTTTCCGGGACTACGGGGCATTTTCCGCTCGCCACGAATGCCCTGCCGGCGGTCCGAAAAGGCGCCGTCGCCAACATGGCCTTTGGCGGCGCCTCGGCCTCCAAGACCGAGGCCTCGCTGGTGTTGAATGCGCCCATCGAGACGCAAATCCTGTCCACTCCAGTGATCAGCAAGATCGGCACATTGTTCGGCAATCAGACCGATATCGCGAAGACGGTGGCGGCCCAGACGAGCGCGCTCAGCCAGGCGCCGCAGTTCGCTTACGGGCCGGTCACGTACGGTATGGCCGCGCATATCACCTCGGGGTCGACACTATTCCAGTCGGCGCAGAGCGGACTTGCCGGCCTGCGCGCCCTGATGAGCAAAAGTCCGATCTCCATCGCGGCGACAGCGCTGGCGCCGCTTCGCCCCGCCAATGCGTCCGACGAGGCCGGCAACTACGACGGTGTGATTCAGATCACCCGCTGTCTGCTGAGCGACATCGCCCAGGTCGAGAACAACGCGATCAAGATCGAAGCCAGCTACACGATGCTGCGCGACCGCCTGCAATCGCTCGAGACCCTGATCTCGCAACTCTCGACGACGGTGGCCGCCGCGCGCGATACGCTGCGCGCCGCGCAGGCCGCGTCCGCAAAGGCGGCGGGCGACTACGCCGCGGCGCAAACTTTGGTCGCGGAGGAAGCGGCGCGGGAGAACGCAGCGCTACAGTCCCGCAACCAGGCGATCGCCGCAGCTACGGGCCTGTTCATGGTCCGGCAATTGCAGACCGCGATCGCCCGAGATCCGCCGGCCACGCTTTCCCTGACCGCGGACACGCCCGCGGATCTTGCGCCCGGTTGCCTCGCCGATCATCCCGGCCCGCCGGCGTCGCTGACCCCATTCCTCGACCTGCTGCTCGAGACTCCGCTCGGCAACTGGAAGTCTCTGGCCGGCGGCTGGACCGAGCTGCCCGATGTTTCCGGCTTGCAGCGGTTGAGCGGGCTGCGTGCGGTGCGTCTCGCCAATTTCGCCCCTTCGACCGATTTCGGCGGCGGCGCCGCCGCGCCCGATCTGGCGAACCTGGCCGCGTCGGCGCGGAGCGCAATCGACCCAGTCCTGCGCAGCACGTTCACCCTCGGCTCCTCGCTGGCCGCCAATCAGCGAGCGGCCTTCCGCGTGTTTTCGCTGCCGGACCTCATTACCTTGCCCGCGAACATCCTCAGAACCAACGCTGAAGCATTACGGGCCCGCATGGAGAGCGCGACAGGATGCCTCTACGAAACGCTTGTCGGATTGCCGCCCTCCGCGCGGTTTGCTTGGGCGACGCTGGCGCGTGCGGGGACGCTGCCCGCGCTGTCCTTCTTGCAATGGCCGCTGCCCGACGCCCCGACCGCGGCGACGACGACAGCGCTGCGCCAACTCTCGGCGCTGGTGGGCTGGATGGCCGCGCAATTGACCGACGGGGCGAGCGCGGCGTCGCAGACTGCTTTGAGCAGTCTCGTCAGCGCTGCGGTGATCGCCGCTGCTTATGGCGATCCCAACGAAGCCGTTTCCGGCGCCGTGATCAGCGCCGGCGGCGTTCCGCGGCCAGGCTTGCCAATCCGCATCACGCTGAACCGTCCGCTGCCGATCGGCTCGATGCTCAACATGCTCGACGGCAACCAGAACATCGTCGGCGCCCTGCGCGTGCAGGATCACGACGCCTACGGCGTCTCCGCCACCGTCGTCACCAGTTTCGCCACGACCGCCCCCGACGCCACGTGGACCGTCGCTTCGCAGGGCGGACGTTCGCCCTGGCTCGCTTCATGAACCCGGGCGCGCTTGCCGAGGATGCGGTGTCGATCCGACGCCTGCGCGCGGTCGGCGTCTCCGGGCACGACGTGCGCCGTCAACTCGCCGCCGTGCCCATCCCCGCGACTCGCCGCTTCGTGTTCGTGCGTCGGGTTATCTTGCGGACGCGGCCGGACGAGATCGGTCGGGCGATGACGACGGCTCTCGCTCGATTGGCCGAGGACAGCCGCATGGAAACGCTCGCCTTCGCCGACTTTCCCGCCGTCGTCGTCGCCTGTGCGCGCGCCGCATCGACCGGCGGCCTCGGCGGGGGCGTTGGCGGCGGCTGGCACTGGCGCGCCCTGGGCCTGTCGCGAAATGCGGGCCTCGGAGAATCGGTCGGGGCGCTGCTTCGCGCCTATCCGCTGGAAGCGGCGGCGGCGACAGTCGCGCTCGCGGCGAACCGGCTGCTCGCGCCGGTCTGGCGCGACCTCTCGGAATTCGCGGCGGCGCAATTGACCGCCGCGCTCGGCGAAGCGGCTGGCTTCTCGCCGCCGAACTGGCCCGACGAAGCTGATTTCCGGACCGTCGTCGACGCCGGTCTTGAGGCGGACTTCGAGCCCGTGCTCGCGCGCGCCGCCGCGTTTTGGGGGCCTATGCTCCGAGGCTTGCCGCGCCGCCACGAGGCGGTGCGCACCGCGGCGACGCTCTCGCTCATGCGATGGTCGCCGATGTCGCTTCAGGCGCCCAGTGGTCCGCTTTGGCCGCACCTTCTCGCGCGCCTTGCCGATCCGATGGATTTGCGCGCGCGAATAGCGCCGACCACAGCCGAACCCCTTCCGGCGCCGGAGGCCGCGCGTGAGGCGCCGCTGGTCGACGGCCGGCCGCCGAGCGCTTCGGGCGCAAGGGAGCGTCCGGTGCGATTGGAATCCATGGCCCCGCCGCGAGAGCCCGGATCAGATCGGAGGCCCGGCTCGTCCACATCGGCATCGTCGACATCGGCGCCGTCCGCGCCGATCGCGTCCACGCCCACCGCGGACGCCTTTGTTCGGGACGCCGCGCCGTTGGCCGAGTCGCTCCCGCATGGCGAATTCGTCTCCACCGGCTGGGGCGGCGTCCTGTTCCTCATCAACGCCCTCAACCGCCTCGATATCGCCGCGCGGCTGACGGCGCTGGGGCCGGCCGCGCCGAGCGGCTGGCGCGTGCTCGTGGACCTCGGTCTCGCCCTGGGGATGCCAAATGACGAGCCCCTGGCCGAATTTCTCGGCGCGCAGGACCTCGCGCCGCCGCCGCCCCCAGGCTTTTGCGAACAGGCTCTGACCGACATGCAGGCGCTCTATGCGCCCGACGAGGCGTGGCCGCCGCCGCTTCAAGAGCCGGCGCGGCTCTTGGCGAACGAGACGCACCTCGACCTCGATCTCATGACCCGGCGGGTCAACATCATGATCCGTCGAGTGGGCCTCGACGTCGACCCCGGCTGGGTTCCGTGGCTGGGCCGCATCGTCGCGTTCCACTACCCGAATGTTTCCGCGACTCACATGGGCGGGGCATAGTCGTGTCGAAGGGCGGCAAAAGCATCGAAGCGCCGGCGCTGCTCGACCTCATCGTCCGGCTCGGGCTGGCGCGATACATCAGCGATCTGGGGGAGCCGGAGCCTCCCTTGGCCCTTCTGCTGCGCGAGGGCGGGGAGGCTGCGCGCAGGGCGGGGCTTGACCGGCTCGAATGGCCGGATCAGGCGGCGTCGCTCCTCCGCGCGTGGGAGGAGCGCGCCGTCGGACCGCTGCGCCGATTTGCGGAGTTTCGCGCGCTCAAGCCTGCGGATCTTTTTCTGGTTGGACTGGCCGCCGCCTGCGAGAGCAGGCGCGCGGCGGCGCTTGGCGTGATGACCCTGCAGGCCCCGTTCGTGGGCGCACGGCCGAGCGTGCACTTGGCGCTTGACCTCGTGCAGGAGCTTTTCGACGGCGGGCCCGGCGACGCGATGGCGCTCGCCAGCGGACCACTGGTCGAGTCGGGCCTCATCGACCTTTTGGGAGAGGACGCCCTGCCGCAGCGCTCGCTCGCCATTCGGCTGCCGCTCTGGCGCGTGCTCGCGGGCGGGCCGTCGGCGTGGCCCGGCGCTCGCGCGCTCAGTCCCGCGCCGGCCTCCGCCGCGGGCGTCCCCGAGAGCGTGCTGGCCCGGGCCGCCAACGCAATCGAAGCCGGCGCCGCTGGCGGGGCCGTCATTCGGGGACCGCCGGGCAGCGGCCGCGGGGCGGTCGCTGCGGCCCTCGCCGAACGCCTCGGGCGCGTCGCTGTCGAGGCTCCCTTGTCCGTGCTTCGTGACGACCGCGCATTCGCGACAGCTTGCGCCGCTGCCTCCTGGCTGCCGGTTCTGCGCGTGACCCCCGAGATCGGCGACGCGGCGGCGACCGGCAATGTCCTGCCTATGGCGGTGCTCGCCGGGCCGCACGGATCGGTACGGGGGGAGGGCCTGATCGAGGTGAGGATTGCGCCGCCCGCCACGAGCAAACGCGCGCTTCTGTGGGATGGGACGCTCGGCGCGCATGCGCGCGACGTCGCGCCCGATCTGCTCGGCGGCGCGGCGCTCTACCCCGCCGCAATCGTCGCGGTCGCTCGCGCAGCGAGCCTCCGCGCCGACGGGGAGTCGCGGCCGGTGACCGCCGCCGATCTCCGGGAGGCGCGCCTCGCGCTCGCGCCCGACGAACTGAGCCGTCTCGCCCATCCCGTGAACCGCGTCGTCGGCGCCGACGCGCTGGTCGCCGGACCGGCGCTCAGCGCCGATCTTGCGAATCTGATCGGGCGCTGCCGGCGGCGAGAGACGGTCTGGAGCGGTCTCGGCCCCTCGCTCGCCGCGAGCCAGACGCGCGGCGTGCGCGCGCTCTTCGCGGGCGACAGCGGCGCCGGCAAGACCATGGCGGCCGCCTATGTTGCGACCCAACTGGCAGCCCCCCTATACCGCTGCGACCTCGCGGCGGTGATGAACAAGTACATCGGCGAATCCGAGAAGAATCTCGGCGCGCTGTTTGATCACGCCGAGGCCGCCGACGTGGTGCTCCTCTTCGACGAGGCCGATGCGCTGTTCGGCCGGCGCAGCGAGGGCGGCGAGACCGGCGAGCGCTACGCCAACATGCTCACCAATTACCTCCTAACCCGCCTCGAGGCGCATAACGGCATCGTCATCCTCACCTCGAACAGCAAGGCCCGGATTGATCCGGCGTTCTGGCGGCGCCTCGACCATGTCATCGATTTCCCGGCCCCAGGCTATGACGAGCGGCTGGCGCTCTGGCGCAGCCATCTCGGGGCGCGGGCGCCCGCTCCCTCCGTTCTCGAGCGCCTGGCGTCCTATTGCGACCTCTACGGCGGCGGTATCCGCAACGCAGTGCTGGCCGCGGCCGCCGCGGCGCCCGAAGGAACCCCGATCGGGATGGAGGATCTCGCGCCCGCGCTGCATCGCGAATACGCCAAGCTGCGCCGGCCGCTGCCTGCCGCGCTGGCGTTGGCAATGAGGGCCGCCGAATGAATGCGCCCGCGCATTCGCTCCGGCAGAAGGCCGCGCCGAAGCCGTCGCCCGAACCGATGCGCCGCGCGGCTTCGAGCGGGCGGTCGCCGACGTCGGCCGCCGCGGCGACGCCGCGATATATGCGGGCTAGCCTGAAGCTCGGCGGCTTGAACGACCCCGAGGAGCACGAGGCAGAACACGCCGCAAGCGTGATCGCGAGCGGCGGGTGCTACCAGGTGCGCGATCCCGGCGGATCGACCCACCTGCGCGCCGCAGGCGCGGCAGAGGGTCCTCCGCATGAGCCAGTGCGCAAGATGACGGATGGCGCCGCGCACGAACCGATCCGCAAGATGGCGACGGAAGGGATGGCGCACGAGCCAGTCCGCAGGATGGCCGCCGAGCGCGCCACGCACGAGCCGGTCCGCAAGGCGCACACGGAAGGCGCGGCGCACGAGCCGACACGCAAGATGGAGGCAGAAGGCGCGGCGCATGGCCCGATTCGCCGCGCGGTCGCGCCCCCGGTTCTGGATATAGGCGCCAGCGGCCGGGTGCGGCGCGCGGTCGCCGCGCCGATCCTCGACCCCGGCGCCTCCGGGCGGGTTCGCAGCGCCGCTGGGCCGGTCGCCCCCGGCCCCAGCGCTGAAGCTTTGAAAAAGATCGAGCACGCCCGCAAAGACGCGACGCGCCCGCTGCCGCCTGCGGTGCAAGCAAGGCTTGAGCGCGGGTTCGGCCAGCGCATGGACAATGTCGGCCTGCATACGGGTCCGTCCGCGCGCGCGGCGGCGCGCGCAATCGGCGCGCGCGCCTATACCGAGGGCGAGCGGATCACGCTGGGGCCCGGCGAGAGCGAGCACGACCTGCGCCTCCTTGCGCACGAAGCGACGCATGTGGTGCAGAACCGCCGGGCCGCCGGGGTCTCCCGCGCGCTGCCCGCCGACCCGGCCGCGCGCCGGGCGCCGCAGGCCGAGATTCACAAGGCGGAAGTCCGCAAGGCCGAGGCGTCCAGGACCGAGATGCGCAAGGCGGAGGCGCCGCAGGCGCAGCCGATCCGGCGGATCTTCGGCATCGAGCTTCCTGGCCTCGACACCGTCCTCGACAAGTTTGCCGACTGGGCGAACGCCATTCCCGGGTTCCGCATCTTCACGCTTGTACTGGGCATGAACCCGATCAACCGCGCCAAGGTCGATCGCAGCGGCGCCAACATCCTGCGCGCCGCAGTCGAACTCATTCCGGGCGGCGGGCTGATCGTCAAGGCGCTCGAGACCTACGGCATTTTCGAGAAGGGCGGGGCGTGGCTGGAGCAGCAGATCGACGCGCTCGGCATGGTCGGCGCGGAGATCTTCAATGCGCTGATGGACTTCCTGCATTCCACCGACTTGTCCGACCTTGTCCTCCACCCGGGCGACAGCTGGGACAAAGCCAAGCGCATTTTCACCGGGCCGATCGACCGCCTCGGCGCCTTCTTCAAAGCGGCCGCCCAGGGCTTTATCGACCTCATCAAGGATGCGGTCCTCAAGCCTCTTGCGGCGCTGGCGTCCAAGACGCCGGCCTGGGACCTGCTCACCGCGCTCCTGGGCGAGAACCCCATCACCCACGAACCCGCGTCGCAGGACGCCGGCGCGATCATCGGCGCCCTGATGAAGCTGGCCGGTCAGGACGAAGTCTGGAAGAACATCCAGGCCTCGGGCGCGCTCGGCAAGCTGGCCTCATGGTTCGGCGGCGCGAAGACCGAGCTCGTCGCCTTCATCCGGCAGATACCGGCGCTCTTCCTCGCCGCGCTGAAATCGTTCGTGATCGAGGATCTGCTCGATCTGCCGGGCGCGATCGGGCGAGTCATCGGCATGTTCGGCGACTTCGCGGCCAAGTTCATCGGCTGGGTCGGCAAGTCGCTGCTGAAGCTTCTGGAGATCGTCGTCACCGCGGTGAGCCCCGGCGCATGGACCTATATCCAGAAGACCGGCGCGGCGCTGAAGAAGATCCTGCAGAACCCGATGCCCTTCGTTGGCAATCTCGTCGCCGCGGCCAAGCTCGGGCTGCAGACTTTTGCCGACAACATCGGCACGCATCTCAAGACCGGGCTGATCTCATGGCTGACCGGCGCGCTGGAGGGCGTCTATATCCCGCAGGCCTTGTCGCTCGCCGAAATCGGCAAGTTCGTCATGAGCGTACTGGGCCTCGCCTGGACTCAGGTCCGCGGCAAGATCGTCAAGGCGCTCGGGCCGACCGGCGAAAAGATCATGAGCGGGCTCGAAAAGGCCGCCGACTTCATCGTCGCGCTGGTCACGGGCGGCCCGGCCGCGCTTTGGGAAATGATCAAGGAGAAACTGACCGATCTCAAGGATACGGTGATCGAGGGCATCAAGGACTTCGTCATCTCGACAATCGTGAAGGCGGCGATCCCGAAGCTCGTTGCAATGTTCATCCCCGGCGCGGGGTTCGTCGCGGCGCTCGTATCGATTTACGGCACGATCAAATCCTTCATGGAGCAGCTCGGCAAGGTCGCGGCGGCGGTCATGGCCTTCATCGACTCGATCGTCGCCATCGCCGAGGGTCAGATCGCGGGCGCCGCGAAGAAGGTCGAGAGCGCGCTCGCAGGCGTCCTCTCGATCGCGATCGGCCTGCTCGCGGGATTCCTCAACTTGGGCAACATCTCCGCCAAAGTCATGGCCGTGGTCAAGAAGGTCCAGACCGCGGTGGACAAGGCTCTGGATAAGGCGATCGCCTGGCTTATCGACAAGGCGAAGAAGGCGTTCGCGTGGCTGTTTGGCAAGGGGGATAAGGACGGGAAGCCGGACGACGCGCTTGCCAAAGCTTTGTCGGACGCGAAGAGCATAGCGACTAGATTCGCTGGGAAACGCGTTGGTTCAGCGTTGATACGCCCGCTCCTCGGCGGGATCAAGCTAAGATATGGTCTGCAATCTTTAGAGCTCTTCAAAGAGGGCAATAAATGGGGAGTCCGAGGTTCGATCAATCCAACAGGCTCGGTAATAACGGATGCATTGACAGAAGATGAGGGTGATCTAACAGAGCAAGAATTGATGGACATGTTACTTGGAACTGGTGCGCCGATTCGTGATCTAGAGGCGGAAGAAACTCCGACAACGCAATTATCTGAGAGCAGCGCCAGCTATACGCTAAAAATAATGTTAGATCTCATCTTGGCCAGCCCGGCGCCT
Source organism: Hyphomicrobiales bacterium (assembly GCA_019237205.1). GTDB lineage: Bacteria > Pseudomonadota > Alphaproteobacteria > Rhizobiales > Beijerinckiaceae > Roseiarcus. The sequence goes on from JAFAHO010000366.1 coordinate 13,029, forward strand.
GAATCGGAGCAAGACAGCGCCATCGAGACGCTTCTGGAGAAGGTTACATCTGCAGTCTCATCGCGTGACAGCCATGAGATTTACAAGGTTTTGCGTAATGCAGCTAAAGAGCTTAAAGCTTTGTATAAACAGAAAAAAGCTATGCTTAATATCCATCACGAGCAAGAAATCGCTGTCTATCCAGAGACAGACCCAAAAACTCGTCGTGAACGAGTTAGATTCCCGGATTCAAAAGCTTGGCGAAAACAATGGGATGATGCCGTCAATAAGCTAGAGCAAAAGTACAAAAAAATGAAAGGCAAGACAAAAGAGGAAAAGAAGCAGCTTGCTGAGAATGATATCAAGGAGTTGAGTAGTTTGGTAAAAACATCACTTCTTGATCTTAAAGAATCACGAAGAAAAGTAGGCGAGCAGCAGAAACGAAGCAAAGAAGCTGCCGCAGCTACGGCACCATTGAAGTCGTTGGAGGAGATAGATCTGATTGCGTTGCCGGTCAAAGTTCATGCCGCGCTTCATCGACGACAAAAAGAGGCACAATCTGAATGAGGATGCGCAGTGCTGCGATTTGCAACGCAAGCGCGCTGATAGCGATAGCCAACGGGCGATTGGGGCGGTGGACCGTTCACGAGGGCCATTCAGCCAACAATCCACTGGCGGCGAGGTAAGAAAAGCGCATGAATTACGTTTCAACAGAGAAGAACTTTCAGGTTCCCGATCGGAGCCACAAATTCAAAGGAGGACGCTCATGACCGACACTTCAGCCGCCGCAGGCCCAACACCCGCCGCATCCGGCGCATCCGGCGCGCCGGCGGGACCGGGCGGACCCGACAGCATCACCGCCTATAACGCCGGATTGCTTGGCGCCGGGCTCGTCGCGCTCGGACTCCTGGCCTTCGTCGGAACGGTCGCCATCACGAGCTCGTCGGCGCCCTCGTCGCTCGCCTTTGCCGCGATGTCCGGCGTCGCGCTGCTGTCGCTCACGCTCGTGGGCATCATGGTTCTGACGCGCGCGGTCGGCATGACGGACGGCACGCAGGCGCTTGGATTGCCGCAAGGATCGGTGCGCGCCCTGCTCGCCTTCGCGCTCGCGATCGTCTTCGTCGCGGTGGCGTCCTGGACGCTCGGCGGACTGTTCGATCCCATGGGACCCGAAGTCGCGAAGGACCAGGGCGCGCCGGCGGATGTCGAAACCTTCCTGAAGCCCTATGAAAACGACCGGTACATCATTGTCGAGACGCAACCTGACGCGAAAACGTCCGCGGCGAGCGTCTATCTCAGACGGGAAGCGCCGGAGAAGGACGTCGTCGACATCGCCAAGCAGATCGTCACGATCTCGGCGACCGTGCTGGTGACGATCGTCGGTTTCTATTTCGGCAGCAAATCGACGACCGACGTGGCGAAATCGGTCAACGACAGTCTCGCCGCCGTGCGAAGGACTATTGTCGAGACCCAAAGCACGCTGAGCGGGGGAGCCCAAAATGCGCCGGGCGGCGCCGCCGCGGCCGCGCCCGCGACCGCCGACGACATTGCGAGAGCCGCCAGCGCGGCCGCCGCGCTCGCCACAGCGACCGCGGCCAAGCTCCAGACGCTCGGCGCCTCGCCGATGGATATTCTGCGACAGGCGGTCGCCGGGGGCAAGGGCGGCGACGCGGCCAAGGCCGCGCTCACGAGCGCGGAGGCGAGTTTCGCGACGCTGAGCGACCGGGCGAAGGCCTGCGCGGATGCGGGAGCCAGGGCCGTCCAACTGGCGCAAGGCATGAGCGGCGCCAATCGGGCGGCGCTCGATCTCGCCAACGGCAAGTTGCAGGACCTCTTGAGCGGGGCGACGCAAGCGAACCACGAATTCGAGCAAGCCTTTGGCGCCTTCGCCGACGCTCGCCAGAAGATTCTCGCCGCAACCGCCAAATGACCGCTTGAGATCCTGGAGGATCGCCATGCCGACAGGCAAGATCAACACCTGGAGCGTGAAACTGCGCGACGGCCCCGACGGAGGCGAGCTCCCGGGATTCGTGGCGATCGGCCAGGAGGTCGACGTCAAGGTCGATGACGGCTCCGGCTGGCTGCTCGTCGTCGCGGAAATCGACGGCGAAAAGCGGCTCGGCTTTGTCGACGGATGCTATGCGCTTCTCGAGCCGGAAGCGCCCGGCGCCGCCATTCCGGTTGCGCCCGAGGGCGGGATCGGGTTCGACGTCATTCGCGCGGCGCAAGAAGCAGGGCGCAAGCGGGGCGTTCCCGCTTCCGCGCCCCTGGCGCAATGGGCGCTCGAGAGCAACTTCGGCAGGCTGACGCCGCCGGGCAGCAACAACCCGTTCAGGGTCAAGGCGCTCGACGGGCAGGAGAAGGTCGAAGCCCGGATGAAGCAGGCGACCAACAGGATGTGCACCTATGTGCGGACCGATTTTCGCGTCTTCAGTTCGCTGGCCGAGGCGTTCGACGATCATGCCCAGTCGATCGCCGAAAGCCCCGAATACGCCGCAGCGCGCCTGGCGCTGCCGGACGCCCTGCGCTTCGTCGACGCCCTATCCGAAGTCGGCGGCAAGGATCCGCGTTACGGCGCCTCTCTGCGGCAGCTCATCGGAGCCTACAAGCTCACTCAATTTGATTGACCCGCCGGGCCGCGCGCCGGCGCGGCCTGCCTACGCCGCCGCGAGGCTGCCAGCCCGAGGAACACGAGAAGAGCCTGATTGAGCCGCAAAATATCTTCGTCATCCAGCCTGCCGACTCGCGCGCCAACCTTCGCCTTTGGGACAGTGGTGATCTTGTCCGCCATCAAACGGCACGCCGCGCGCAAGCCGTTGCGCTGGTTCGGTTCAACTAGCAGGCGGAATAGCGGCGCGTCGGTTTCGTCGGTGGTGAAGGCGCAGATCGTGATCGAGTCGGTCGCGTCGAAGCTATCGTCCTGAACGATGACGACGGGGGCGTGGCTTGCCGGCGTAATCTTTGCCGCCGGCCACAGTCCAAATGTCGCCTCGCCTCATTCATCGCCCCAATCCGAGACCGCATCGATGAACGCCTGATCGTTCCGCGCATGGGCGCTAGCCGCAATGGCGGCCGACTGACGATGCGCCTCGGAGCGGAAAGAGGGCGAGC
>JAFAHO010000232.1 GCA_019237205.1 Hyphomicrobiales bacterium
GCACGCACCGGCGCCGGCGTTGCCGTAATGGCGTTCACCCGCAAACGGAGCGGGGTTCTTGGACCACCCAAGGAGCCGGCGTTTGACGGAAGGGGAAATGGCCCGCCAGCTCGACATCTCGCCCCAGGATCGCTGAAACACCACATCAGAGCCTCTGCGGCGCGATCGGCGCGAGGAGCCGCGCGACCGCCGCCCTCTACGCCTTCGATCGCGGCGTGTTCCAGGCCGCTTGGCTACGGCAGGAATGGGCGGATTGCGGCCGTAGACCGAAGGTCCGGTTCAGGATGGAGATCAGCCTGAGGCGCACCGGCAGGGCTGCGCCAACAGTGGTGGCGTGTGCAACCGGCCAAACCTGCGCTCGCGAGGCTCTGGGAGCCGCACACGAGCGCCTGAAACTCCGATGATTTGATGGTCTCCGTGTGCTAGTCTCCCACGCCGGAGAGTGGCACGATGAGCGAGGCCCGGAAACTGGCGGCGATCGTTTGCTCGGACGTGGTAGGTTACGGCCGTCTCGCCGGCGCGGACGAGGATCGCATCTTGGCGCGGATGCGGGCGCTGCGCAGCGATCTGATTGATCCGACTATTGCCGTGCATCACGGGCGCGTCGTCAAGCGCACGGGCGACGGCTCGATCGTCGAGTTCCGCAGCGTCGTCGATGCGGTGCGCTGTGCGATCGAAGTTCAGAACGCCATGATCGAGCGCAATTCCGGCGTCCCCGAGGACCGTCGCATAATCTTTCGCATTGGCATTCATCTCGGCGACGTCGTCGAGGAGAGCGACGGCGACCTGATGGGCGACGGCGTCAACATCGCGGCGCGATTGGAGGGGATCGCCGCGCCGGGCGCGATCTGTCTATCCGAGGACGCCTACCGCCAGGTGAAGGGGCGGCTCGATCTCGCCGTCACCGACCTTGGCCCAACCCTACTGAAAAACATCGCGGAGCCGGTCAGGGCCTATTCGCTCGAAGTCGGCAAGCCGGCGCAAGCCAAACCCGCGCCAGAGGCGAAGCCGCCCGAATCGAAGAAGCGCTCAGCGCGGCCGCGACTCGCGGCTGGGATCGCGGCGCTACTCGTCGTGATTGCGTTGGCCGCGTGGTATTTCCTGTTCGCAAATCGCTCGACGACCTTCGCAACGGGCGCGCCCGCGCCTGTCGCTGCGAACGCGGTCGCGCCGGCGGAGGCAAACCGCCTTTCGCTCGTCGTGCTGCCCTTCGCCAACCTCTCGAACGACCCGAACCAGGATTATTTCGCGGATGGCATAACCGAGAACCTCACCACCGAGCTGTCGCGTATTCACGGCAGTTTCGTGATCGCCCGCAACACGGCCTTGACCTTCAGGGGGAAAAACATCGACGCCAAGCAAATCGGCAAGGAACTCGGCGTGCGTTACGTCCTCGAAGGCTCGGTGCAGCGCGATCAAGGTCGCGTGCGCGTCAACGCGCAGTTGATCGACGCCGAAACAGGCGCGCATCTCTGGGCCGAACGCTTCGAGGAAGACGTGGCCGACCTGTTCAAGCTGCAAGATCAGGTGGTTGCGCGATTGGCCAACAGCCTGGGCCAGGAACTGATCAAGGCGGAGGCGGGAAAGAGCGTCCGCTCAAACAATCCGGACGCGGTCGATCTAGACATGCGCGGCCGAGCCTTGTTGCTGACGCGCTATCGGCAGGGTGTTAACTTAAAGGAGGTCGTGCACGCGGCGCGAGCCTTGTTCGAGCAGGCGCTCGCAATCGACCCGAACAATGCCGATGCGATAGCCGACATCGCTTATACCTATTTCTTGGACTATTATTACGAGTGGGGCGCTGACGGCACGGATTACGAAGCGAAGGTGCTCGGTCAAGCCGACCGAGCCATTGCCCTCGCTCCCGATAACGCGTGGGCATTCTGGGTGAAAGGTTTCTACCTGGATGGTTCGGGCCGCCCGAATGAGGGGCTCCGTGCAGCCGAAGAAGGACTCGCGATAAATCCCAACTACGCGCCGTTGTACAATGCTCGAGGTTATGCTGAAATGGATCTCGGCCGATACGACCAAACGAAGTCCGATCTTCTTCAGGCGATGCGGTTAAGTCCGCGCGACCCGGCTATGGGCTTGTTTCGAGTGAGTTTAGCCGAGGCCGAACTCGGCCTCGGGCATTTCGACGCCGCCATCGACCTCGTCCACCAGGCGATCGATACTGGTTATCGGACGAGCTACCCATACAGTAGGCTGGCGGCGGCTTACGCGCTCAAGGGCAACATGGAAGACGCGAAGACCGCTCTGGCGGAGGCCCTCCGTCTCAGTCCCAAACTCACGGTCAAATCGGTCGCGCGCACAAACCCTTTCCCGGTCCTGCTCGAAGGACTGCGCAAGGCGGGGCTGCCGGAGGAGTGAGCGAGAGCCGCCGCCTCGCAGTAAACGCCTCCATTCTGTGAACGCTCCATGCCGAGTCAGGAACTTCCGCTTTAGCGCCGCTTGCAGTCGAACAGCGGCTTTCGTGAACTACCGCTTCGGTGAAGGGTTTCGGGCGCCGGCCTTTGCGACGGTTGGGGGTAGCGCCGGGGCCGGCGCTCGAAAGCCTCCCAAGGAGGAAACCGCGGGGAGGTAGGGGAACGTTTGGCGAGCGCGCCTATGGGGATTTGAGGATCGCGGACGGCTTTCGAGCGCGGCGACGGCGGCTGGCGGCGCTCGGTGTTTTCAGTGGAAGCGGCGACGGCGGCCGTTTTCGACGACGACGATGCGCGGGAGGGAGGCGTTGTCGACGGTCGCAGGAGGACTGGCGACCTCGCGCGGGCGTCGATCTCGTGTTCCGGCGCTCGGCGGAGGGCAGAAGCGATCGACAGTGCGGAGCGGAACGCGGGGCGAGGGTCATGAGCTGTCGATCCTGATCCGGGCCGGCGACGGGGAATGCCGGGGGCGCGGCCCTTCGAACGTCTCGACGATGATCATCCGGCCGCCGCAGCACGGGCAGCGGCGTGCAGGCGAGACGTCTTCGGCCTGGCTGTCGGCCTCGGCGCATGGGCGCTGGGGAGCGGCTCGGGCCGCCGCGAGCAATTGCCGAGCGCGCTCGATGTTGTCCGCCCGGAGCGCGCCGGCAAGGAGGCCGTAGTGGCGGATGCGGTGGAAGCCGCTCGGCAGCACGTGCAGGAGAAAGCGACGGATGAACTCGGGGGCGTCGAGCGTCATCGTCTTGAGCCGGTCGCGGCCCTTGATGCGGTAGTCCTTCCACTTGAAGGTGACGCCGGCCTCGTCGAGGGTGATCAGGCGCGAATTCGAGATCGCGACGCGGTGGGTGTAGCGGGCGAGATAGGCGAGGACGGCTTTCGGTCCGGCGAACGGCCTCTTGGCGTAGACCACCCACTCGGCGCGGCGCAGCGGCGCGAGCGCGGCGTCGAAGGCGCTCTTCTCGCCGAGGGGCGCGAGACCGCCGAGGAAGGCGAGGCGGCCGGCCGCATGCAAGGCGGCGAGCCCTTCGAGGAAGAGCCGGCGGAAGAGACGCGACAGCACGCGCACGGGCAGGAAGAAGCCTCCCTTGCAGGCGATCCAGCGTGTCCCGTCCCGCGAAACGCCGCCGCCCGGAACGATGACGTGGACGTGCGGGTGGTGGGTGAGCGCCGAGCCCCAGGTGTGCAGCACGGCGGTGAGGCCGACGCGCGCGCCCAGATGCTTCGGGTCGGCGGCGATGGTGGTCAGCGTCTCGGCGGCGGTCCTGAACAGCAGGTCGTAGACGGCGGCCTTGTTGTGGAATGCAATCGCGCCGATCGCGGCCGGGAGGGTGAAGACGACGTGATAGTAGGGAGCCGGCA
>JAFAHO010000454.1 GCA_019237205.1 Hyphomicrobiales bacterium
CCTCTTCCCAAGCCAAAAGCGATCCTGACCATTCCGCCACCGACATCCCGTCCCTCCAGCTTCCCTCGGGGACAGAATCAGAGTCAGACAAAATATGCAACTGTAGTACTAAGCCGAGTTCCCTTTGGCCAACCAACGGATAGGCTCATTGCGGTTCGCCGCGTTGCGCCGGGCCGCAAGGCGAGCCCGCCAATCGGAACGATCGAATTTTGACCAGCGGCAAGGCGATCAGGTTCTTAACCCAGGTTTTACCTTGTCTTGGCGCCGAACCTGGCAGCGTCATCCGCCGAACGAAGAATTTGCTCTTTTATCGCGAAAGAGATTTGACCCACGGTGTCGTGGGGCGACCCCCTTACAAACCGATGATATCTTTCATTCGTGACAGGTTAAGCTTTCCCATGGCCACATACAACACGATAATAACGTATGATTTCCATCAAAAGTTGCAAAAAAAGGCGCCTGAGCGACTGAAAAACCTCGAGCGGCTGCGGATTCTCATCTACTCTGCCCCAATTCCCGCCGGGCGTCGCCGATCGACTTGGGGCGTCGACTCGCATCCCGATCCGTTCGCCGTTCCGCGAATGTCGGCTTAGTTCGCCATCAGACGATGTCTGACCCTCGGGAATGAAACCAAGACGCGGACGCGCGGCGGACCACGCCTCCTCGGCTTAGTTTCTCTCTTAGCCGATGAGCCGCCCGGCTTTCACGCGCCGACGGCGGCCTTCTGCCCCCGCTTGCGGCGCTGGGCCTGGGCGCGGGCTTTGTCGACCGCCGCCCGCGCGGAATCGTTGAGGGTGAACATTTCGAGCGCCTCGTCCTCGGCGTCGATGACAGGCGTGACCGCGAGATCGGAATAGGCTTTCGCCAGCGGGTCCCTCTGGACGCGATAGCGCATCCTGACGCCGTTCAGCGCGTAAAGTCCGAACCGCGCATATTTTGTGAGAGTCTGCCAGGCATGGGTTGGATAGAAGACGAGTGCGGGAACTCGCGGCGCCTCCGGCCGGCGCTCTGTTCTCGCCTTGCGGCGGAGGTACCCGCATTGCTGCGGGTGCACGCCCTCGAAGTTCATCGCGCCGTAGATCTGCAGGACCCCGCGCAAGAGCCGGACCGGGTTGATCCCGTAAGCGAGGTTGCGGCGCATCATCCGTTCGACGTGCTCGTCGCTGTAGTACCAGTTCCAGGCGTCCCAGTACGTCTGCTGCCATTCGTCCCGGCTCATGCGCGGATGCTCGACTGTGGCGGTCTCGAGATCGTATTTATTGAGATCGGGGTCCATCCAGACGCCCTTTTCATGCAGCGTCTGGTGATCTTCCGAGCCGGGCAGCGGGGTCAGCATAGTGAACTCGAGCAGATCGACCGGCAACTCCTTCTGGATGATTTCGATGTCGCGCTTCACCGTCGCCGGCGTGTCGCCGGGCAGGCCGAGGATGAAGCCGGCGTAGGTGATCATGCCGGCGTTTTTCCACCCCTGGAACATCTTGCGATATTCGGTGATCCGGTTCTGGTTCTTCTTCATCTGGATGAGATTGTCCGGATTGATGCTCTCGAGCCCGATGAAGGCGTAGCGGCAGCCGGCGCGCGCGGCCTTTTCGATGAAGTTCGGAATCTTGTGGGCGAGCGTGTCGACCTGGATCAGAAAGCTGATCTTCAAGCCCTGACCGCGCAGTTCAATCAGCCGGTCGAAGATCGCCTCCCAGTTCCGGTTCCGGGCGAAATTATCGTCGGTGATGAAGAAGCGGGAAATGTTCTCAGCCGCGTTCTCCCGCACGATCTTTTCGATGTCGTCGGCGCCGCGGTAGCGCGACTTCCGGCCCTGCACGTTGATGATGGTGCAGAACGAGCACTGGAACGGGCAGCCGCGGCCGGCGTCGAACGAAGACAGCACGCCGTCGTAGCGCTGGACGAGACGGCGCGGCAGGTAGGGGATGGTCTGCTCCTGCAGGTTCGGCAGGTCGTCCATGTAATTGTAGATCGGCTTCGCCGCGCCGGCATGAACGTCCTGGAGGAAGGCCTCGAAATGCTCCTCCGCTTCGCCAGCGAAGAGGATGATCCCGAGATCCACCGCCTCTTTGAGTTCCGGGGTGAGTTCTTTCAGCATCGCCATGCAGCCGCTCACATGAAAGCCGCCGATGGCGACCGCGACGCCTTTTTTGCGAAACCGGCGCGCGATCGCCATCGCGCGCGGAAACTGGTTCGACTGGACCCCCGCCAGACAGACGACGCCAGAGTGTCCGGGCTGATTGATTCGCCTTGCGATGCGCTCGACCGGGATCTTGACGTTCATCTCGTCGTAGGCGTCGACCTCGATCGCGACACCTTCGCCGAGCGCCTTGCGCCGCGCGCAGTCCGCAGCGATCGCGTAAATGCAAGCCATTGAATTCGACGGAATCCAGGCTTTCCACCACTGGATGACGTAGCCGTCCTTGTCGTAATGGGAAGGTTTGATGATTTCGACGTGAAAAGTCGTCACTTCGGCCCCGCCGCTTTTTAGCCCGATTCGACCCTACGCAAGAAAGCACTTGGTGGGAAGCGCATAAATCGCGATTGATCCTTCGCTCCCGCCGAGGCGCGACTACCGGAGCCCGCCCGGATGTCTCGGCCCGGCTCTCGTCGAGGCCAAAGCGCTCTTCGCGCATTCCTCTTGGCTCCATGCTAGAAGCCCGCGACCGAGGAGCCGCCATGATTCCGGGATTGATCGCGCTCGCCTTCGCCGCCGCCTTCGCTGGCGCGGCCATCTACGTCAATTGGGTCGAGCAGCCGGCCCGGATGGCGCTCGACGACAAGGCGCTGCTCAGCGAATGGGCGCCGAGCGACAGCCGCGGCGTCGCTTTGCTCGCGGCCTTCGCGCTCGCGTCGGCAGTGGCCGGGTTCATTGCCTATTTCGAAACGGATGACATCCGCTGGGTGTTCGGCGCGCTGATCGTCATTTCGACCTGGCCCTATGCGTTCTTCGTCATGGCGCCGCTCAACAACCAGATCCTGTCGCTGAAAGGCGGGGACGTTTCGGCGGCCCGCGCCCTCGTGCGCCAGTGGGGCCTCATCGAATCCGGCTTCGCCGGGATCGGGGTCGCGGCCGTCGCCATGTTCCTGTGGGCGCTTTGAGCACAGACGGACGCCTCGGGGCCGCGGCGGCGCGCGACATCGGCGACGCGCTCAGGTTTTTCACCCGCCTGCCGCTTGCCCGCGCCGATGGGGCGCCCCTCGAGATGAACCGGATCGCCTGGGCGGCGCCGGTCGCAGGCGGGATCGTCGGCCTCGTCGGCGTGGCGGCGCTCGCGGCGACTCAGGTTTTGGGCCTCCCGAGACTCTTCAGCGCCGGGCTCGCGACGGCGGCGCTGGTGGCGGTCACCGGCGCGCTGCATGAGGACGGCCTCGCCGATACGGCGGACGGGTTCGGCGGCGCCGCGACCCGGGACCGCAAGCTCGAGATCATGCGCGACAGCCGCATCGGGGTCTTCGGCGCGGTTGCGCTGGCGCTTTCGGTCTTGATCCGCGTCGGCGCGCTGGCCGCGGCGCTCAAGGGAGGTTTCTGGAACGCTGCAGGAGCGTTGATCGTCGTCGCCGCCCTATCGCGCGCCGCCGTGCTGATGCCGCTCGCGGCTCTCGATCCGGCGCGCGCGGACGGCGCCGGGGCGGCGGCGGGGCGGCTCGATCCGGGCGCCTTCGCCGCATCTTGCGGCGCCGCGCTCGTCATCGCCGTCACCGCCGGGATTCTCGCGACGGGCCTGTGGCGCGCGCTTGCGGCCGCGGTCGCGAGCGCGATCGGCGCAGCGGCGATGACGGCGCTTGCCCGGCGTCAGATCGGCGGGCAGACCGGCGACGTCGCCGGCGCCGCCCAGCAATGGGCGGAGATCGGCGCCTGGTGCGGCCTTCTCATTGGGCAGTCCGAAACCTAAATAACGCCCATGTCCTTCTCAGAATTATCGACCCCCTGCGTCAGGATTTGCGTGGTCGATCCTCTCACCGCCCTCTGTATCGGCTGCGGCCGGTCGATAGAGGAAATCGAAGACTGGCTCGACATGAGCGAGCCCGAGCGCACCGCGATCATGGCGGGGCTCGGCGAGCGCTTGCGGAACACGCGGGCGCGCGCCGCGCGCGGCGGGCGCCTCACGACGCGAAAGCGGCGCCGCTGATGCGCCTCTTTGCACCCTTTTTCATTCTGGGCGGCGCGCTCGCCGCGCTGCTTCTCACGCCGGCCGGGGCGCCGATCTTCGGTCTCGATCATCAGGCCTTCACCGCCGCGGCCTGCCTCGCCGCGGTCCTGATCTGGTTTCTGAGCCGGACGCGGGCATCCGATCTCGCGCGCGTCATCGGCTCGGTCGGGGTCTGGGCGATGCTGCTGGTCGCGCTCGTCGGCGCCTATGCCTATCGATTCGAAGCCGCCGATTTCTTCGGTCGCGTCGCCTCGGAGCTCATGCCGTCCGAGCCCCAGGTCGGACAGGGCGGAGAGGTTATCGTCACCCGCCGGCTCAACGGCGAGTTCGCGATCACCGGCAAAGTCAACGGCCAGCGCGTGACCTTTCTCTTCGACACCGGCGCCTCGATCGTCGTGCTGACCGCCGCCGACGCGCGGCGGGCCGGGATTGACACAACGGACCTTTCGTTCGACGTCCCGGTCACCACCGCCAACGGCGCGGCGATGGCGGCCGAGGTCCGGCTCGATACGATCGCTGTCGGACCGATCGTCATGCCCAGCGTCCGCGCCCTCGTCGCCCGTCCCGGCGCGCTGGAGGAGAGCCTGCTCGGCATGAGTTTCCTCGAGCGGCTCAAAAGCTACACAGTCGAACGCGGACGGCTGATCCTGACGGCGAAGTGAGGGGCCGCGGGTTGCGCTGCATTGCAGGCCTCCCGCTCGTGCGAGCCTCCGACCGAGGGCCGGGCTAGCGAGGCGCCTGTACGTCGCCGGGGGGGCTGCGCGGTCGAGGTCTGCGGCGGCGGCTGGAAATGGCGCTTCGCCATGTCGACCGCCTGCTCTCCAAGCACCATGCCCAATAGGCCAACGAGTGCGATCAGCGGCGGGGCCGGGGAGCGAACCTGGATGAGCGCATAGACCACGCCGACAATGAGGCCCATGAGGAGGGAGACGATAAAGCCGGTCATGACCGCCTCCCTATTCCTGCGGCCGCAGCACGATGCGCCCAGCCGCGCCGGCAGCCACCTTGCGATAGGCCTCCTGCGCCTCGCCGAGCCCGCACGTCTCGGCGATCGGCGCGGAATGGTAGTCGCCCGCGACAAAGCCTGGCGTCAGAGCATCCAGCGCCTCGGCGGAGGCGGTGAGGTCGCGCTTGAGCGTGTCCACGCC
>JAFAHO010000215.1 GCA_019237205.1 Hyphomicrobiales bacterium
GCCGCCTCGACCTTCGCCCGGATCGCCGCGCGAAGGCTCAGGAACAAAGGCAGCGCAGCAAGGCCGCCGAGCGCTTCGGGCGGCTCCGGCGCGAGATAGCGATTGAGGATCCGGTTCGCCGCGCCCCGCAGACCCCGCTCCTCCAGATCCATCAGCAGGAAGGCAAGATCGTAGAGCACGTCGCCGCTCGCCACTTCGTCGGAGAACTCCACCGCGTCGAAGAGGGTCGGCTCGCCGCCGATCAGCACGATATTTCGCAAATGCAGATCGCCGTGGCATCGGCGGGTGAATCCGGCCGCCCCGCGCGCGAGCATGACAGGTCGGGCGATGGCGAAGACGAGCCGCGAATCCTGCGTCAGCCGCCGCGCTTTCGAAGCGGGAAAGAGATCGGGCCGTTCGGCGAAGGCGGCGTCGTTCTGTTCGATATAAGTCTCGATCGCATGCGCAGCTGCCGCGGCGTCGCGCAGCGGAGCCTGCGCGTGCGACCGCCGGATCGCGAGCGCGAGCTTGTCGATGATGGCGCCCGGGACGCCGTCGCGATCGGCTATCCGATCGAGCGTCGCGTTCTCGTCGAAGCGGCGCATGTGGGTGACCCATTCAATCGCCTCGCCGGCGCCGCCGATCGCAAGCGTCTTACCCTTGCGCACGATCGGCAACGCGTCGAGATAGATCCCCGGCGCAATCTCCCGGTTGACCGCGATTTCGGCCTCGCAAGCGCGGTGCCGCTTCTCGAGCGTCGAGAGATCCATGAACGGGAACCTTACCGCGCGCTTGACCTTGTAGACCCCGGGGCCGGCGAGAAAGACGACCGCACCTGCGGTGTCGATGCGCCCCACAGTCTCGTCGAGGCCATGGGTCCTGGGGTCCGCAAGAAACAGGAAGACCTCCGCCTGCGGGTCGTCGGAATCGCCGCAAGGGCTGGAGCTCATGGGTCTTCGGCTCGGTCGTTCGCGGGCATCGCGCTCAACGTTTGGCGAGGGCGCCAGACCGCGCCGCCGCCCTTCAGGAGGGCGGCCCCGCACGGGCCTGTCAAGCGCCGATCGCGATTTGGCTGCCTCCTGGAACTGTGCTTGCATCGCCCTCGCGAACGATGAAACCCCGCGGGCGGGAAAAGGATCCGCGTCGATGACAAAAGCCGTCCTGATTACCGGGTGCTCGACCGGCATCGGCCGGGCCGCCGCGCATCTCTTCGCCTCGCGCGGCTGGTGCGTCACGGCAACGATGCGGCGCCCGGAGGACGCAGGCGACCTCGCCGCCGCTAGAGATGTGCGGGTTGAGCCTCTCGATGTCATCGACCTTGCTTCGGTCGATCGCGCCGTCGCGCGGACGCTCGAGGCCTTCGGGCGGCTCGACGCCGTGGTCAACAACGCCGGCTTCGGCGCCTTCGGTCCGTTCGAGACCGCGCCAGAATGGCTGATCGAACGCCAGATCGGCACCAATCTGATTGGCGTCTTCAACGTGACGCGCGCGGCGCTGCCGACGATGCGCGCGCAAAAGTCCGGCGTGATCGTCAATATCTCGTCGATTGGCGGGCTGACCACGCTGTCGCTGAATTCGATCTACCATGCGACGAAATATGCGGTCGTCGGCTTCACCGAGGGCCTGGCTTACGAACTCGAGCCGTTCGGGATCCGGGCCAAAGTCGTGGCGCCCGGCGGCGTCGCGACAGACTTCGCGACCCGCTCGCTGTCGCTCACGTTCCAGAGCGACGGCGGGCCCTACGCGGATACAATCGCAAAGGTCGCGGCAACCTTTCGCAAGAGGGCTGCAAGCGGGCAATCCAAGCCTGAGGCGACCGCCGAGGTCATTTTCGGGGCTGCGACCGACGATTCTCCGCGCGTCCGTTACGTCGCCGGGCCGGACGCCGTCGCTTTGCTCGAGCGGCGCGCCTCAATGACGGACGAGGCCTACATCAAGATGACAAGAGACAACTTCGGCCTTTCCGGCTAGACGGGCGCTGCGGCGCGCCGCCGCGGTCACTGAGCAAATCCCTGATGTTCTCGATCGAAAACTACCCGTTCGACGCGCTCCAGGTCGGCGAGGAGCTCCGCCTCGTCCACACGCTGACGCAGGAAGACTTCTCGTTGCTCGCGACGCAGGCGGCGACGATCGGTGCCGGCATCGTCGATCCAACCATCGCCGCCACCCGCGCCTTCAGCGTCGACGCCGCACAGGGCGGCTGGGCGGGCGCTCTTCTCAACGCGCTGATCGCAGGCCGGCTTCCGGGGGCCGGCTCCAAACTCGTCCGCCACACTGTCGAGACGACCGTTGCCGCCCAACCCGGCGATGTGATGACGATTGCGGCCAGGGTGATGGCGAAGGCGCCCGAAGGGCGGCGCGTCACCATCGAAGTGCGGGCAACCAATCAGCACGGCGAACTAGCGATGGCGGCCTCGGCGGAGATCGTCGCGCCGAAAGCGACGGTCGCAGCCGTTCCGCGCGACGAATTCGTCGAGCAGATGCGCGAGAAGGGCCGGCGCTACAGGATTCTGATCGAGCGCACCCGCGATCTCAAGCCTCTGAAGACGGCGGTCGTGCATCCGGTCGACGAAGCCTCGCTCATGGGCGCCATCGAGGCGGCGCGCGAGGATCTGATGGAGCCGGTGCTGGTTGGTCCAGAAGCCAAGATCAGGCGCGCGGCCGAAGCGTCCGACATCGATATCGCCGCCTATCCGATCGTCTCGACCGAGCACAGCCATGCCGCAGCCGACAGGGCGGTCGCGATGGCGCGGGCGGGCGAGGTCGAGGCGCTGATGAAGGGCGCGCTCCATACCGACGAACTGATGCACGCCGTCGTCGCGACCGAAGCCGGCCTCAGAACTGCCCGCCGCATCAGCCATGTGTTCGCGATCGATGCGCCGGCGTATCCGCGCCCTCTCTTCATCACCGACGCGGCTATCACCATCTATCCGACGCTGACGGACAAGCGCGACATCGTCCAGAACGCGATCGACCTCGTGATCGCGCTCGGCATCTTCACGCCGCGGGTCGCGATCCTCTCCGCGGTCGAGACGGTCTCGCCCGACATCCGCTCGACCATCGACGCGGCGGCGCTCTGCAAGATGGCCGATCGCGGCCAGATCACGGGCGGCATCCTCGATGGGCCCCTCGCCTTTGACAACGCAGTGTCGCTCGGGGCGGCGCGCACCAAGGGCATCGTCTCGCCGGTCGCGGGGCAGGCCGACATCCTTCTCGTCCCGGACATCGAGGCCGGCAATATGCTCGCCAAGCAGCTCGTCTATCTCGCCGACGCGGAGATGGCCGGCATCGTGCTCGGCGCGCGGGTTCCGATCATGTTGACGAGCCGCTCCGACAACACGATCGCCCGCCTCGGCTCCTGTGCGATCGCGCTGATCCTGGCGCGTCACCGCGAGGCGCGCCTGAGCGGATGAAGTCCGGCGCCTGGCGCCTGGCTCCCGGCTCGGCTCGGCTCGGCGACAACGCAGCGATTCCCGCCGTTCGAACGCGAATGCCGTCAAATCCGCTGCGTTTGAGGCGGCCCATTGGTGATTTCGTAATAGTCGCCCTTCTGAGCCGCGCAAACGTGCGCCTCGATTTTCAGACCGGTCGGCGCGTTCAAGCTGCCGGCGGCAATCGAAATGTGCGTGACGGGAGTCGGTTCCCAGAACAGTACGCTGCCGCACTTGCTGCAAAATCCCCGTCTGGCGCGCGGAGAGGAACGATGCCAGCGTAGCGTCCGCGTGCTCTCGATCTCCAGATCGGAAACCGCACACGCTGTATAGGCCCCGACGTGGGTATTCATGCGTCTGCAGAACACGCAGTGACAGACGAGGACGTCGCGCAATGGACCGCGCACTCTGAACCTGATCGAACCGCATAAGCAGCTCCCAGTGACGACAGCGGATTTTCGTTTTTGGTCATCCATTGGCGACCTCCTTGCCTGAGGGCTTGACGCAGGCGGAGTCATGACTATATTTCTAGAAATGTCGTCCTAAAAGAGGTATGCCATGTTCTGGTTAATCAGGCAACTGGCTCGCAGGGAATTGGCGGAATGGCGGAGGCTTGCCAGCATCAAAGCGTTGACGAAATTGAGCGACCATCAGCTTGCTGACATCGGCCTCCGTCGAGATCAGCTTTTCATGCTTGAGTTGCAAGAGCCCGATGGCGTGCGAGAACGTCCCGTTCCAGCTCCAGTCTTTCGGCCTGGCTTCGAGCCCTGCGGATGATGCGACAGGCGGAGGAGAAGGCGCTGACGTTCGAGGATGCGGCGCGCTGTCTGGCGGAACTCGGCCACCCGCATCGGTTGCAAATCTTTCGCGTCCTCATCAAAGCCGGCGAACACGGTTTGCCGGTGGGGGCGATCCAACAGGCGCTGGGCATCCCGAAGTCAACCCTTGCGCATCATATCGCGCAACTCGCCGCCGCCGGCCTCATGACCCAAAATCGGGAGGGCCGCGTTCAGCGCTGCCGCGTCGACGCGGTTCGGGGGCAGGCGCTCCTGAATTTCCTGGTCTCCGACTGTTGCGACGGACTGCCCGACCTGGCGGAATTGCAAAAGAACACAGCTTGAGCGCGGGGGTCAAAATGCGCGGTCCACCTCGTATCGCGGGCCATTCCGCGATGTGGCACCGTTGCACGACCTTCGTCGAGAGGACCGTGACTGAGGGTCCCGGCTGGCTGTCGCAGCAATGTCATCTGTGTCATTGAATGAATTCTGGGCGCCGAGGGCCAAGGGCCTGTTGGCGGCAGAGAGGGAATGCCAACCATGAGCGCGAAGAAGAACAGCTCGCCGAGCGTAATGCAGCAGCGGGTCAACGCCGAGATCCAGGACAATCTCGACGAGGATCTCGAGCTCGAGCTGGAGGACAGCGATCTTGCCGAAATCCTGGCCGAGGGCTATGAGCTGCCGGAAAAAGGGGCTTTCCCGAGGCGCCTTTATTTCAAGGAGCTCCTGCGCCTGCAGCGGGAGCTGATCAAGCTCCAGGACTGGGTGGTCGCGAAGAAGCTGAAGCTCGTCGTGATCTTCGAGGGCCGCGACGCGGCCGGCAAGGGCGGCGTCATCAAGCGCATCACCCAGCGGCTCAACCCGCGCGTCTGCCGCGCAGTTGCGCTGCCGGCGCCGACCGAACGCGAGCGCAGCCAATGGTATTTCCAGCGCTATGTGCCGCACCTTCCGGCTGGCGGTGAGATCGTGCTCTTCGACCGCAGCTGGTACAACCGCGCCGGCGTCGAACGGGTGATGGGGTTCTGCACAAACGAGGAATACGAGGACTTCTTCCAATCCGCGCCCGAGTTCGAGAAGCTGCTGGTGCGCTCGGGCATTATCCTGGTCAAATACTGGTTCTCGATCAGCGACGACGAACAGAACCTGCGCTTCCTCATGCGCATCAACGATCCCTTGAAGCAATGGAAGCTCTCGCCCATGGACCTCGAGTCGCGCCGGCGCTGGGAGGTCTACACCAAGGCCAAGGAGACGATGCTCGAGCGCACACACATTCCCGAGGCGCCGTGGTGGGTGGTCGAGGCGGTCGACAAGAAGCGCGCCCGGCTCAACTGCATCGCCCATCTCCTGACCCGCGTGCCGTATGAAGAGGTGCCGCACGAGAAGCCCGTCCTGCCGGCGCGGGTGCACAATCCCGAATACCATCGCACGCCGACCCCGCCGGACATCATGGTGCCGGATCTCTATGCGCATCTCGTTCCGGAGCACGTGAAGTAGCGCGGGCGGCGCGGGGTCCGCTGGTTGCGTCGCTCTGCGGCGCCTCGCAAGCAGCCGCGACGCCCTGCCTAGCCGGCTTCCGGGGCGCCGGCGGGTGGTTTCGCGTTCTTCTCCGTGTTGGTCTGGGCCGACGCCCACTTGGCGTGTTCCTGGGAGACCAGGGATTCGACACGTTCGGCCAGCAGCGCATGAGGGTCAGCCGCAGCGGCATAGGGACCTGCTTTGGCAAGGTAGAGATACTTCTCGTGCTTGAGCGCCTCGCAGGTCGACCGATAGGAAATCCAGTTCGCCTGATATTGATTGAGTTGCTGCACTCCCTCGATCACGGCGATGGCGGCGCCTAAGGCTCCGAGCAGAATCTTGGGGACTTCAACCTGGGTGAAGGGTATCTGCGACGAAGCCGAGAGCAACGGGATCAGCGCCGCGAGCACAATAACCGTGAGTTTGAGAAACTTGTAATAGTCTTGGTTGCTGGCGCTGCGTTTGTCGTACCAATTGATTTGATCCTCGAGACGCTCGATCGTCGGATCACCAGACATTGATTCTGCTCCTGAACGCCGAACAAAACGCGCCGCAAGTTGGCTGAGCCGCCCTAAATCTCGATCTCGCGCCCGATCTCGACCACCTGATCGTAGGGCAAGTGAAGATAGTCGCTTATGCGCGCGGCGTTGCGACCCATTAGGGCGAACAG
>JAFAHO010000234.1 GCA_019237205.1 Hyphomicrobiales bacterium
AACGCTGGCGGCGGTCGACCTCTTGAGAGAGCACGCGCCCGAATTGAGGGTGCGGGTGATCAACATCGTCGACCTCATGCGGCTGCAGCCGCCGAGCGAACACCCCCACGGGCTCGCCGATCGCGATTTCGACGCGCTGTTCACCACAACGAAGCCGATCATCTTCGCCTTCCACGGCTATCCCTGGCTCATCCATCGGCTGACCTACCGCCGAAAGGGACACGACAACATCCATGTGCGCGGCTACAAGGAAGAGGGCACGACGACAACGCCCTTTGACATGTGCGTGCTGAACGACGTCGATCGCTACCACCTCGTCATGGACGTGATCGACCGCGTTCCGGGCCTCGCGGCGCGCGCCGCCTACGCCAAGCAGGCGCTGCGCGAAAGGCTCATCGACCACAAGCTCTACATCTGCCGTTATGGCGACGACATGCCCGAGATCAAGAACTGGACCTGGGGCGGCGGAACAGCCTCCGCGCAGCGCGCAACCTCGACGGGCGGGGACAACATGTAAGGAGCGGGCCGAGCCGGGACACGAAGGTCATCAACAAGGGAGCTTCATAATGATCGAGGGCGTGAAGACGGTCGGGGTCGTCGGAGCGGGCACGATGGGGGCGGGGGTCGCTCAGGTCTTCGCGACGGCCGGCTATCCGGTGACGCTGCAGGACATCGGCGAAGCGCCGCTCGGCCGCGGCATGGGCGCGATCAAGAAGGGCCTCGAACGGCTCGTGGCGCGCGACAAGCTTAAGCCCGAGGCGCGCGATGCGACGCTTCGGCGCATCGCGCTGACGACCAGGATCGAGGATCTCGCGGACTGCGACGTCGTGGTCGAAGCCGTCCTCGAGCGCTTCGACCTCAAGAGGGAGGTGTTCGGGAACCTCGACCGCGTCTGCCGCGCCGATGCGATTCTCGCCACCAACACCTCCTCGATCTCAGTCACTCGCATCGCCTCGACCTCGAAGGTCCCCGGCCGCGTCGTCGGCATGCATTTCTTCAATCCGGTTCCCGTGATGGCGCTGATCGAGATCATTCAGGCGCTGCAGACGACCGAAGCGACCTGCGACAGGATCGTCAAGCTCGCCGAGGACATCGGCAAGAAAGCGCGGGTGTCGAAGGATTCCTACGGCTTCGTCGTCAACCGCGTGCTCGTGCCGATGATCAACGAGGCGATCAACTGCGTCCATGAGGGTCTCGCCGCGCCGCAGGACGTGGACGAGATGATGAAGCTCGGCGCGAACCACCCGATGGGGCCGCTCGCGCTCGCCGACCTCATCGGCCTCGACATCGTGCTCGACATTATGGAGACCCTCTACACTGGCTTCGACGATTCGAAGTACCGACCGAGCCCGCTTCTCAAGCAGATGTGCGACGCAGGCTTCCTCGGCCGCAAGAGCGGCAAGGGATTTTTCAGCTACGAGGCGCGGGCCTAACGGGCCTGACCCCCAACCCCTCGGTCTGTCCGGTTCCGCTCCTGCGAAGAAAGGATGGTTGTGTGTTTGAACACAGCTGCCTCGCATTCAATTGGCGTGAAGCAAGGCGCGACGGTCATTGAGCCTTAACGGTTCGGGTGGAAGTACGCGTCAATGATCACGAGGATGAGTTCTCGTGCGCTTGCGAAGCACCGCAGCATGGCCAGCACTCGTTCACCACCCGCTATGACGACCGTCACGGACTCCGTCGACGGCATGCGCGAGCGCGATCTGCCGCTGCATGTGTTCCGCTTCGAATGCTTCGGCATGCGCGCCCAGACCTGGCGCGCTTTCGAACGGGACGCAGCGGCGTTCCCCGATCCCGAGGGCATGCCCGCCTGGCTCAAGGTCAAGCGCCTCAGTATCTGCGGCACGATCAATCCCTGCATCGCCCAGCGATCGATGCTCCGCGACGCGGGCACGGCCAAGGGCTGTCTTTTGCGCGCCCGACGGCCGCGTCTGGCGACAGGACAATTGTTAAGGGGGGGGCCGCCGCGGACGCGCGCGCTCGCGCGGCCTCTCCCGCCGCTGGTCGAAGACGATTGGCCACTCGGCTGCCTCGTCCAGTGCGCATCCGCTACAGATGCGCCTCCGGGACGACGGATCTATTCGTGGTCTTGCCGCCGCGCGAGCTCGAAGCGCGCTATCGGCGCCCTCGGCCAGGCGGCTCCATA
>JAFAHO010000320.1 GCA_019237205.1 Hyphomicrobiales bacterium
TTGCGTTTCAGCTGCCCCTGGCCCCTCGCCTGACACGACCCTGTCGGCGACAGGCAAGAAAATCCGTACGCTCGTTCCTCGCCCCGGCTCGCTGTAAAGCTGGATGTTCCCGCCCGATTGCTTGACGAAGCCGTAGACCATGCTGAGACCAAGCCCAGTGCCGGCGCCTGTCGGTTTCGTTGTGAAGAACGGCTCGAACGCGCGCCGGCGGACCTCTTCCGACATGCCTGATCCCGTGTCGGTGACCGTAATCAGGACATAGCGGCCGGTACGAATGTCCGGGTAGGTCTGCGCATAGTCGGCGTCGAGTCGAGCGTGGGTTATTTCAATCCTCAATTCTCCGCCGCGAGGCATCGCATCCCGGGCGTTGATCGCAAGGTTGAGCAATGCATTGAGAAGTTGCGAAGTGTCGACAACGGTCAGATGCGCGGATCCCACGACCTCGATCCTGAGCTCGATCGCTTCACCCAACGTTCGCCGCAAGAGGTCTTTGAAGCTGGAGACGAGCGGACCGACGTCGGTCGGTTTCGGATTGAGGGGCTGACGCCGACCGAAGGCGAGGAGCTGAGACGCCAGCTTCGCGCCATCCTGCGCGGCGTCCAGAGCCTCTTTAACATGCTCGCGCTGTTCGGGGTCGCTGAGGCGCGGGTAAAGCATTTCGAGGTTAGCGATGATTGCTGTCAGGAGATTGTTGAAATCGTGAGCGACGCCGCCGGTCAGCTGGCCGACCGCCTCCATCTTTTGCGACTGTCGGAGCTCTTCCTCCGTCTTTTGCCGGCTGGTGAGGTCGCGCACGAATCCGGTGAAAATTCTCTCTCCGTCCGCGCGCGCTTCCCCAACAGTCAATTCCATCGGGAAAACCACGCCGTCCTTGGTGAGACCTTTGACTAGTCGGCCATAGCCGATGATGCGCGCTTCGCCGGTCCTGAGATAATTGCCGACGTAGTCGTCATGCTCGGATCGATAGGGCTCAGGCATGAGCATTTTGACATTGCGGCCGACGACTTCTTCATAACGATATCCGAACAATCTTGCTGCCGCGGCGCTGAACGAAGTGACCAGGCCTTGCTCGTCGATGACAATCATCGCCTCGGGGACGGTATCGAGGATTGACCGCAGATGCGCCTCGCGCGCCGCCAGTTCGGCCTGAGCTCGCTCCAGTCGGGTAATGTCGCTGTTGCTCTGAAGCACGAAACGGATCGTGTTGTCGTCGGACCTTCGCGCGACCCAGAGACTGGCGATCGAAACAGCCGATCCAGTCTTCGTCCGATGTTCGACTTCGCCTTCCCAGCTGCCGCACTCGCGCAGCGCGGCAACGATCTCGTTCCGTGGGACGGGATATTTGGTCTTCAAAAGCTCATGGACGACTTGTCCGAGCGCTTCCTGTCTGGTCCAGCCGTAGAGGCGCTCGCAACCAGTCGTCCACTCAAGAATTTTGCCCTCCAGGTCATGTATGATGACATTGGCCAAGTCCAGGATCTTCACGAGAGAGTCGAACTCGGCGGTCATAGCCGATCTCTTCTTTTGCGGGCCGTCTTACACATTCAATTCTCAATCGGCCTGCCAGCTCGACCAGGGGCGCAATCCCCGCCGATCGTCGTGCGTCCCGTCTGCCTCGTCATCATCCACCGCGCGCCCTTTGGGCGCACCGCTTCATCCGACATGGCGCCTCAGAAATGCAAGCGTTCTTTCGTTGAAATCGGCCACGGTCTCGTAAATGGCTGCGTGTGCGCATGTCTCGAACACGGTGAGCTCGCTACCCTTGATGCCGCTCTTCAGCGGATCGGCGAAGCGGCTCGAGGTGACGATGTCGTGGCGGCCAAAGGTGATTTGAGTCGGCGCGGCGATCCGGCCGAGCTGGCTGAGCGCGTCATGCGCGATCACCGCGTTCGACTGGCGCATGAAAGCGTCGATCGGCTGCTGCGGGCGGCTGCGCACGAAGGCGGCGAGCTGGTCGACGTATTCGGGCTTGGCGGCGTAAAGCTCGGGCGTCAGGCAAAAGGGCAGGATCCCCTGGATGACCATCTCCGGGACGCTGCCGAGGCCCTTCGCCATCGTTTGCCAGCCTTGGAGAATGACCTTCAGGAAGGGGTCGGTCTTGGGCCAGCAACTGTGCAACGAGAGCGTCTTCACTCGCTCGGGATACTTGGCCGCAAGCCAGAGCCCGGTCGCGGCGCCAAGCGACACGCCGCTCACATGCGCCAGCTCCACGCCGATCGCCTGCATGAAATGGGCAACGTCATCGGCGAAGAGTTCGGTCGAGTAGGTCCCGGCTGGCTTGTCAGTCTCGCCTGCGCCGCGTGGATCGAGCGAGATGCAGGTGAAATGCTTGGCGTAGTCGGCGACCTGAAACGCGTAGCAGGCGTTGTCGGCGGCGAGATAGGGAATGAGAACGAGCGGCTCGCCGGTTCCCTGCTGCTCGTAGTTCATCGTGATGTCGTTGACCTTGACCTTCGGCATCGAAACCTCCCAGGGCGAAGCGGAATTGATTGTGCCACCTGAAGGGAAGCCTAGGCCCAGGCGAAGGACACGGTCAACGCGCAGACGCCCTCGGCCGGCTTTCGCGCCGCGGCGTTCAGCCGAAGCTGGCCCCGGCCGCTCCGGGCGCAAGCCGGATCAGCCGCGAATCCTCGACCGCCGCCTGCCGGTGCTTGACCGCCTCGCGATAGACGGGATCGCGGATCATCTCGACGAAGGCGGCGACGCTCGGATACTCAGCGATGAAGCAGAGATCCCAGCGCTCCTCAGAAGGGCCGATCAGCATAAGTTCGAATTTGCCGCGCCAGACGATGGCGCCGCCAAGGCGCTGAAAAACCAGCATGCTTGCTCGCGTGTAAGCGGCATAGGCCTCTGCCCCCGTCGCCTCACGCCCGTCCGGATAGGCCGCCCGCTCGCGCAAGCGCACGAGATTGAGCATATGGATCGGACCCGCGCGATCGTTCGTGCGGAAAGCGGCGAAGCTTTTTTTGGTCGGGTCGATGTAGCCGGTCATCGCTCGAAGCCTTCCCGATTTGGCGGCCAGGCTATCCGGGCCGCTCTTCGACGCGAGAAACACGCGGTCGGCAAGCCCGGCTATCGCCAGTCGTCGGTGATATGGACCCCGGGCCGGCAGTAACCCGGCTCGTCTCGCTTGTACATGTTGACGCCCTCAACCACGGTGCGGAAGCCGCGCGCGGCCAGATGCTGATGGCTTCCCGCCGCGCCAGGTTGGCGCTGGCGAGGACGTTCGGCACGCCGGCCGAGACCGCGAGCGCCTGGGCGGCGTCGAGCAAACGTCCATAGTCTTTGTCCGCCGACGGCGTAGCGTACGGCCCCGAATTTGACGAAGCAGAATCCCTCCTCGGCCTCGCTGCGGGGGCCATAGTGGCAGATCGCGAAGGCCGCGAGCCCGCCAGCACTCTCGACGCGCACGGTGTCGCCGAGCCCTTGCGCGTCCACCGCGGCGATTTCTTCGGAAAGGTCGAGGCCGGGATGGAGGCTGTCCGTGGCCTTCCGGCTCGCGAACAGCGCTTCGGCTTTCTTCTCGCCGCTCAGAGCATTGAAACGCGAGGCGCCCGGAACCGTACCCGACCGGCGCGCCGGCGCGAAAAGCGCCCCTCAACGATACTCAGTCTCGGCCTCGCCTGCCTTCGGCGGCTTGGCGTACCAGGTGTTGAGCAGCGTCATGCGCGGCTTGGCGTTGTCGAGCGAGATCGTTTCGCGACCGTGCCAGCTCGCGTGCAGGAGGCTGTGCGCGGGGTGGATGACCACGAAGGCGAAGCCGGTGTTGGGCAGGAACGCAGTGGTCTTTTCCCTGACAAGGCCGTAGGTCTTCCACGCGAACAGGCCCATCGGCGAGATCTTGTACACCGTGGTGCCGAGTTCGCGCTGGCTGTCGTCCTCGGGCATGTAGACCAGCACCGTCAGCACCTTGCGGCGCGTGTCGGGATGCGGCTTGATCGCATAGCCGTCGAAGTCGGCGTAGAGGACGGGCTGCGGATACATCGGCACGGGCCAGGATTCACCGCTCGCCTTCTGGCGGATCTTGAGCCCGCTGCGCAAGCGCTCCCGCAGCGCCGCTTCGATCTCCGGCGCGGACACCGCGTCCGAAACAGTGCGCCAGAGCTGGGTTCGCTCGGGGTCGCCTGCTTCGACCTGGCGATCCCAGAGCGTGTATTGCTTCCGCGTGCGGGCGCCGTTGAGATCGACATACTGCGTGAGGTCGGGCCAATGGCCGATGAGCCGGCGGTAGAGGTCGTTGGCGAAGAAATTCTCGAAGATCAGATGCGGATAGGGCTTCTCGAACACGGCTCCGCCGAGAATCGAGTTCTTGCCGTGGTTGACGATCGAATCGAACAGTGTTTCGGAAGCGACGGCGTCTGCGATCATGCTTTCGAACCTCAAATCTCGCGGAACGTCAGAACTCGCGTGTGCGACGGACCAGGGTCAACGACCATACTTGGTTTGACGCTGGGCTCAAAGGCCGTCCACGCCCGGCGTCGTCGAAGACCGCCGTCACAGCCGCTTTGCGACGAACCGTACGATGCGCGTCATGATTATGGCAGCCGTCTGATCGAGCTCGGCGGCGACCGCGGCGGCGTCGGTCGAGGCGACCGGCGCGCGCGCGGTAAAAATCTCCACGTCGACGACGCGGCCACTGTTGACGTCGATGATCCTCGCCGCGACGTCCACATGAACCTGGTTCGTCGCCGCGTCGAGTTCGAAAGCGCGGATGTCCAGGTCAAGCTCATAGTTGGCCGTCGCCCCGCCGCCGGCGAGCGACCGAGCGAGTCCGGCGTTCTGGAATGTCTCGACAAGGCGGGCTCGGAATAGTGACGAGAGTTGCTGCGGCCAGCGTCCCCCCGGCAGCAGGGACAGATTGAGCCCGTCCCGCACCAGAATGCGCTCGCTGTCGAGATCGAGCGTCGCGACGGGCTCCGCAATCTGGATCTGGGCCCAGAAAGGGCGCATCGGCGGCGGCTTCGCCGCGGTCAAGTCATAGATTGGCGGCGCCGGGGCGCTTGCACACGCGCCAAGCGACAGCGCGGCCGCCGCCGCAGCCACTATCCTCCATCGATTGCCCAAGCGCCCCCGGCCCCCCGCATTACTGTCCGCCGCGATAATCCGGCAGCGAAGGCCTCGCTCCCCAGATGATCTGGCTCGGATTCTGTTTGAACGATCGAACTGTCTGGTCGATGTCTTCGAGGACGCGCTGCCCTTGCACAGCGAGCGCCTCGTATTGACGCAAGCCTGAATTGCTGAACCGGCTAAGGCCGACCGAAATCTCCTTCACCCGCACGTCGACGTCGTCCGCGAGCTTCTTCACCGACTGCGCCGCGTCGCCGATCTGCATCAGCGCGCCCTTGGTCCCCGGCGAGCCCAGGAAGCTCTGGGCGCTCGTGATGAGCCCATCGAACTTGTCGGCCGATTCGTTGAGCTTGGCCGACATCTCCGAGGCGTTCTTCAGCGTGTTGTCGATGTTGCCGCGGTTTTCACGGACCGTGTTCGCGACGTCGCTGATCGAATCGACGATGCCGGAAACTTTATGCGGGTCGATCGCCTTGAGAACGCCTTCGGCGTCGGCGAGCGCGGCGTTGAGCTGTTTCGACGTGTCGTTGAGACGCGTGACAAGCGAGGCGCCGTCGCGCATCAAGGTCTGATAGTCGTTCGAGCTCTTGGCCAGCGCGTTGCTGAAGGTCTGGACGTTGTCGACGACGCTGCCGACCTTCTGCGTGTCGATCGCCTTGACGAGCTTGTCCGCGTCCTCGGACAGGGACTGCAAGCGCGCCGTCAGCGGCTGTATCGTCTTGCCGATGTCGGCCAGGCCCTTCAGCGCGGCGTCCACGTTCGCGCTGTTGTCGCTCAGCGTCTTCGAGAAGCCGCTAGCGTTCGACAGCGTTGAACGAATCGCCTCGGAATTTTCGGCGATCAGCTTGTCTGCGCGGTCGAGGACCGAACCCGCCTTCGCAGACACACTCTGAATGTTGTCGACGATGCCACGCACCTTGTCGGGTTCGATCGCCTTGACCAGCCTGTCGGCGTCGTCGGAGAGGACCTGAAGGCGCGCGGCGAGTGGTTGAATCGTTGTTCCAAGATCGGCCAGGCCCTTCAGCGCGGCGTCGACGCCGTTGGAATTGTTTGCGAGCGCCATCGAGAACGTTTGGACGTTTTCGATCGTCTGATGAATGGGTTGGGCGTTGTCGACGAGCAGCTTGTTGGCGAGATCGAGCACATAACCGGCTTTCGTCTGCAAGTCCGCGAGCGTTGCCGTAGGCAATGAAGGGATGACGGGCGGGTTGCCGCTCAACTCCGGGGCGCCTTTCTCGCCGCCGATGAGCGCGACCGTGGCCGAACCCGTCAGACCCTGCGTCTCGAGCTGCGCCTTGGTGCCGGTATTGATCGGCGCGCTAGCGTTGGTGACGTCGATATCGGCGACAACCTGGCTAGGATCGCCCTTCACGAAGTCGAGGTTCGTCACCTCGCCGACCTTGAGGCCGTTGAACAGAACGAGAGCGCCATTGGAGAGGCCGGAGACCGAGCCGTTGAAGACGATCTTATAATGTCTGTGCGTTCCCGTTGCGCCGTAACCGGCGATCCACATGACAAACAGGAAAGCGCCGAGGACGGCCGCCAGGGTGAAGGCGCCGATCAGGACGAAATTGGCTCGCGTCTCCATTGCGTTCAGCGTCCCCCGCCCTGCACCCGATCGAACTGGGCCCGACCCTCCCCGGCGCGCTCAGCGGGCCGCTTCGCGGCCGTCCCGGCGCGGACCACGCCTCTCTTGCCGTGAAAGTAGGATTTGATCCAAGGATCTTCGGATAGCAGAAGTTCGTCAATCGGACCAACGGCCGAAACCTTGCCGTGGCCGAGGACCGCGACCCGATCGCAGATGGCGTAGAGGCTGTCGAGGTCGTGCGTTACCATGAAGACGGTTAGCCCCAGCGTCTTCTGCAGCGTGCCGATCAGATCGTCGAAGTCGCCGGCCGAAATCGGATCGAGCCCGGAGGTCGGCTCGTCGAGAAAAACGATCTCGGGGTCGAGCGCGAGCGCCCGCGCCAGCGAGACCCGCTTCGTCATACCGCCTGAAAGCTCTGAAGGGTATTTGTCGGCCGCGTCCTGCGGCAGGCCGACGAGCGCCAGTTTTTGCGCTGCGAGGCCATCAAGCATGCTCTTGGACAGGTTAAGATGCTCGCGCATAGGCGTCTGGATGTTCTGCCGGACCGTAAGGCTCGAGAACAGCGCCCCCTCCTGAAAGAGGACACCCCAGCGTTCGCCGATGAGGAGCTTCTCCTGGGGGTGGAGCTTGTCGATGTCGTAGCCGAAGACTTCGATCGTTCCTGCGCGCTTGTGCAAGAGCCCCAGAATCGTCCTCGTCAGCACCGATTTGCCGGCACCCGAGGCCCCGACAAAGCCCAACACCTCGCCGCGATAAAGATCGAGGTCGAGCCCGTCCATGACGAGCCTGTCCCCAAAGCCGACCTTGAGGCCGCGGACGCGGATGACGACCTCTCGCCTTCCCATCAGGGTCGATGGGCGGGAGGGGCTCAATAGTCCACCGCGGTGAAGAACATCGCGAAGACCCCGTCCATGACGATGACCATAAAGATCGACTTGACCACCGAAGCGGTCACGCAGCGCCCGAGCGACTCGGCCGAGCCCCGCACCTCCATGCCTTCCGTCGATGCGATGAGGCCGATCATGACCGCCATGAAGGGCGCCTTGATGAGTCCGACCAGGAACGTTTCCGTCGCGATGGCGCTCTGCAGGCGCGAGATGAACACCTCCGGCGCCATGCCTGCGTAGACCCAGCTGACGATGAGCCCGCCGGCGAGCGTGGCCATGTCGGCCACGAACGTCAGAATTGGCAGCGCGATCGCTAGCGCCACCAAGCGAGGCATGATCAGGACCTCGAGCGGATCGAGCGCCATCACCCTCAGGGCGTCGATCTCTTCGCGCATGTTCATCGAGCCGATTTCGGCGGTAATGGCGGAGCCCGTCCGGCCGGCGATCATGATTGAGGTCATCAGCACGCCAAGCTCCCTCAGGCCCAGCACGCCGACCAGATTGACCGCATACGGCGAGGCGCCGAATCGGGCCAACTGGAATATGCCCTGCTGCGTGACGATCGCGCCGACGAGGAAGTTGATGAGCGCGATGATGGGCACGCTGCGCAACGAATAAATCTCGAGGTGGTGCGCCACCGAGGTCCAGCGCCAGCGCAACGGCTGCGCGGCGAGCCGCGACCACATCACCACGATCTCGCCGAGATAGTCGATGATGTCGATGAGGTCGAGGCCGGCCGTATAGACCGTCTCGCCGACCGCTGCCACCAAGGTCAGCAATGGAGACGTGCGGACCTGCTTCGGGGGCTCGAGAGGTCGGTATCCGGCCTCCTGAAGCAGGAGAGCATGTTCGGGCCGCGCGCCTTGATAGGCCGCCTGGACCCCCGCTTCGGCCAGCTCCGCGCGGGCGCGATCAATCACCCAGGCGCCGGCCGTATCCATCCGCTCGATCCCAGTCAGATCGATGATCGCGTTCCTCGCGCCTCGGGCGGCCGATGTCAGGGACGCGGCGCTCGTCTCCAAGGCCCGGCCGGCAGCGACAATCCATGCGCCCGCCAGC
The DNA here is from genome assembly GCA_019237205.1 of Hyphomicrobiales bacterium. GTDB lineage: Bacteria > Pseudomonadota > Alphaproteobacteria > Rhizobiales > Beijerinckiaceae > Roseiarcus. Next base: position 8,602 of record JAFAHO010000320.1, read on the forward strand.
GAAAGAACGACGCCGTCGTCGCCTGTCTTAGGGGTCACGGAAGGCGCAACAGACACCAGTCGCTCCGGCTAACGCTGTGTTTTGGCTCTTATAGCCTGCGTCGAGCGCTGTCGAGCCGCGACGTCTGTCCACAGGAGTCCGTATGCGCCATCATAGGCCGTGGCGATCAGGACAAAAACAAACCAAGTACGAATCGGAGACCCCGGAAACGGGACTCAGAATCGCGGTAAAAGCGAGTCGAATCTTCGTCAAAGACGGCGCTTCGCCGCACCTGCGTCAATTCTTCGTCACACGGGCCTCTCCCCCGCGCGTCTGAAAGCGGGACTCAATGACCAATCCGCGGACAAACCGCGGCAGAATCGGCGACATCGCCGAATCGCCTGGATCGCCAACTTTTCCGGAAGTCAGACTTGTCGGACCGCCTGCACGACGTCAAGCGAAGGTTAACGTGTTCCCGACAATGACTTACCAGCAATCGACAATCGACGCGGATCTGCCGCATGTGGTTTTCGGCAGACGCGTTTCCGGACCTCCGCGCGCCTTCAATCCATCGCCGCCGCCTTGAGAATGCAGACCATCGTCGCATGCGCCGGTCTACGGCCGAGGTTGCTGAGGCGATGAGGCATGTCGCAGCGATAGCGAAGCGTCTCTCCCTCGGCGGCGATCTCTTTCGAGCCTCCGACGTCCACCTCGAGTTCGCCTTCGAGCACGGAAAGGCATTCGACCGAGCCGCGGGCATGGGCGGTCGATTCGAGCACCCCGCCCGGGTCGGCCTGAAAATCATACCATTGCAACCAGTCGACCGTCTTGAGCCACCCCGTCACGGCGAGTCGGCACAATCCGTCATCCGAAACGAAAATCGGCGTCGTTCCCCGCCTCAGATGTTCGATGAATGGTCCCTCCTCCGCGCCCTGCAGGATCGATTCGATCGACGCGTCGAGCGCGTGGGCGAGCCGCCAGATCGTCGTCAGCGTCGGGTTGGTCTCATTGCGCTCGATCTGCGAAATTATCGATTTGGCGACGCCGGATTGCGACGAGAGGTCGGCGAGCGACAGCCCGTAGCTCTTGCGCAGCCGCTGAACCGCGAGCCCGAGCTGGTTCGACAGCGCGGCCGCGCCGGCTTCCAGCACCTTCGCCCTGTCCTTGCCTTCCACGCCCATCGCGCCGGCCTCGTCCGCGAGAACGGGGTATCATAGACGGTATCGTACGGAATATCGAACAGTTTCGTTCTTTTCTCAGGCTTTGCACGATCGCAGCCAGCGGCACGACCATAAGGGGCGTGGCGAAAGTGAATGCGAAGGCGTCGGCGAGAGGCAAGAGCGCGAGAGCGAGAAAACTGGTGCCGCACGATCCTCAAGCGACCGCCCGATATGGCCGAGCGGCCGGGTCGTGCGCGAAGCCGCGGGCCATTCGCCCCGCGCAGCGAGCCACCCGGCCAGGGTCGCCATGGCGAAGATCGAGCGGAAGAACATCACTTCGGAGACCGGAAAGACCGGCGCCTCCGCCTTGATGAGCGCCGACATGAGCGCGAACGCGAAGGTCGCGCCGATCTTGAGGCCAATTCCCTTGAGCATCCGAGCGCCTTACCAAGCGCGTCGCCGAGGCGCAACGGCGGGGCGGGCGCCATTGCGCGCCCCTCAGAACGTCCCCGGAAAGGCCCCGCCGTCGATCAGGATGTTTTGCCCGGTGATGAAGCCCGCCTTCGCGCTCGCCAGGAACGCGCAGAGCGCGCCGAGCTCGGCCGGGTCGCCGAAGCGGCGGGCGGGATTTCGCGCCTCTGCTTCCGCCCGCGCGGCCTCGAGCAGAATCCCGCGCTGCGCGACGGCCCGCTCCAGCGACGACCGAATGCGGTCGGTGTCGAACGTTCCGGGCTGGATCGAATTAATCGTCACGTTGTCGCTGACATGCGCGCGCGCCGCCGACGCGAGAAACGCGGTGAGGCCGGCTCGCGCCCCCGACGACACGTCAAGCCCTGCGATCGGCGCGCGCACCGAGCCCGAGGTGATGTTGACGATTCGCCCGAACTTGCGCGCCGCCATCCCTGGCAGGAGCGCCTGAGCGAGCGCGACCGGCGTCAGCATGTTCGATTCGACGCCCTTGAGAATATCCTCGCGCGCGATCGCGGCGAAGGCCTTGAAGGGCGGGCCCCCGTTGTTGTTGACAAGAATGTCGGCTTCCGGACACGCCGCTATCAGCGCCGCGCGCGTAGGCGGGTCGTCGAGATCGCCCGGGACCTCGTGGACGCACGCGCCCGTTGACCCGCGAATCTCCTTCGCCGTCCGCGCAAGCTCGTCGGAATTGCGCCCGTTGACCACGATTTCGCAGCCGGCCTGCGCCAGCGCCACCGCGCAGGCTCGGCCGAGACCCTTGCTCGAGGCGCAGATGATGGCCTTGCGGCCGGCTATCCCGAGGTCCATTCACTACTCTCCTCGTCTCGACACACCAAAGTCCACGACTTATAACGGCCGCCGCCGTATTGCGTCATCGAAGCGACACGAGAATCTGCGCAGAGACTTGACGCTCGGATTTCTGAGACGAGAGGCCAAGGTGTCCAAACCCCACGGCGCCAATCGCTACCGCACGTTGTTCCTCTCGGATCTGCACCTCGGAACGCGTGGTTGTCAGGCCTATCTCATTCTCGACATGCTGCGCTATGTCGACGCGGACACAATATACCTGGTCGGCGACATCATCGACGGCTGGCGGCTGCGCTCAGGCTGGTACTGGCCGCAGGCGCACAATGACGTCGTGCAGAAGCTTCTGCGGAAGGTCAGGCGCGGGGCGCGCATGGTCTTCGTCCCAGGCAACCATGACGAGTTCGCGCGCCAGTTCTTCGGCCTGACCTTCGGCGGCATCGAGATCAAGCGTCAGACGATCCATACCGCCGCCAACGGCAAGCGCTATCTCATCATCCATGGCGATGAGTTCGACGTGGTTGTCCGTCACTCGAAGTGGCTCGCCTATTTCGGCGACTGGGCCTACACCACGGCGCTGTTCGTCAACACCCATTTCAACGCCACGCGCCGGGCGCTGGGCCTGCCCTATTGGTCGTTTTCGGCCTGGGCGAAGCTCAAGGTCAAGAACGCCGTCAATTTCATCGGCTCGTTCGAGAAGGAGCTTGCGGGCGAAGCCAAACGGCGCGGCGTCGACGGCGTCGTCTGCGGCCACATCCATCACCCGGTCATCCGCGAGATCGACGGCGTGACCTATGTCAACACCGGCGATTTCGTGGAATCCTGCTCGCTCGTGGTCGAGCATCACGACGGCCGATTCGAGGTGCTGCGCTGGCCGACCAAGCTCACGGTCGCAGCGCAGGTCGAGGACAACACGCCCTTCGAGGACGAGCGCGAAGAGGCCCGGGCGGAAGCGGCGTAATGCGCATTCTGATTGCGACCGACGCCTGGCGGCCGCAAGTCAACGGCGTCGTGTCGACGCTTGAGCGCATGACCCAGGCGGCCGCCGAGTTCGACGCGAAATTCGAATTCCTCACCCCGCAGGGCAAATGGACGGCGCCGCTGCCGACCTACCCCGACATTCAAGTGGCCATCACTTCGCTGGGAAAGGTCAGCGCGCAGATCGAGGAGGCCGACCCCGACCACATCCATATCGCGACCGAAGGCCCGATCGGGTGGCTCGCGCGGCGCTACTGCCTCAAGCGCAAGCGCATCTTCACCACCAGCTATCACACGCGCTTTCCTGAATATGTCAAGGCGCGCATCGGCGTTCCCGAACGCTGGACCTACGCAGGACTGCGCTATTTCCACGCGCCCTCCGCGTCGGTCATGGCCCCGACGCCGTTCATCGCCGCCGACCTCACTCGGCGCGGCTTTTCCCGGGTGCGGCTCTGGACCCGCGGCGTCAACCACGCGCTTTTCCGTCCGCGCGCCAATCCCGTGCTCGACCTGCCGCGGCCGATCTTCCTCTGCGTCGGCAGGGTGGCGGTGGAAAAGAATCTCGAAGCGCTGCTCGAGCTCGATCTGCCTGGCTCGACCGTCATCGTTGGCGACGGGCCCGCCCGAAGCTCGCTCGAGCGCCGCTACCCCGAAGCCCGCTTCCTCGGCGCCATGCATGGAGAGGCGCTCGCTCGAGTCTACGCCAGCGCCGATGTGTTCGTTTTTCCCTCGCGCACCGACACATTCGGCATCGTGATGATCGAGGCGCTGGCTTCCGGCCTGCCGGTCGCGGCCTTTCCGGTCCCCGGGCCGATCGACGTCGTCGGCCCCGGCGCGGGCGTGCTCAGCGAAGACCTGCGGGCGGCCTGCCTCGAAGCGCTGACGATCCCGCGCGAGTCAGCGCGGGAATATTCCCTCCGCTACACGTGGAAGGAGAGCGCCCGGCAGTTTCTCGAAAACATCGAGTTGAGCCGCCCAAAACGCATGCGCTCGCCGGTGAAACAGGCCGAGCTTGTTGGCGAGACATAGGCGTCGAACGCAGCCGCGCCTGCGCGATTTTGTCCTCGGCGAAGCCTTCTCAGAGACTTAGGCGCCATTTTCTGTCCACCTGTGAGCACAGCCCGCTTGGCGGACCATTTGCATCACCGTTTGAGCAATTTCAAAGGTTTGCGACGCTTTTTCCGTCGCAGTCGCCGCTCCGATCAAAACTATATAGTACTTTTATAATGTGTATAAATTGGTGGCCGGCTCGCAGCAGGCGGCTTCGAGAAGGATGCCACGAGTCCGGTCGCTTGGCAAGAAAATGTCGGCTTTCCCGAAAAGTCCGCCGACGCCCCTAGCCTCCCGCGACCCCAACCGCAACGCCCGCCGCCGCGGTGAGAACGACCACGGCGAGCGGGGGCGCGCCCCAGACGACGAGCGCCGCGAACCCCGTCGCCGCAATTGCGAAATCTGCCGGTCCCAGGACCGCGCTCGTCCAGACCGGATCATAAAGCGCGGAGGCGAGCAGGCCGACGACCGCCGCGTTGACGCCCGCCATCGCGGCGCGCGCGCGAGCGCGCGCGCGAAGCGCATGCCAGAACGGCAGCGCGCCGAGGAGGATCAGCATCCCGGGCAAGAAGATCGCAATGAGCGCCAGGGCCGCGCCGGGCAAGCCGCCCGGCGCGGGCGCGACCGCGCCGAGATAGGCGCCGAAGGTGAAGAGCGGGCCGGGCATGGCCTGCGCCGCGCCGTAGCCCGCCAGGAAAGCGCTGTCGGCGACGAAGCCCGGATCGACAACGGCGGCGCGGAGCAGCGGCAGCACGACATGGCCGCCGCCGAACACGAGCGCGCCGGAGCGATAAATCGCCCCCAGGAAGGCCACCGCGCCCTCGCGCGCCGGGAGCAGCGAGAGGGTCAGAAGAGCGAAGAAGGCGATGAGGAAGACGACCGCCATCCGACGGGAGACCGGCGTTTCGCCCCCGCGCCCCGCCGCTTCGGCGTCCTGACGGCAAAACATGAGCCCCAGCAGTCCGGCGGCGAGGATCGCGCCGATCTGGCTGATCCCGCCCGGCGCGAAGGCCGTCAGGATGAGGGCGAGCATCGCGATCGCCGCGCGCGGCTTGTCGGGCGCGAGGCTCCGCGCCATGCCGAGCACGGCTTGCGCGACAATGGCGACCGCGACCAGCTTGAGCCCGTGCAGCAGGCCTTCCCCCGCGGCCCCGTGCAGCGCGCGCGCCCCGTATGCGACGAGCGTCATCGCCGCCGCCGACGGCAGGGTGAAGCCGGCCCAGGCCGCGAGCGCGCCTGGATAGCCTGCCCGCATGAGGCCGATGGCGAAGCCGACCTGGCTGCTCGCGGGCCCAGGCAGGAACTGGCAGAGCGCGACGAGATCGCCGAACGCCCGCTCGTCGAGCCAGCCGCGCTCGACGACAAAGGCGTTGCGGAAATAGCCCAGATGCGCCACCGGCCCGCCGAAGCTGGTCAGGCCGAGTTTTGTGAAGGCGCGCAGGACTTCGAGGGGGGAAATTGAGCTTTTCCCCGCCGGGTCGTAATGGTTTACAGTCATCACCGAGCCAGGGGCGCGTCATTGCGAGGGGCGCGACGACGTTTTGGGGCCGAACCAGACATCGGGCATAGAGAGGCAAAGAACCAGGAGTACGGCAAGCGCGATGATGGAGGTTCGACGAAATGCCGGCATTTGGATGGCTGCGGCTTTCTGCGCGTCGCTCGGGCTGGCCGCTGGCATCGTCGCTCACTTCGGGCTGGAGCGAGGCGTCCCCGTCGCGCTCGCCGCGACCGCCAGGTTGGCCTTTCTGATCTTTTGGCCGGCGTACGCTGGGGGCGCGCTGGCGTCGCTTTTCGGGAACGTCTTTTCGCCCTTGCGGGAGCACGCACGCGAGCTCGGCCTCGCGTTTGCCGCCGCCCTCCTCGTCCATCTCGGACTTGTCGCCTGCCTGTGCGCGCTCGGACACCCGCCCCGCGTCAGAACGTTCGTCATTTTTGGAGTCGCCGCGGGCTTCACGTACTGTCTTGCGGCTCTATCCGTCCCGCGCCTGCGGGAGGCGCTGCCCCGGAATCTCTGGCCGCCGATTCGCGCGGTTGCGATGAATTATATCGCTCTCGCATTTTTCGTCGATTTCGCCAGATTTCCTTTGAATGACTTAGGCGCTGCGGTCAAATACCTTCCCTTCGCCGCTCTCGCCACCGTTGGTCCGATGTTGAGATTAGCCGCATGGGCGCAAAAGCAAAGACACACGTTTGGAAGAATAGACCTCCGCCGGCAACGCTTATAGCGCCCGCACTGACGCGGATCATTACCGCCTACGCCGTCTTAACCATCTGGGCGAAGACGTCGTAGCCCTGTGTCGCAAGCCGCTTGCCGGCCTCGGCTGGGTAGCCTTGCACCAAGGAGAGCCCCACCCCGTCCACCAGACGGTTATAGAAATTGAATAGGGCCGTCACCAAGACGGTCGAATAGAGCGCGTCATCGTTCCAGCCGGCGTCATAGACCGCCGCCGCATCGGCTGCAGTCATGCGCGCCGGACTTTGGGTCAGCTTTCTGGCATAGCTCAGAATAGGCTTCATCCTCGCCTCTATCGGCGCGCTCTCGATGTCGGCCACGAGCGCCTTGACGAGGTCCGGCTCGATGCCGCAGGCGGCCGCGACGGCGGCATGCGTCGTATGGCAATAGGTGCAAGCGTTGAGCCCCGAAACATAGGCGGCGATCAGCTCGCGCTGGCCCTGAGTGAATGGCGATGGGCCGCGCATTGTCGCCTCGGTGAACTCGCCAAGCGGCTTGCAGGTCGCCGGATAGGCCAGGTAAAGGTCGCGCATGACCGGCTCAGCCGGCAGCGATCGCAAGTGCGGCATGTCTCCTCCCGAAGTTCGGCCAAAGCGACGATACGCTCATCCCCCGTCCGGGCGAAGCGACTCGCTCGGCGCCGACTACGCGCGCCACGCGCTTCGCGCGAGCATCCAGAGCACGAGCAGCGCGTAGGCCGTGACGATGGCGACGCGAAGCCAGTGGGACGCCATCAGGAGACGGTAGCGTTCGGGCAGAAGTCCGCCGTCCGGCGCTTCGAGGCGCGCCATCAGCGGGCCCCACCATATCGCGGTGCCGAGAAGGAGGGCGACCTGAAGGGCGAGGCCGAACCACGCCGCCCAGGCCGGAACTCCGGGCGCGCGCTGCCATGCCATAAGCGCCGAGCCTAAGAAGAGGAGCGCCGAGGGCGCGAGAATGACGCCCCAGATGCTGCGCCACCACGCCCTGTGATAGGCGTGAAACTCCCGCTCGCCGACATAGGTCCAAAGGGGATAGCTGGAGAGCTGTACGAGCCAGACCTGCCCGACCGCATAGAAGCTCAACGCGCAGGCCGCCATCAGCAGCCATTCTCTCCCGGTCATCGCGCAATCTCCTCATCTGCTGGAGCGTCGCGCCGATCCCGCGTGCGCGCGTTCTCGATCTCGGCGACAACACGCTCCAGCATCGCCGCGAGCCGCGTCCGAAGGCCATCGCCGAGCGAAGCGAGACCAAGCTCGTGGTCAGCCGAGCGCGCCGCTTCGAGCTTTCGTAACAGAGCCCGAGCGCGCGCGGTCACCCTGATCGCCTTCCGGCGGCGGTCGACGGGGTCCTCGGCCCGATCGAGCAATCCCTGCTGCACAAGGCGCTCGATCATCTGGCTCAGCGCCGCAGCCGACGCCGTCGACCCCTCGGCGAGATCGGAAAGCGACGCCGCGCCTGACTTCTCGACGCGGCTCAGCAGCAGAACCTGCGGCAACGTGATGGAGGCGTTGTTCATCATCTTAAACACCGCCCCCGAGCGATGCGAGACGAGGTCGACGAGGCGCCGCAGCGCGTCTCCTGCGCGATTGGGATCGATCCTGGCGTGATCGCGCGGCAATCGACGGCCTCAAGCAACTTGCTTAATGCATATTAAACTTTAAGGCGCATTTGTCAACGGCGACGATGGGGACGAAGCCCGCTTCACTGTCATTCCCGACGGGCGCGAAGCGGCTGACCGGGAATCCCGGGGCGACATGCGACGGCGCGTCGCGACTCTGGATTCCCGATCAGACCTCGGTCTGCCGGGAATGACAGAGCCGGCGCTCGACGACTCTGGATTCCCGGTCAGACCTTTGGTCTGCCGGGAATGACATCGAGGGAGAAATCGTCCGGAGGGCGCGAGTCGTTTAAGTCAGCTGCGCCCGCTGAGCACGGCCGACGCGGTCAACGACCGCATCACATCGAGGCCCCTCACGCCGCCGCAGTCAGCCGCTGCTCGACCATTGTCCTCAGCGCCCCAAGATCGTGGGCGAAGAGGCGGATGCCGTCGGAGAGCTTCTCCGTCGCCATCTGGTCCTCGTTCAGCATCCAGCGGAAATGTTTTTCGTCCATCGCGATCTTGGCCGGGGCCGGGCCGGCATGGGCCGGATCGAGGTGGCGCTTGAGCTCGCCCTCTTCCCTGGAAAGCGCGTCCAGGAGTTGCGGCGAGATGGTCAGGCGGTCGCAGCCTGCCAGCGCCTCGATCTCGCCGGTGTTGCGGAACGACGCGCCCATGACGACCGTCTTGATTCCGTAGGCCTTATAGTACGCGTAGATCTCGCGCACCGACTTCACTCCGGGGTCGGTCTCGGGCGTATAGGGCCCGCCGCCCGCCTTCACGTGCCAGTCGAGGATGCGGCCGACAAACGGCGAAATGAGGAAGGCGCCGGCGTCGGCGGCGGCGATCGCCTGGGCGAGCGAAAAGATCAGCGTCATGTTGCAGTCGATGCCGTCGGCCTGGAGCCGCTTGACCGCCTGGATCCCCTCCCAGGTCGAGGCGACCTTGATGAGGATGTGCTCGCGCTTGATCCCGCGCTCCTCATAGAGGGCAATCAGCCGCTTCGCCTTGGCGACGCTCCCGCCCGTATCGAAGGAGAGATCGGCATCGACCTCGGTCGACACGCGGCCGGGAACGATCTTGGTCAGCGCCGCGCCGAAGTTGACGGCGACCCGGTCGGTGACGTCGCCGACCCCAGCGCCCTGCCGGCGTCCCCAAACGATCGCCTCCTCCACGAGCTGCGCATAGTGCGGCAGCTGCGCGGCCTTGAGGATGAGGGATGGATTGGTGGTCGCGTCGGTCGGCTTGTAAGCTCGGATTGAATCCATGTCGCCAGTGTCGGCGACGACGGTGCTCATGGCGCGCAACTGGTCGAGCTTGCTTGGCATGGCGGAACTCCCTTGAGACTGGGCGACGAAATGACAATGTCGACCCTTCCCGCGCGGTTTTCAAGCGCGCTGCCGCATGCCCCCTTCCCCATGCGCCGATGCGACCGCCAATGAAAGAGGCCGCCCCGAAAGGCGGCCTCTCCAACCTTGGCCGAAGGATCTTCAGGCCGCAAAGATGGCCCTTGCCCCGGTCCCCCAACCAATTCCATACCTGTGCCGACGTTACGCGGCGTTAATATCGCCTGTCAACCGCATTCTTAGGTTTACGTCTGCCTGATCGGTTCAAATCGCCGGCAGCGGAGGGCTTGCCGCTACTGGGCTTGTCTTTCGTCCGGCGGCGCCGGAGGCGGCGCATTGGGATCCCGGTATTGCGTCGCGTCGATAACGGACAGGGTATTGGCGTCTTCGGCCCGCGGCGCCGTGATCGTTGAGCCGATCTGGTTCAAAACCTCCGGCGAATCCGCGTAAACCGCGTGGCTGATAAACCGGTCGGCGTCGGCGTAGGCTGTGATGTCGACGACCTTGGCGCCGAGCTTCTCGATCTCCTCGCGGTCCTCCGACTTCGAGGCGTCGATCGCGCCGACCCGCTGGCGGGAGCTGGCGAGCAGGCTCGAGATCGACAGCGCCTTGTCGTTCGGCGTGGCGAAGACGGTGACGCTGGCCGGGCGGATGCGCGACATCTGCGAAGCGAACACATCCATGTCGATGTCGGGCGCAGCGAGGATCACGTTGTCCAAATGTCCGCTCAAGGTCCGGTCGCCGGCGATCGCCGACTCGCGCAGCGCCTCCATCGAGAGCCAGCCGCCCATCGAATGGGCGAGCACGTGGATCTTGCCGACGCCCGGCGTCTGGCCGAGATCGTGCAGGAGCGCCTGCAGCGCGTCGCGCGAGGCGGTGGCGCTGTCCTTGTCGCTGACGTAGCCGAAGAGCTCGCTGCGCGAGGGCCAGGTGAAGAGGACCGCGACCCCGCCGAAATGCGCGTCGGCGACAATCTGGGCGGCGCGCGAGCGCGCGTCGTCGAAACTGGTGTTGAAGCCGTGCACGAAGACGAGGATGTCGCGATTGACGCCAACCCGGCCCGACACGTGCGAAGCAAGCTCGGCGCGGAATTCGTCGCCGTCGAGCTCACGCTCGCCCGCGAGCACGACGTCGTTCTTGCCGTTCGCCTGGCCCCATAAGGGGGCCTCGATCGAGCCCGCGCGATGACCGGGCGGGATCGTCATGGTGGCGAGCGCGAAACGGGCCTCGGGCGCCTGTTCGCGCGCAGCTGCGCCGCTCTCGCCCTTGCGGGTCGAGGCGATGAACACCTGCACGGGCTTGGGCCTCTGCGGGACGCTCGCCGAGGCGAATGGCAGCATCGAGCCCGCGTCGCCGATCTCGCTCATATCCGGACCGATGCAGGCAGAAAGCGCGAGCGCGGCGGCGAACGCGAGCGGCAGGCGCGCGGCGCGGGCCGTCATGGCCGGGCTTGTCCCGGCCGACTTGATCCAACGGCGCGCGAAGCCGCGTTCATCCCGGTCCTCTAAGATTTCGTTAAGCAAATTCGCACGAGGTCGCGGACGCGGCGCGGCGATTGCGCCGGGCTCATGCGCCGCCGCTATGGCGAGAATGAGACGCATGAGCCGCGGCGCATGCTCACGCGAAACACGAACCGCGCGAGCGCGATCAGCGGCGGCGCGAGGCCGATGCGGCTCGCGAGCGGCCAGCCCCCTCGGGCGAAGGCCCAGGCGCCGACGGCCGAGCCCAAAGCGCCGGCGGCGAAGAAGGTCGCAATATAGACCCCATTGAGTCGGCCGCGCGTTTCGGGCGCGAGCGCGAAGAGGGCGCGCATTCCGAGGACGACATTGGCCTGGACCCCGAAATCGACCGCGATCGCCGCGGCCACGAGAAGCGCGAGCGCGAGGGTCGAGCCCTGAGGGATCGCCATCGTCGCCAGAAACCCAAGCGCCACCAGAGAGATCGCGCCCGCCGTCGCCGACCCGGTGTATCCGCGGTCGGCGAGCCGCCCGGCGACCGGCGCGCCGACGGCGCCCGACACGCCTGCCAGCGCGAAGAGGGCGATGCCGCGCTGGGTCAGACGATAGTCGGGGCCCGCCAGCAGAAGCGGCGTCGTGGTCCAGAAGAGGCTGAACGCGAAGAAGAGGCACGTTTGATAGAAGGCGCGCAGACGCAGGATCGGCGTCGCCGCGGCGAGGCGCGCTAACGAGGCCATCAACGCGCCGTAGCTCATCCGCGCCACAGGCTTGCGAACCGGCAGAGTGCGCGACAGCACAAGGCCCAATGTGACCATCAGCGCCGCGGATACGGCGAACACCGCGCGCCAGGAGGCCTGCGAGGCGATGAAGCTCGCGACCGGCCGCGCGAGCATGATGCCGATCAGCAGGCCGCTCATCACCGCGCCGACGACCCGTCCGCGGATGGCGTCGGGCGCGAGGTGCGCCCCAAGCGGGACCAGGATCTGCACCCCGACGGCACCGAGGCCGATTGCGCCGGAGCAAACGAGGAAGGCCGAGGCGGACGTCGCGACCGAGGCGAAGGCGAGCGCGAGCGCACTGAAGGCGACGCAGGCGATGACGAGCCGCCGGTTCTCGATGAGATCGCCGAGCGGCGCGACGAACATGAGCCCCAGTCCGTAACCGATTTGCGTGATGGTCACGATGAGCCCGGACGCCTGCGCGGCGAGCCCGAGCGACTCGGCGATCGGTTTGATCAGCGGCTGCGCATAGTAAATGTTGGCCGCCAGGAGGCCGCAGGCGGCGGCGAGCAGCAGCATCGTCGCGGCGGAGATCTTAGGCTCGCGCGCGACAGACGAAGGCTTACTCAACCGATCCACTCGTAGCGGCCTTTGTCGAAGACGATTGCGCGCCCCTGAGCAATTGGCGCCTCGGCAGCGATCTCGGGGGGCACGCCCGCAATGAGGGTCATGAAGGCGCGGGCGACCCCGCCATGCGAGACGATGAAGTCGTCGCCGGCGAGCGAGGCGAGCCAGGGCTTGAGGCGCCCGGCGAGCATCGCGTAGCTTTCGCCGCCGGGCGGGGCGAAGTTCCATTTGTCGGCGCGGCGCGCCGTGACGAGCTTCGGGTCGCGCGCCTTGACCTCGGCCCAGGTCAAGCCCTCCCACTCGCCGAAGCTGAGCTCCTTGAGCGCCGGGTCGAGACGATAGCGTTTAGGCGGAAGGCCCATCGCGGCGCGCGCGAGCTCCATCGTCTCGCGCGCGCGCTTCAGGGGCGAAGCGACGAACGCCCCGGCCGCCTCCAGCCTGTCGATCTCCTCGCCGAGGCGCGCGCGCAGCGTCTTTCCGATCGCGCTTGCCTGATCGCGCCCGCGCGCGTCGAGGGGAACGTCGCGCTGCCCCTGCAGCCGGTTCTCTGAATTGTACGCGGTTTCGCCGTGGCGCACGAAAATGAGGCGAAAAGGGAAAGGCGTCACGCCACGGCGGCTCTCACGGCCCGGCGCATTCTGTCAAGCGGCGAGCTGACGAAGGCCATATTTTTCGGCGAGCGCCAGGCAGTCCGCGACCGGCGCGACTCCGGCCGTGGTTGAGACCGCGCGCATCGACGCGGCGGCCGAGGCATGGGCGAGACGCAGAGCCTTCTCGATCGGCCAGTCTTCATGCAGCCCGTAGAGCATGCCGGCGGCGAAAGCGTCGCCCGCGCCATTGGCGCCCACGATCGCCCCGTCCGGCATCGCAACCGACCCGACCGCAAGCCGCGTCCCGTCGCGGCCGCCGGCGACGGCGCCTTCCGGAAAATGCGCGACGACCCAGCGCAAGGGGCCCTCCGCCAGCACGTCATCGACGGCGCGGCGCACCGCGCCGACGTCGGTCGTCCCATCCGCATGGCGCGTCTCGCGACCGGCGAGCGCGCCGATCTCGAAATCGTTGACGATGAGCGTATCGAGATGCGGCAGGCACGGCCGGCCGAGTTCGGCAAGCCGCGCGGCGGACGTCGTCATCAGTTCGAGATTGGCGGCAAGGCCGAGGCTCCGGGCCTTGCGCAGCACCGCGACCCAGCCATTCGCCTCGCCGCGCCAAGGCCGATCCATCGCCGCATGCGCCCCCGGCAACCCGAGGTGCAGAATGCGCCCGCGGCTCGGGGAGAGGTCGAAATGGTCCGGCGTCATCGCGGCCGCGACGCCCTGATGGTAGAAATGGGTGCGCCGTCCGCTCTCGCTGACGTTGAAGGCGTCGACGCTCATCGTCGCGCCGCCGGTCAGCGCCAGAAGCGCGCCGCGCGCAACGCCGTGCGCGTCGCATTCCCGAAAGAGAAACCGTCCGAGATCGTCGTCGCCGACGACGCCCATCGCCTCCACTGGAAAGTCCGGGTCGAGCCGCTTGAGGTCGAGGGCCATGTTGAAGCCCGAGCCGCCGCCCTGGCGATCGATCTCGATGACCTCGTTCGAGGTGTCCTCTTTCGGCCAGCGCGCGATTGACTTGTTGAAATCGACGCAAAAAGTGCCCGCCGACAACACGCCCCGTCGCGCGCTCATTCCACAGTCAGCCGTGCTTCAGGACGGGTTCGGTGATCTGGCTGTCGCGCTCGAGATCGCGGACCGGCGCCAGGCATTTCTTTCGCAAGGCCTCGTGATAGTCCTCGACCGCCTCGAGCGAGGTCAGCGCGCCGTCGGAGACGGCCCGCATCAGGCGCACGATGTCGAGCGGCGACTCGGCGAGATTGATCTTGCGTCCGAAAAGGGCGACCCGCGCGCCGTGCTTCTGCGCCTTGTGGATGAGTTCGAAACAGTCGCGGGTCGTGCCGGCGCCGCCGCCAAGAACGCCGACGACCAGGCTCGGGTCGAACGAGGCCAGCTCCTCGAGCGCCTTCGGTCCGTTATAGGCGATCTTGAGGAAACGCGGACGCTCGGCTTCGGTGAGGCCGGCGAGGCAGCGGACGATCGCGTCGTTGACGAATTGCGGCATCGTCTCGGGAGAAAGGCCGCGCTCGACATTCGGATTGAACACCTCGAGAAAATAGGAGACGCCGTGCGCGGCGGCGTCGGCGCGAAAGGCCTTGAACGCCTCGAGCGACGCGACGTCGGCGTCGATATCGTTGGTGAAGGTGATCGAATAGAGGGCAAGATCGGTCAAAGGCCGCACATGCGCGAGCGAGGCGGTGCGAAACGGCCGCGAGGGCGCGTTATGATAATAGGCGCCGCGATGGCGCCAGGTGTCGGTCGTATCGTTGGCGCGGATGGCGGGCTTGACGCCGGCGCCGGCGAAAGCGTTGCGCTTGGCCAGCCTTTCCAGATTGCTGACGGAAGTCAGCATGATGTCGACGATGTCCTGACGAAGGATCGCCTCGATCGAGTCGAGAAATTCTTCGCGGGTGCTGAACCGCGCCGCGGATCCGTCCTTCTGACGCGCCGACCCCACGGCATGGAGGCCCGGCCCCATGTCGGGGTCCTTCGCATCGGCGATGATGAAGTCCGTGCGCTTATATGCCCCGGCGCGGATGCGCGCGAGCTTGTCGTCCAGCCGATACATGCCACGCCTCCGCGGGGTGGGCGAAAGGAGACTATAGACCCGCCCTCAAATGAGGCAACCGGATGAGGTCCGCCACAAAGCTGGCGCGATCGTGCGGCAGCCGCTACGTTGCGCCGCTCAATTCCCCTCAAATGCGGGTTAATTCATGTCGCAACGCCCTCGCATTCTCGTTATCGGCGCCAGCGGCGTGCTCGGCCGGGCGATCGTGGCCGAGCTCTCGCCGCGGCACGAGATCGTCGCCGCCGGGTCGAAGTCGGGCGACATCCGCATCGACATCGCCGATCCGGCGAGCATCGTCGCGGGCCTGAAGGCCGCGGGGCCGCTCGACGCGGCGGCTTGCGCGGCCGGGGCAGTCAATTTCCATCCGCTGTCGGCGATCAAGCCGGCGACGATCGAGCATTCGTCCTACGGCCTCGGCCTCAGCAACAAGCTGATGGGCCAGGTCAATCTCGCCCTCGCCGCGCGCGATCATCTCAATGACGCCGGCTCGATCACCCTCATATCGGGAGTGACCGCCGACGCCCCGATCGCGACAGGGTCCTCGGCCAGCATGGTCAACGGCGCGCTCGCAAGCTTCGTCATGGCGGCGGCGATCGAAATGCCGCGCAGCATCCGCATCAATCTCGTCAGCCCGACGGTGTTCGAAGAATCGATGACGGCTTACGGACCCTTCTTCCGCGGCTTCGATCCGGTCCCGGTCGCCCGCGCCGCGCGCGCCTTCAGCCGCAGCGTTGAGGGCCTCGAGACCGGCAAGACCTATCGGGTTCTCTGACCGCCCGATGACGAGAGCGCTCGTTGTCTACATCGCGCTGACGGCGTTGATGCTCGCCGTCTTCGCGGTATGGCCCGGGCTCGACCTCGCGGTTGCGCATCTCTTCTATGACCGCGGGGGCTTCATCGGGCATGACAGCCTCGATCGCTTCGGCCGCGATTTTTTTCGCGTCACGCCCTTCGTCGTGCTCACGCTCTACGCCGCCTTATGGCTCGCGAAGCGCCGAGGCGTGCGCTTGAGATGGGCGCCGAGCGGACGGGCCATGATCTTCCTCATCGCCACGATCGCGATCGGGCCAGGACTCATCGTCAATCTTGGCCTCAAGGACCACTGGCACCGCCCGCGGCCGGTCCAGACCCAGGAGTTCGGCGGGCCGAGCGAGTTCCGCCCGTGGTACGACGAGAGCGGCGCCTGCAGGAAGAACTGCTCGTTCGTCTCCGGCGAGGCCGCGACCGGCTTCTGGATGGTCGCCCCGGCGAGCGTCCTGCCGGAGCCCTGGCGAGCGCCAGCGATCGTCGCC